>JBOHCG010000311.1:0-9180 GCA_050698735.1 Streptosporangiaceae bacterium | reverse complement strand
GAGTAGGCCAGCGCCACCGCCTGCGCGTGAATGTCGGCGACCGCCTCGAGCTTGGCCACCGCGTAGTCGGGCACGCTGTCCTTGTGCGACAGGATGTCCTCGATGATCGTCCGGGTCGGGACCAGGATCGCGCCGCTCTCGCGCATCGCGTCGCAGCACTCCTCGTCGAGGTAGGTGCCGTGCTCGATGGTGCGCACGCCCGCCCGCAGCGCGGACATGATGCCGGGCTTGCCGTGGCAGTGCGCCGCGACCGCCCGGTCGGCGAGCCCGGCGACCTCCACGATGGCCCGCAGCTCGGCCGCCGTGAACTGCTGGTGGATCGGGTCGTCGACCTCGGAGAGGACACCACCCGACGCGTGGACCTTGATCACCTTGGCGTTGCGCCGCAGCTGCTCGCGGGCCGCCTTCGCGCACTCGTCCGGCCCGTCGGCAAGCCGCAGCATGTCCGCCTGCGTGCCGAAGTCCTCGATCCAGTCCAGCGGGAAGGCGTGCAGGTCGCCGTGGCCGCCGGTGGTGGAAAGAACCGAACCCGCGGCGTAGATGACCGGACCGTCGAGGACGCCCTCGGCGACGACCCTGGCCAGGTAAACGCCGAGCCCGCCCACCTCGCGGACCGAGGTGATCCCCGCGTCGAGCGCCGCGCGCAGGTCCCGCGTGCAGCGCGCGGCGCGCACCGCCGCGGGCTCGAGCGGCACCAGGTTGAGGTCCATCGACCGTGCGCCGATCAGGTGCCCGTGACACTCCCACATCCCCGGCATCACCGTGGTCACAGAAATAACAGAAGCACCGGGAGACGACGGCGCCAGGGCGGCCGGCCCGGCGTAGCTGATCCGCGGCCCGTCCAGGAGAACCACCCCGTCGCGGATGGGGGCACCGTGTCCGGGAATGAGTAGCTCAGCCGCGATCCTGTCCATGTATGATCCTTAATGGGTCGTTTCAGCGCGTTTGGGAAGCTTGAAGGACGATCCGCCCTCACCGGGAAGACCGTAGGCAAAACAGATCCGGCCGCCGGCAAGACGATGGCCGTGCCTATCTTGACGCGCCGGCCCGCGCGCGGTCCATGATGGAGATACGGGCAATTATCAGAATGTGATCAACAGGAGACCCTCGTTCCTTTCGGCCATGACGACTTTTACCGACAGTATCGACGTGTGTGCTGTCGCGATCATGGGTGATGCGCTATACAAGGACATACGACTGTCCGGCAACCACTTGCGGGCTGCGGACCCCGTGGATCACTAGGCAGTCGGCGAGGCTGCGAGGCTGACTAGGGGCAAGGAAGCGAGATGCTGCCAAACGACAGGGCCCAGCCCGCCGCACGGGAGAAGCCCAACCTCGTCGAACGGGTCCAGCAGGCCATTGCTCGTGCCCCGCTTTTCCGCAGGATCCTCATGGTCATCGGCGCCGTGGTGTTCTGCTGCCCGGTGCTCGCCCCCAGCGCGCTGGCCAACAAGGTCCGTACCCGGATGGCCTCCGCCTACGTCGCGATGGCCGTGGTGTGGGTCATTTCCATCTTTGGCCTGTCCAACGCCCAGGTGTCCTGGACGACCAAGTGGTCGCTGCTCGCGCTGCCGGTGGTGGTCGCCGTCTTGGCGCACGTCGGAGCGCTCGGCCGCTGGTACGTCCCCTGCCGCACGGTCGCGGCGGTGCTGATATGGCCGGTGATCGTCGCGGTCCTGCTGAGCCAGCGGACCGCGCTGCACATCCCGGCGCTGGCCTTCGTGATCGCGGCCTGGGTACTTGCCGCCGTCGCGCTCGGCTGGCGTACCGCCAAGAGCGTGCAGGACTCCCGCATGATCGGCCCAGGCCACGCCCCGGGCCAGGCACCGGGCTACGGCCCGGCCCACGGCCAGGGCCCGGCCCCGGCTCAAGGCCAAGGCACAGGTCCCCGCCAGAACCAGGGTCCCGCCCCCGCCAGGCCCGCGCCGCGCCAGGGCCAGGCGCCACGCCACCCCGGCCACCCCGGCCACCCGGGTCACCCCGCCGCTCCCGGCGTCCGCGCGCAGGCCGCCGCGCTGCCGTACGCCGACCACGCCGCGCGCGACCAGCAGGGCCAGGGTTACCCGCCGCGGCCACGGCCGCAGATCTCGGTCGAGGACGCCATGGCCGAGCTCGACGCGATGATCGGCCTGGCAACGATCAAGGAACAGGTGCGCTCGATCGCCGCGTCCATCGAGGCGGCCCGCCAGCGCACGGTGGCCGGCATCACCACCGAGCGCCCGATGCGGCACTTCGTCTTCCTCGGCCCGCCCGGAACGGGGAAGACCACGGTGGCCCGGGTGCTCGCCAAGATCTTCTACGCGTTCGGCCTGCTCGCGACGCCAGAGGTCGTCGAGGCGCACCGGGCCGACCTGGTCGGCGAGTACCTCGGCGCCACCGCGATCAAGACAAACGAGCTCGTCGAGGGCGCGCTGGACGGGGTGCTGTTCATCGACGAGGCCTACAGCCTGGTCAACGAGGGCGACGGGCAGACCGACAGGTTCGGCGTGGAGGCGGTCCAGACGCTGCTGAAGCGGGCCGAGGACGACCGCGAGAACCTCATCATCATCCTGGCGGGCTACGAGAAGCAGATGGAGACGTTCCTCGCCTCCAATCCCGGCCTCGCCTCCAGGTTCGCGACCAGGCTGAAGTTCCCCAGCTACGCGCCGCAGGAGATGATGCAGCTCGCGCAGGCCGCGCTCCGCCACCGCGGCGACGAACTCGATCCGGACGCCAGCCCGGTCCTGTGGCGCATCCTCGAAGAGGTAGGCCGTCGCCGGATCACCGACGATCTCGGCAACGGCCGGTTCGTCCGCAGCCTGCTCGAGAAGGCCGGCCAGGCCAGGGACGTGCGGGTGATGGCCCGTACCGCCGAGCCGTCCCGCGTGGACCTGGTGACGATTCACGCCGCCGACCTGGAGCAGGCCTTCGCCGAGCTGACCAGCAGGCTGCGCGGCTACGAGGACACCCCGACCGTCGAGGGCGCGATCGCGGAGCTCGACGAGCTAGTCGGCCTGGAACCGGTGAAACAGCAGGTCCGTGCCATCGCCGCCCAGCTGCGCGCGGCCAAGCTGCGCAACACCCACGGGCTGGCCAGCCAGCCGCCGGCCAGGCACTTCGTGTTCACCGGGCCACCCGGCACCGGCAAGACCACGGTCGCCCGCATCCTCGGCCGGATCTTCGCAGCGCAGGGCCTGCTGATCAGGCCCGAGGTGCTGGAGGCGCACCGGGCGGACCTGGTCGGCGAGCACCTGGGCTCGACCGCGATCAAGACCAACAAGCTCATCGACTCCGCGATGGGCGGCATCCTGTTCATCGACGAGGCGTACTCGCTGCACAACGACGGCTACGACGGCGGCGACGCGTTCGGCTCCGAGGCGGTGCAGACCCTGCTCAAGCGGGCCGAGGACGACCGGGACCGGCTGGTGATCGTGCTGGCGGGATACACGGACGACATGGACAGGTTCCTGCGCAGCAACCCCGGCCTGGCATCGCGGTTCAGCACGAAGGTCACCTTCCCCAGCTACCAGCCCGGCGAACTGGTCCGCATCGCCGTCCTGCTGGCCGAACAGTCCGGAGACATCTTCGACACCGAAGCCATCCAGCACCTCGGCCAGATCTTCGCCGGCGCCTGCGAGGCGGGCCGGATCGACGAGCTCGGCAACGGCAGGTTCGCCAGATCCCTGCTCGAGCGCGCCAGCGCCTGCCGCGACGTCCGGGTGATCCAGCTCGGCGAGCAGCCGACCGCGGAGGACCTGACCACGCTGACCGCGCAGGACGTGGACGCCGCGCACCGCGACCTGGACCCGCTGCGCGCCTGACAAGCCCGACAGGCCCGACAGGCCCTGACAAGCAGAACGAGACATCAGCTACGCTGCCGGAGTGGCCGGACGCTGGGAATTCTGGATCGACCGTGGCGGCACGTTCACCGACATCGTCGCCAGGCGCCCGGACGGCCGCCTCGTCGCGCACAAGCTGCTGTCCGACAACCCGAAGGCCTACCGCGACGCCGCGGTGGCCGGCATCCGCCACCTGCTCGCCGTAGGACAAACCGAGAAGATCCCCGCGGACCAGATCGGCGCGGTCAGGCTCGGCACCACGGTGGCGACCAACGCCCTGCTCGAGCGGAAGGGCGAGCCCACCGTCCTGGTGATCACCAGGGGGTTCGGCGACGCACTTCGGATCGCCTACCAGAACCGCCCGCGCATCTTCGACCGCAAGATCGTCCTTCCCGAGCTGCTGTACGGCAGGGTGATCGAGGCCGACGAGCGCATCGGCCCCCGCGGCGAGGTCCTCACCCCGCTCGACGAAGACGCCATAAGGCAAGACCTCAAGCAGGCCTACGACGACGGCTTCCGCAGCGTGGCGATCGTCTGCATGCACGGCTACCGCCACCCAGGTCACGAAGAACGCATCGGCGCGATCGCCCGCGCCACCGGCTTCCCCCAGGTGAGCGAATCCCACCGGACCAGCCCGCTGATGAAGCTGGTCTCCCGCGGCGACACCACGGTGGTGGACGCCTACCTGTCGCCGATCTTGCGCCGCTACGTGACCGAGGTGGCCCGCGAGCTAGAAGGCACGAAGCTGTTCTTCATGCAGTCCAACGGCGGCCTGACCGACGCGGCCAGCTTCCGCGGCAAGGACTCCATCCTGTCCGGCCCGGCCGGCGGCATCGTCGGCATGGCGAGGACCGCCCGGGAGGCCGGCTTCACCAAGGTCATCGGCTTCGACATGGGCGGCACCTCGACCGACGTGTCGCACTACGCGGGCGAGTTCGAGCGCGAGTACGAGACTCAGGTCGCCGGGGTGCGGCTGCGGGCGCCGATGCTGTCCATCCACACCGTCGCCGCGGGCGGCGGCTCCGTGCTGCACTTCGACGGCAGCAGGTACCGGGTCGGCCCCGATTCGGCGGGCGCGGACCCCGGTCCCGCCTGCTACCGGCGCGGCGGCCCGCTTACCGTCACCGACGCGAACGTGCTGCTCGGCCGCATCCAGCCGGCCCACTTCCCGCACGTCTTCGGCCCCGACGCGGACCAGCCCCTCGATGCGGAGACGACAAGAAAACAGTTCGCCGGCCTCGCCAGGCAGATCGCACGGGCCACCGGCGACACAAGGGGCCCGGAGCAGGTCGCGGCCGGCTTCGTCGAGGTCGCCGTGGCCAACATGGCCAACGCGATCAAGAAGATCTCCGTCCAGCGCGGCTATGACGTGACCGAGTACCTGCTCAACGTGTTCGGCGGCGCCGGCGGCCAGCACGCCTGCGCGGTGGCCGACGCGCTCGGCATGACCAACGTGCTGATCCACCCGCTGGCCGGTGTGCTGTCCGCCTACGGCATCGGCCTGGCCGACATCATCGCGATGCGCGAGCAAGCCGTCGAGGCGCCGCTCACCGCGGACCTGATCAAGGCGCTGCCCGGCATCCTGGCCCCGCTGGAGGCCGACGCCCGCGCCGAGCTGGCAGGGAAGGGGGGAGGGGAGGTGGGTGGGGTCCCCGCCGGCCAGACCACCGCCACCCACCGCGCGCACCTTCGCTACGAGGGCACCGACACCGCCGTCATCGTCCCAGTCGCCCCGCTGGAGGAGATGACCGCCGCGTTCGAGGCCGAGTACACCCGCCGCTTCTCCTTCCTCAAGCCCGACAAGCCGATCATCACCGAAGCCGTCTCCGTCGAGCTCATCGGCACCCAGCCAACCGCCCCCTCCGACGACGAGCCCGCCCGGGCCACCGCACAGACCGCCGCTGATACCACGGCCCGTTCTGCCCAAAAAACAAACGGCGCCCAGCCCGAGCGGCCGGTCAGCGAGGAACGGCCCCCCCAGCCACCCCCGCCCGGCGCGGGACGACCCGAGCCCCAGGCGGGCATCACGATGTTCGCCGCCGGCGCCTGGGCCGAGGTCGGCCTGTATCCGCGCGCCGGCCTGCGGCCAGGCCAGGCCATCGACGGCCCGGCCGTCATCGCCGAGGAACTGGCGACCACCGTCATCGAGCCCGGCTGGCAGGCCGCCGTGACCGACCGCGGCGACCTGCTGCTGTCCCGCGTGACCCCCCGCCCAGCCCAGGCCGGCATCGGCGCCGAAGCCGACCCGGTGATGCTGGAGATCTTCAACAACCTCTTCATGTCGGTCGCCGAACAGATGGGCGTGCGCCTGCAGTCCACCGCGCACTCGGTCAACATCAAGGAGCGGCTCGATTTTTCTTGCGCGGTCTTCGACGCCGACGGCGGCCTGATCGCCAACGCCCCGCACATGCCCGTCCACCTCGGCTCGATGAGCGAATCCATCAAGATGGTCATCGCCCGCAACCCGGACATCCGCCGCGGCGACGTCTACGTCCTCAACGACCCCTACCACGGCGGCACTCACATCCCAGACATCACCGTGGTCACACCCGTGTTCGCCCCCGGCCCCGATCGGCCCACAACGATGGTCCATCGTCGTGCCCAGGACGACAACGATGGTCCATCGTCATCCCCCGAGACCGGCCAGATCTGGTTCTACGTGGCCTCCCGGGGGCACCACGCGGAGATCGGCGGCATGTCACCTGGCTCGATGCCGTCGGCGAGCACCCGGGTCGAGCAGGAGGGCGTGCTGATCGACAACTGGCTGCTGGTCAGCGACGGCCGGCTCAGGGAAACAGAAACCCGGGACCTGCTCGAAGCCGCCGAGTACCCGTCCCGTGACCCGGCCACCAACCTCGCCGACCTGCGCGCCCAGATCGCCGCCAACTCCAAGGGCAGCCAGGAACTGCACCGCATGGTCGCGCACTTTGGCCTCGATGTGGTCAAGGCCTACATGGAACACGTCCAGCGCAACGCCGCCGAGTCCGTCCGCCGCGTCATCACCGCGCTGCACGACGGCCACTACTCCTACGAGCTGGACAACGGCGCCACGATCAACGTCGCCGTCCGCGTGAACCAAGCAGCAAGAACGGCCGAGATCGACTTCACCGGCACGTCGCCGCAGCTTGCCGACAACTTCAACGCGCCGTCGGCGGTGGCGATGGCGGCCGTGCTGTACGTGTTCCGCACCCTGGTCGCCGACGACATCCCGCTCAACTCCGGCTGCCTGCAGCCGCTGAAGGTGATCATCCCGGCCGGCAGCATGCTCGCGCCGCGCTACCCGGCGGCGGTCGCGGCCGGCAACGTGGAGACCTCCCAGGCGGTCACCGGCGCGCTGTACGCCGCGCTCGGCGTGATGGCCGAGGGGTCCGGGACGATGAACAACGTGACGTTCGGCAACGAGCGGTACCAGTATTACGAGACCGTCGCGAGCGGCTCGGGCGCCGGCGACGGCTTCGACGGCACCGACGTGGTGCAGACCAAGATGACCAACTCCCGGCTCACCGACCCCGAGGTCCTCGAGTGGCGCTACCCGGTGCTGCTGGAGTCCTACCGGATCCGCCCGGGCAGCGGCGGCGCGGGCCGCTGGCACGGCGGCAACGGCGGCGTCCGCAGGCTGCGCTTCACCGAGCCGGTGACCGTCACCACCCTGTCCGGCCACCGCCGCGTCCCCGCCTTCGGCATGGCAGGCGGCAGCCCGGGCGCGCTCGGCCGGCACTGGATCGAGCACCCGGACGGTTCGGTCACCCCGATGCGCGGCTGCGACTCGGTCCCGGTCGCCCCCGGCGACGTCCTCGTCATCCACACCCCGGGCGGCGGAGGTTACGGTCCCGCCGTACCCAGCTGAGCTCCGTAACGTTCCTTTTTATGCAGAACGGGCCGTGGTATCTCTCCAGGGCACGACTCAGGGCTCGTCGCCTTCCAGTTCGCACAGCACGGCGATCAGGGCGGCCTCGTCGCCGCTTGTGTGGTCGAGCACGGCCATCAGCGCGTGCAGCACCAGGTGGCGGTCCTGGCCGGCGTCCAGCAGGCGCTGCGCGGCCTCCCACAGCTCGGGCGGGTCGCCGCGCCAGAGCCGGTCGGCTAGCTGCAGGTGCCGCTCGATGTGCCGGCCGACGCCGCCGGGGGCCGGGGTCGCGTGGTCGGCGGCGAGCAGCGCCCGCCGGTCGCGCGGGTCGGCCGGGTCGAGGCTGCCCAGGTCGGTGCCGGAATGCCAGCCCTCGAGCACGGGGAACGCGAACGCCCGCCGCGGCAGCGCCTCCAGGTCGCCGTCCGGCAGCAGCCGCCGCACCAGCACGTAGTCCAGGCCGAACTCGGCCGGATCCCGGTAGGCCTGCGCGAACATGCCCATCGAGTTGAACACGGTCTCGAGCGTCTCGGTGACGGCCTCCTCGGCGAGCCCGCGCCGTCGGCCGGCCCACCGCACCCACGCCGCGAGCACGTGCGGCATCGCGTCCTGCTCCGCGAACAAGAGCATCACCTTGCGCGGCAGCCAGCCCAGCAGGAACGCCTGGACCTTCGCCGGGCTCATCCGCAGCGGGCGGCCGAAGTCCTTGTCGCACCCGTAGTCGATGATGCGGTCGGCGCAGTGCGAGGCCGAGCCGCGGTCGGACAGGTCCTCCGCCTCGTCCGAGGCCAGGAACTCGGCGGCGAGCATCGCCCGCCGGTCCTTGCTCCAGGTGCGCCGCCCCACCGCGGGGAACGCGCCGGTGCTCGGGCCGCCGGCCGATCCCGAAGCGCCGCGGCCGCGCATCGGCGGCAGCGCCCTGATCCGTGCCCTGATGAACGCGTGGTAGGACGGGAAGGAGTCGCTGACCGGCGGATCGTCCACCGCGTCCGTGGCGGCGAGCGCGGTCTCCAGCATGCGCCGCGCCTGCCCGGCGTCGACCTGCCGGAACGCGTACTTGCCCGCCGCGCCGCGCTGGCCGCTTGCCTCGCGGCAGTGGTCGAGCAGCTTGGCCACCCGGGAGGTCACCCAGCCGTCGCGGATCATCCCGTCGGCGTTGTAGTCCACGACGGTGACCAGCGCGTGCGGCTCCTCGCCCGCGTAGCTGAACACGCAGATGACCTCGTCCTGGTCGCCCAGGTCGTCGGGGTTGACGTAGCACTCCGCCGAGGTCACCGCGCCCAGGTGCTCGGCCCAGCCAGGGCAGTGCACGCCGCCTTCGATCAGGCCGAGCGCGACCCGCTCGGCCTTGGCGGCCTGCCGGGGCGTGCCGAGGCAGGCGATGCCGGACAGCAGCGCGAGCGCCGCCGGGCTGCGCTGGCCCGCCGCGTAGTCGACGAGGCCCTCGCCGAGCAGCTGCTCGACCGCGGCGGCCTTCCTGCCGCCGCCCCGCTGCCCCCACCAGGTGCCCAGCAG
>JBOHCG010000310.1:0-9187 GCA_050698735.1 Streptosporangiaceae bacterium | reverse complement strand
ACACCAGCGGCGCCAGGTCCTCGACGGTCGCGGTCGCCGCGGCATCCGGGTCCGCGCCGCGCTGGCCGGCGAAGGCGCCGACGAGCGTCATCGTGCCTGCGGCCTCCGGCCGGAAGTAGGTCTGGGTGGTGGAGTCGATGCAGGCTACCGGGGCGCCCCCGCCCAGGCCGTGGGCGAGCACCGCGACCCGGTGCAGCTCGGTTTCGATCGGCAGGATGACACCGGCGGTTCGCAGCAACGGCGGCGACCACACCCCGGTGGCGAGGACGACGGTGCTTGCATACTCGCGGACGCCGGTCCCGTCGCCGGGTCCGCTCGCGCTGGTCTCGACGCCGGTAACCCGGTCGCCGTCGGTGAGCAGCGATCGGACCTGCGTGTTCGGGCGGTACCGCACCCCGCGCGCCCGCGCGGCCGCCAGCAGGTCGCCGGCCACGACCGCTCCGTCCCCGTAGCCGCCGTACGGCTCCCACGCGGCCCACTCGAGGTCGTCGGCCCGCAGCCCGGGTGCCACTTCTTTGACCGTGGCGGCATCGATCACCTCGGCCTGCGCGCCCAGCGCGCGCTGCATGGCCACGTTGGCGCGCAGTGCCTTCTCCTCGCCCGGCGACACGATCCGGACGAACCCGGTCCGGCGGATGCACGCGGGGCGGCCGACCAGATCCGGCCAGGCCTCGAACATCGCGTCGCTGCGCACCGCCAGCTCGACCTCGGGACCGAAGGTGTAGTGCATCCGCACCAGCGCGGACGAGCGACAGCTCATCCCGGACCCGGCGGTCGCGCGGTCGAGCACGAGCACATCGCCGGCGCTCAGCAGGCTGAGGTGGAAGGCGGTAGCGGCGCCGATCACACCGGCCCCGACGATCACCACGTCCGCGCTCATCGCCGCCGTCCCCGTCGGTCGGCGAGCACCCGCCGGGCCGCGTTATAGCCGGGTGCGCCGGTCACCCCGCCGCCGGGATGAGCTCCGGCGCCGCACAGGTACAGTCCCCTGACCGGTGTCGCATACCGCGCCCACCCGGGCACCGGCCGCATGTGGAACAGCTGGTCCGCGGCGATGTCGCCGTGGAAGATGTTGCCTTCGGTGAGGCCGTACTCGCTCTCCAGGTCGAGCGGGGTCAGCACCTGCCTGGCGACGACCGCCGCGGGCACGTTCGGCGCGAACTGGCCGATCCTGGCCAGCACCCGGTCGCCCAGCTCGTCCCGCAGCCCGTCCCAGGTCCCCTCGGCCAGCCGGTAGGGCAGGTACTGGACGAAGCAGGTCATGATGTGGCGGCCGGGCGGGGCCAGCGAGGCGTCCACGGTGGAGGCGACCACGCAGTCGATAAACAGCTGGTCGGCGTCGGCCAGCTCGCCGCGCTTGGCCCGGTCATAGCAGGCGTCGGCGACCGCGAGATCGGGCGGCAGGGTGAACAGCGCCCGGCGGCCGGGACCCGCGTCCGCTGGCATCCCGCGCACCAGCGGCTCGGCGTCCAGCACCAGGTTGACCTTGCCGCACGGCCCGTCCATCCTGATCCCGCCGACTGCGGCGCGGAACTCGTCGGGGAGGTCTGCCTTGTCGACCAGGTGCAGGAATGTCCGTTTCGGGTCGGCACCGGAGAGCACCGTGCCGGCCGCGATCTCGGTGCCGTCCTCTAGCGCGACCCCGGCCGCCCGGCCGCCCTGGACCAGGATTCGCGCGACCGGCGCGCCGGTGGCGATCTGCATCCCGGCCGCGCGGCCAGCGGAGGCGATCGCGTCGCTGATCGCGCCCATCCCGCCCAGCACGTGGCCGGAGAACCCTTGCTCCGCGTGCTCGCCGCCGGACAGCAGGTGAAAGGCCAGGCCGACCAGGGTACCCGGCTGGTACGGGCTGCCGTGCTTGCCGTACAGGTTGTTGGCCAGCAGCAGCGCCTTAGCCTGCCGTGACTCGAACCTGGCATCGATAAACTGCCCCAGGCTGCCGGTGAGAAGCGTGGTCAGGCCCTCGAGCTCGCGGCCGCGCACCCCGCGCAGCCGCCAGCCGAGGCGCAGCAACTCGCGGTAGCCGCGCAGGCCGGTGGCCCGGGTGTCCGGGGGGAGTTCGGTGAACAGCGGTTGCAGCCGGGCGGCCAGTGCTCGCAGTTCCGCGTCGGCGGCCACGAACGAGCGGGCATCGGCGGGCGAGAAACGCTCGATCTCCGCGGCGGTCCGGCCGGAGTCGTTCCACGCGGCCAGCACCTCGCCGCCGTCCAGGGCTACCTGCAGCGCGGGCTCGCACGGGACCATCCGGAGCCCGTGCCGCCGCAGATCCAGTTTCCCGATCACCTCGGGCCGCAGCATGGACGCGATGTAGGAGGTAGTGGAGGCCCGGCAGCCGGGGGCGATCTCCTCGGTGACGCAGCACCCGCCGATCACGTCACGCCGCTCGACCACCAGCGTGGCGAGGCCGGCCCGGGCGAGCAGTGCCCCGGCGGTAAGCCCGTTGTGTCCGGCGCCGACCACGATGACGTCCCATCGGGTGGCGGTTTGAGAGGTGGTCACATATTTGACTTTCGGTCAGTCACGGTGGCAGTTTTGCTGTCGATTATGGTTAGATTACCTAGAAGATGTCAATATACTGACGCAAATGAAGGCCGGGATGATTTATGACCTCAGGTCAGACAGTGGGTTCGTCCACCGGACAAGCGATGACTGCGGCAAACCTTGAGGCGGCAATACCCGGGCTGGCCGGGCCCGCCCGCGCACCGGTGCGTGCCCCCGCACGCCAGATGGCCAGGCAGGAGCGGATCATCAACGTGGCGATGAGGCACTTCGCCGAGCGCGGGTACGAGGGCGTGCGGATCGAGGAGATCGCCCGGGAGGCCGGGGTCGCCAAGGGCGCCGTGTTCGGTTACTTCGCCAGCAAGGCCGGGCTGTTCCTGGCCGCCTACCAGGCCGCGGCCCGCTCGTTCAGCAGCTATCTGGAGGCGCCGCCGGAGGTCGTCGGGCGCGGCTTCTTCGCGGTGATCGTCTACTGGATCGAGCACACGCCGCATATGATCCACGAGGACTGGGTCCCCTACCGGGTCGTGCTCCTCGGCAACTACTGCTCCAGCCTGCAGCTGCGCCGGGAGATTACCCAGTTCCTGCTGCGGGAGGACCCGTACGGCACCGAGGCGTTCGTGCGCTTCGGCGTCGACCGCGGCGAGATCCGCACGGACATCGACGTAAAGATGGTGGTGTCCCTGGTGGACTGGTTGATGGACCGGATCCAGGACGCGATCGTCACCGAGGAACTGGATCCTGGGCTGTTCGGCTCGGCCACGCAGTCCCCGCAGATGCGGGACTTGCGGGTACGGCAGTTCGTGGAGCTGCTCCGCAGCGGGATCGGGGCCAGGCCGGATGGGCCAGCCGCCGGGAGACGGGGATGAGCCGGCGGACAGTCGGCCCGCCCCGGGCCGGGGCGGGCCCGGGGCCATGGAGCGCGTCGCACGGCCCCGGGACAGAAGCGGGCGGCCCCGGAAGCCACGCCATCCCATCGGCCGACCCGGGCGCCCGCCCGGAGTTCTTCGACCCGCACCGCCCGCTGGCCCGTGAACTGACCATGGGGGTGACCGACGCGTTCACCCTGGCGGCGGTCGGCGACTGCGTCGTGTCCCGGCCCATGTCCGGCTATCTGAGAGATCAGGGCTTTGCCTCGGTCATGAAGCTGGTGACCTCCGCCGGCGTGCGCTACGCGAACCTGGAGACCGTCATCTTCGACATCAATGCCTTCCGGGGGCATCCCTACTCATTCGATGCCGACTGGCCTCTGGTCAGCCACCCCTGGGTTGCCGAGGATCTCGCGGCACTAGGCTTCCAGGTCCTTTCCCGGGCCAACAATCACGCGCTCGACTGGGGCATCGAGGGGATGCGGGAGACCAGCCGGTGGCTCGATGCGGTCGGCCTCGTCCATGCCGGGACCGGTGAGCGCCGCGGGCTCGCCCGCGCGCCCCGCTACCTGGAAGCACCGCAGGGGCGGATCGCGCTGGTGTCCTTCACCTCCAGCTACCGGCCGACCTCCGACGCGCTGCCCGACAGGGGCGCGGCACCCGGGCGTCCCGGCGTGAGCGCGCTCGGCGTCAGCCCGATAGAGCTCGTCCCGCAGGCCCTGTTCGACGCGCTGAAGGCGACCCCGGGGGCCGGAGTTTCCGGCCAGCCCCGCCCGGACGTGGCGCCCCGCCCCGCCGCGCCGCGCCCGGGCGGGGACGCCAAGCGGATCACCAGGTTCGGGATCACCTTCAAAGCGGCCCCGGTGCGGGGCACGCTTTTCGACCTGGACTTGGTGGACGTAGCCGAGATTCTGCTCAATATCCGGCAGGGCAAAGAGAACTCCGATTTCGTGATGGCCGCGATCCACGCGCATCAGTCCGACAACGGCTACCAGTTCGGGTCGGCGATCCTGCAGCCCGCCGGCTTCCTCGCGCCGCTGGCGAAGGCGGCGATCGATGCGGGCGCCTCGGCGTTCATCACCACGGGAAACCACAACATCGGGCCGGTCGAGGTCTACCAGGGAAAGCCGATCGTATACGGGATCGGGAACTTCTTCTGGAGCGACACGCAGGAGCCGATCCCGCAGGATCTATACCAGGCACCGGATTACCGGGCGCGGGCGGAGCGGGCCTTCGAGCACCCGGAGCGCATGACCGACGCCGATCTCACGGCCCTGCTGAACGCCGAGGGCGGCTTTGCGAACCGGTTTACCTTCCAGAGTTACATCGCGATGTGCAGGTTCAGCCCGGGGCTCCATGGCGGCATGGGGGGGCTGACCGACTTCCGGCTGTACCCGATAACGCTTCGCTACGGCGAGCGGCTGACCTGGAGCGGCATCCCGGACGTCCCCGGGCCGGCTGAGTCCGTACAGATCCTGAGCGACATAAGGGCGTGCTCGCTGCCGCTGGGCACCGTGATCGAGATCGTCGCCGACGACGGCCCCTGGGTGTACGGACGAGTGGCCCTCGCTGGCGGAGGGCGATCCCCGTGACGGCCGACCTGCACATGGCCGTCCGGGAGGCCAGGATTCCGGTGCGGGACGGCACCGAGCTCGCCGCGACGCTGTATCTCCCGGCCACGGCGGAGGCCGCGGCCGTGCCGGCGCTGCTGGAGTACCTGCCCTACCGCAAGGACGATGCCATGCTCGTGCGGGACTACGAGCTGTACGCCTACATGGCCCGGCACGGCTACGCGGGCGCCCGGGTGGACATCCGCGGCACCGGTAACAGCGGCGGCGACCTGCCCGACGGTGAGTACACCGAGCAGGAACAGCGCGACGCCGAAGACGTGATCGCCTGGCTGGCGGCCCAGCCGTGGTGCACGGGCGCGGTCGGGATGTGGGGCATCTCCTGGGGCGGCTTCAACGCGATCCAGGTCGCGCTGCGGCGGCCGCCGGCGCTCAGGGCGATCATCGCGGTGGACGCGTCCGACGACCTGTTCCACGACGATGTGCACTACATCGACGGGCTGCTGCACCTGGACGAGTACGCGCTGATGATCGACCACCTGAACGCGCTGCCGCCCGCGCCGGCCTTCCCGCTTGACCCGGCGACCCTGGCCCGCAGGTTCGACAGCGAGCCGTGGCTGGCGACCTGGCTGGCCAAGCAGCAGGACGGACCCTACTGGCGGCGCGGGTCACTGCGGCCGGACTATGACCGGCTCGCGATCCCGGCGTTCCTGATCGGCGGCTGGTACGACGGATACCGGGACTCCGTGCCCAGGATGCTGGCGGCGGCGCCGGCCCCGGTCAAGATCATGATCGGCCCGTGGAACCACACGTTCCCGCACAACGCGGTTCCCGGGCCGGCCGTCGAATGGCGGGCCGACGCGGTCCGATGGTGGGACCACTGGCTGAAGGATGCCGAGAACGGGATCATGTCCGAGCCGCCGGTCACCGTGTACGTCCGGCACTGGCACCGGCCGGACCCGGACCTGACGGAGATCCCCGGGCGGTGGCGGACCGAGACCGCCCTCCCGCCAGAGCGCACGGTCTGCCAGGTATGGCATTGCGGCCCCGACCGGAACCTCGTGCCGGATCCCCCGCCGGACGGCTCGGTGGAGTTGCGTTACGTGCCGTCGGCCGGGGTGGAGGCGGGCCACTGGTGGGGCGAGCTGACCCCGGACCAGCGCGGCGCGGACGCGTTCAGCCTGGTCTTCGATACCCCCCCGCTGGCGCGGGAGATGGAGATCCTCGGCTTCCCGCTGGTGGAGTTGTATGGCAGCGCCGATGCTGAGCCGCTCCACTGGTTCGGCCGGTTGTGCGACGTGGCACCGGACGGCACGGTCACCCTGGTGACCGGGGGAGGCCGGGCGGGACGGCCGGACCCGCAGCGCGACCGCGGGTCGCTTCCCGGCAGCGCCATCTCGCCTGCCCCGCCCGCGCCGCCTGCGCGGTCAGCCCCGCCCGCCGGGTCTGCCCCCGGTGCCCGATCCGCCCTGCCGCTGGAACTGCACGTCAGCTCGTGGGTCTTCCCGCGCGGCCACCGGATCCGGCTCTGCCTGTCCAACGCGATGTGGCCGATGATCTGGCCGACACCGCACCCGGCCACGGCCACGGTGCGGCTGGGGCCGGGCGGGACCCGGCTGGTGCTCCCGGTGGTCCCGGCGGCCGACCGGCCTGCGCCGGTGTTCGCCGAGCCCGGCCCGGCGGAGCATGCGCCCGGTGTCCGGCACCGGGGCGAGATGCTCCCGGCCCGCTGGACGCTGCAGCGCGACGGCACCGGGGGCACCGCGATCTGGTGGCGGGGCAGCACCGACACCGAGTTCCCCTGGGGCCGGGTGACGGATGAGGAGTACCTGCGCTACTCGGTGCACGACGCGCGGCCCGCCGGCGCCTCGGCGCACGGCGAGGCCCGCACCGAGATCCACGTCGGCGGTCGGCTGCTGATCGCCACCTCGGTCCTCGATCTCGACGGCGACGAGGAGTCGCTGCGGTACACCTACCGTCGGGAACTGCGCGGCGATGGAATGCTCATCCGCGAGCGCGGCTGGGAGCGCCGTTACCCGCGCGACGGCCACTGAAGCCAGTCCCGGGCATCGGGAGGGACGGCTCAGCGGATCCCGGGCTGACGCGCCAGGGCGGCCGGATCGACCGACAGTTCGCGAGCGAGGAACTGCCGGGCCCAGGCGGCGCTCTGGTCGCGGTTCTGGATACCGCGGTGGACGATGGTCTGCACGGCGAGCCCGTCCAGCAGGGCGGTGATCCGCCACGCCGCGCCGCGCGGGTCGGCGGTCATGAACTCGCCGCTGTGCACCCCGTCCTGGATGATCGCTATCAGCGACTCCTTCCAGCGCAGGTCGACCTCGCGGCCCACCTGCCGTAGTTCCGGCTCGCGCAGCGCCGCCGCCCATCCCTCGATCCACAGCCGCCACCCCCTGGCCCGCCCGGTCGGCGCGTACCAGTCGAGGGCGGTGCTGAGCCTGTCAACTGCGGTGGGCAGTCCCGCGGTGAGTTTCTCCAGATGATCGAGGTCTTGCTGAGCGGCCCAGGTGAACGCCTCGGCGATCAGGGCTTCCTTCGTCTGGAAATGGTAGACGATGAGCGCCGGGCTGACCGACAGGATCTCTGCCACGTCAGACATCCGCAGGGCATGAATTCCCTGCGACTGGATCTGCGTCACGGTGGCGCGCAGAATCTCCTCGCGGCGTAGACCGGCATCTTTACGGCTGCGGGACACGCTACGAGGGTAAGCCAGAGGGCCGGCCGGGCGGACTGCGGCCGGCCGACTTCCGGCCCGGCCCATGGGCAAGGGGCTCAGGGCAGGTGCCGCGAGATGACCACGCGCATGATGTCGGAGGTGCCCTCTTCGATCTCCTCGAGCTTGGCATCGCGCATCCACTGCTCGACCGGGTGCTCGCGGGAGTAGCCCCAGCCGCCGAGGGTCTGCACCGCCGCCCAGGTGCAGAACATCGCCGTCTCGGACGCGGTGAGTTTGGCCATCGCCGCGAGGCCGGTGACGTCGGCGCCCGCGTCGACGGCGCGGGCGGTGCGCAGCACGAGCAGCCTGGCCGCCTCGATGCGGCTGGCCATGTCGGCGAGCCGGAAGGCGACGGCCTGATGCTCGATGATCGGCTTGCCGAACTGGATGCGGGTGCGCGCGTAGTCGCGGGCGTATTCGTATGCCGCCCGGGCCGCGCCGACCGCGGCCGCGCCGAGCAGGATTCGTGAGATGTCGAATGTGCGCATCAGCCCGTGGAAGCCCCGCCCCTCGGCGCCGAGCCGGTTCTCCTCGGGCACGAACGCGTCGGTGAAGAACAGCTCGCGGCAGACGATAGCGCGCTGGCCCATCTTGCGCATCGGCTCGCCCAGCGTGAGTCCCGGGACGCCCGCCTCGACGAGGAAAGCGGACACGCCCTTGGACCGCTGGGCGGGATCGGTCTTGGCGAAGACGACGTAGAACCTGGCGGCGCCGGCGTTGGAGATCCAGGCTTTCTGCCCGTTGAGGCGGTAGCCGCGGTCGGCGCGGCTGGCGGTGGTCCTGATCGACGCCGCGTCCGAACCCGAGCCCGGCTCGGTGGTGGCCAGCGCGGTCATCGGAGCATCGGGCCCGGCCAGCGGGGTGAGCCAGCGCCTACGCTGCTCATGCGTCCCGAGCGCGAGCACGGGGTCGGCGAAGAAGCCGTTGGAGCAGACCAGGTTACCGATGCCCAGGTCACCTGCGCAGAGTTCCTCCTGGACCAGGCACTGCGTGAACACGTCGGTGAAGCCGCCGCCGCCGACCTCGGTGGGCAGCATGAAATCAGTGATGCCGACCTGCGCCGCCTTTTTCCAGATATCGACGGGCGTGACCACGTCGGCTTCGTCGACGTCGCGGGCGCGGGGGCGGATCTCGTCGCGTGCGAAGTCACGGCACAACTCGACGACGGCGCGCTGCTCGTCGGTGAGCGGCCACGGCTCGGTGAGTGCGTTCATGTGGTCCTCCGATGGTCCGTCCGGGTTTTACTGTCACGGAATGCAGGTCTGCCACCAGCCGGGCACGGGACGGCGTTTCGCTACCCGGGCGCCGTGTCATCGTGCAGCGTCCTCAGGGAGGTGGATCAGCGTGGGGCGGTGCGCTGCGAGCGCAGCGGCCAGCGCCCTGGACAGCTCCGCCGGCCCGGTGACCCGAACGCCATGACAGCCGAGTGACCGGGCGAGTCCGGTGAAGTCCGGCTCGAGCAGGTCGACGGCGTGGACCGGATCGTGGCGGCCGGCCATCTCGCTGCGGATCTCGCCGTA
>JBOHCG010000309.1:0-9213 GCA_050698735.1 Streptosporangiaceae bacterium | reverse complement strand
GGCAGCTTCACCGGCCACCCCACTCAGGCCCTCGACACCGCCTGCACCCTCTACCTCGCCGGCATCGGCGACCACACGCAGTAACGCCACGGAACCCCTCAAGGACTTCCGCGGGCCTGCACTAGTACCACCGGGGCACGATCCTGACCCACGCACCGGTGTAGCTGCCGTTGCCGTTCCAGCCCCAGTAGTACTGGTCGGAGCTGGCGGAACCGGTGACGTGCACCCACTTCGCCGACTCGTACCCCCGGCCCCACAGCCAGTTGCTTGACCGCGCGGTGAAGGTGACCGTCACCGTCTTGGTCTGGCCGCCGGACAGGTTGCCGAGGTTCTCCGAGGCGGTGTTGCCGCTGATGCTGCAGCCGCTCCAGTTGCTCCAGCTCCAGCCCCAGCT
This sequence comes from Streptosporangiaceae bacterium, assembly GCA_050698735.1. Classification (GTDB taxonomy): domain Bacteria; phylum Actinomycetota; class Actinomycetes; order Streptosporangiales; family Streptosporangiaceae; genus Palsa-504. Next base: position 8,819 of record JBOHCG010000309.1, on the reverse strand, counting down.
GTGACCGCAGAAGTCGGCCTGCAGCTGCCGCGGCAGGCTGACCGTCCCGACCACGTCCCTGTCGGTGCCATAGCCGGCGTTGGTCACGTACAGGGTGCAGGTGCCCCGGTTGCCCGCGCGCACCGGCGAGGTGCAGCTCAGGCTCGTGGACAGGCGGCCGCCCTGGCCATACCCGCTGTGCGAGGCGCTGGACGCGGGCGCGCCGTCAACCCTCACGAAGGTCGACGTGGCCGACGCGCCGAAGCCGTCAGACGATCCGGCGTAGGCGGCCTCCACCCTGTACGTCCCGGCGGAAAGACCGGTTAGATCACAGCTGCCGCCGCTGTCCGAGGTCGAACCGATCTGGGCCAGCGTGATGTCGCAGGTCCCCGATCCACCGGAGACGGTGACGGTGCCGTCAGGGGCGGCCCCGCCGCCCGCGTCGACGTTCACCGAAACATCCAGTGTCGTCGTTCCGTTCGGCTGGAGCGACTGGGTCACGGACCCGATCGCCGTCGACGTGTTAACCGCGGCGAGCGCCGTGCCGGGAGTAAGGAGCACTGCTCCCAGCCCTCCGACGAGCGCCGCGCTTGCCGCGAGGCTCGCCTTGCGGCGACTCACGGCCCTTATCACTTTGTGCATTTACGAACCATTCCCCTCACCCGTTACCTAGAGGCTCAATACGGCCAGCTCTACACATATGCGGCCAGATCGCATGAAGTCGCTAGATACGCTCAGAGTTTCGTGTGAGTCGCAACGCGGGCGCGGGGCGGGAACCACGGCTCGTTCGGCCAAATTTGCTAGGGAATCAGTCGTGGGCCACGAACATGGCCACGCCGCCGTCGGCGAAGTTCGGGACGTCGGCGGCTGCCGCGTGGCCCTCGGGTGAGTTCAGCCCGGCGTTCAGGGCCTCCCCGGACGCGAAGGAGAGCTCGGCGAGGAGGTAGTAGGGCGGCTGGGAGGCGTCGAGGGAGTAGCAGTGTCGGACGGTGTAGTCGGCCAGGCCGGGGATCTTATCGGCCAGCGGCTTGTGGGTGGCCGCGTAGTAGGCATCGAACGCGGTGGGGTCGGACGGGTGGCCGTAGCAGACGGTCAGCACATGCACGGGGCTTTCCTTTCCGGTTAGGAGCGGGTCAGGTCTTGAAGACGTGCTTCGCGGCCATGGCGGCCGGGTTCCAGGCGGCGGGCAGCGGGTCGGAGGCGGGATGGGTGGCGGTGACCGGGCGGGCCTGGACGACGCAGACCGGCTCGCCGGCCCGGCGGTACTTGTCGAGGACCCACTCGACGTCGACCGGGTGGCCGTAGTGGCGCTCGACCGCCAGCACCGTGTCGACCACGGCGGCGATCTGCTCGTCGTCGAGGACGCGGGCGTCGACCAGGCGGGCGGGCATGGCGGTCTCGACCACGCGGCCCGCCGCGTAGTCGAAGGAGGAGACCACCTTCTTCGCGGCCACCTGGTAGCGCAGGACGCGGCCGTCGGCCTTGCCGACCTCGATGTGGTCCGGCGTGACCAGGCCCTGGACGACCGCCTCGCCCCAGCCCCAGTTGGTCTCGATGACGACGCGGTCGGTCTTGCCGGTGACCGGGTGCGCGGAGAAGGCGACGCCGGAGGCGCGGGCGTGGATCAGCTCGACGACGCCGACCGCCATCGGCATGTCCTGGTGGCGCAGGCCAGCCCGCAGCCGGTAGGCGACCGCGCGCGGGCTGAACAGGCTGGCCCAGCAATCGCGCACCGCGGTCAGTACCCGGTCCGGGCCGGACGCGCCGAGGTAGGTCTCGAAGATCCCGGCGAAGCTGGCCGTGCCTGAGTCCTCGCCGATCGCCGAGCTGCGCACCGCGGTGGGGACGTTGATGTCGAAGCAGCGGGAGCTCAGCTCCTCGTACGCATCGACGATCAGCCCGGCCAGGTCCGGGTCCATTGGTGCGGCGGCGAGTTCCGAGCGCACCGTCTGCGCGGCGGCCTCGACATCGCCGGGCTTTGCGTCCGCGCCGAGCCCGCCCATCGCCGAGTCGATGACCTGGTCCAGGCCGGACCGGTCGCAATGCCGCCGGTAGGCGTCGACGGTGACGGTGAACCCTTGCGGCAGGCTCACGCCGGCTGCCAGCAGCTCGGTCAGCCGGCCCATCTTGGCGCCGCACAGCCCGACCGCCTGCTCGGCGGGGATCGCGTCCAGCCAGGCGACGGCCTCCGGCATCGCGGTTAGCTCCCCGCCTGCCGCAGCACGGTCACCCGGCCGGTGCCGCCGTCCACCTCGACCTCGTCGCCGTCGGAGATAACCTGCGTGGCCAGGCCGACCGCGGTCACCGTGGGCACGCCGTACTCGCGCCCGACGATGGCCGCGTGCGACAGCGTGCCGCCGCCGTCGCAGACGCAGGCGGCGATCTTGGCGAAGGCCGGGGTCCAGTTCGGCGAGGTGGACTCGCAGACGAGCACCTCGCCGGGGCTGAGCCGGTGCAGTTCGTCGGCGTTGTGCAGGACGCGGGCGATGCCGCGGCCGATGCCCTTGGAGGCCGGCACGCCGGTCAGCGTCTTGACCTCGCCGCCGGAATGCGCCGCCTCCACGGCGCGCAGGAAGTGGCCGTTCAGCCCGAAGATCTCGATCAGGATCGGGTCGTTGACCGACTCAGGGATGGTGCCGACCACCTTGGGCAGCGTGGGGCGGCGCCGCAGCCAGTAGTCGAAGTACTGCTTGCGCTGCTCGACCAGGCTGGTGAACTCTCCGTAGGACCTGCGACCAGCGGAGACGTCCATGATCTCCTCCCAGAACAGGTAGAGCGTGTCGTCGGAGTGCCCGGCGCCGACCCGGTCCGCGATGGCCTGGCACGCCCACCGCATCGGCAGCGAGATGCGCAGGTCGATGTAGTAGTTGTGGTCGTCCTGCCACCACGGGAAGTTCGCCGCCCGGCAGGAGGCAAGGCCGCCGTCGAAGAGCTTCTGCTCCTCAAGGGTGAGGGTGGACTTGGCCGCGTCGACGGCCGCCTCGCGGTCTTCGACGGCCGCGGCGCGTGCCGCCTCGAAGTCGTGCTCGGTGCCCTTCTGCAGGAAAGTCTTGATCATCCCGAGGGCCGGGGTGGGGTCTTCGTTCCAGCTCGGCAGCGCGATGTCGCAGGAGCCCTCCGTGCGCCAGCCGTAGACCCGCAGGAAGTCGCCGAACTTGGTCAGCCATTCGCCGGCCGAGCCGCCGTGCGCGGCAAGCGCCGCGCGGATCGCGTCGGCCTCGTTCGCGGCGAAGACCGGCTCAAGGCCGGCCGCACGGGCCGCTGTGGTCAGCCGCCACAGCTCCCGGTCGGTCTCCATGATCTTGGTGTCGTAGCCCTGCAGGAACTTGGCGATCTGGCCCGGGTCCAGGCCGAGCTCGGTGCACATGCCGTAGAAGCCGACGTAGTTCGCCAGCAGCGGGTACATGACCTGGAAATGGATCTCGAAGGCCCGCTTGTGGTACTGGCGCGCCTGGATGAGGTTCTCCCTCAGGTCGGCGAGGGACAGCGCGGACAGGTCCACGCCGCTGAAGTAGTCCCAGCTCTCGTTGACCTCCTCCCGCATCAGGCCCCAGATCTCGTCGAAGTTCCGCAGGAACGGCGGCAGCACGTGCTCCAGGCGCCTGGCCCGCTGGCCGATCTCCCGCACGTCGTTCACCGGCAGCGGCGAGCCGTAGGTGTGGGTGCCGCCGAGGCGGCAGGTGATCCCGCGGCCGGGCGGCAGCGGCATCTGCTCGGCGGCCAGCTGCGAGGCCCAGTTATAGCCGTCCTCGTTCCAGATCAGCCCCATCGGGGTCAGGCCGCGCGGCCAGTGGAAGTCGAGGAACCAGAAGTTCTCCTCGTCCTGTTTGCGGAACGTCTGGACCGGATCTATGTACCACGGCGCGTGCGTGTAGCCGGGCTTGAATCCGGGATACCACTCATCGGTGATGAACTCATCGACCGGGATGACCGTCGCCATTGAGGCTCCTAGACGTAAGGCGCGAACCTGATGAGCAGAAAGCTACGGCTTACCGGAATCGCCGGCAATGGCCCGAGCTTAGCCTGCGGCGCTCCACAGGCGCTTGGTCGCGATCGCGGCGCCCTCGGCGAGGGCGGCGAACTTGGCCCAGACCACGGTGGGATGCACCTCGGGCGCGAACGTAGCCCGGGAGGAGAAGCCGCAGTCCGCGCCGGCGATGACGTTCTCCCGGCCGACCAGCCCCGCGTACGCGCAGATGCCGTCGGCGATCAGCTCGGGGTGCTCGACGTAGTTGGTCGCGTGCCCGAGCATGCCCGGGATCAGCACCGCGCCGTCGGGCAGCGACAGGTCCTGCCAGATCCGCCATTCGTGCTGGTGCCGCGGGTTGGCCACCTCGAAGGAGTACGCGCCGGCGCGGATGGTGAGCATCACCGGGGCAACCTCGCGCAGCGGGACGTCGTTCAGCCGCGGGCCGTGGTTGAGGCCGTAGCAGGTGTGCAGCCGGATGCGTTCGGTGGGGATATCGCGCAGCGCGTGGTTGAGGACCTCCACGTGCTCCTGCGCGCGACGGCGGCGCTCGGCCGGGTCGCTGTGGCCGTCGTCGGTCAGGATCTCGATCAGCCACGGGTCGTCTACCTGCAGCAGGAATCCGGCCTCGACGATCGCCAGGTACTCCTCCCGCATCGCCTCGGCCACCGCGACCAGGTAGTCGTGCTCGGTCGGGTAGTACTCGTTGCGGCCGAACCCGCTGGGGCTTGTGGACGGCAGGAAGGTCTCGGTGACCTTCCCCGCGACCTGCTCGTCGGCCAGCGCGGCGCGCAGGTTGGCGACGTCGGCGGCCAGCGCCGCCTGGCCGGTGTAGCCGACCGGGCCGGTGCAGACCATCACCCGCATCGGCGCCACGGTGGAGGAGTACTTCGACATGTAGCCCCGGTAGTACTCGGGGAAGTCGTCGATCTCCCGCTGCCAGGACGGCGGCAGCAGGGTCTCCCCCTCCACCTGGTCGAAGCCGGCCAGCCGTTCCTTGACGTAGGTGAGGAAGGAGACCTTGCCCTGCTCCCCGTCGGTCACCACGTCAAGGCCAGCGTTGGCCTGGCGGGCCACCACGTCCCGGACCGCCTCGCTTATGAGTTCGTCGAGGGCGGCCGGGTCGTAGGGCCTGCCGTGCTCACGCTCGCGCATCACCTCCAGCAGGTGGTGCGGGCGGGCCAGGCTGCCCACGTGGGTGGTCAGGATGCGTTCGGTACTGCGCTGCATGAGCGGCGTCACTCCCACACTGGCATCTCGTCCGGCGGCGGCACGTTGACCTCGGTGACCCGGTTGCGGTAGGCGACAAGCGCGGTGCCGCCGCCGCGCCGGATCCGCACCACCACCTCCTCGGTGTTGTAGGGCTCGCCAGGATCGTAGCCGTGCGCCCAGGTGGCGAACGCACGGATCGGCCCGGAATGGGTCGCCGCGATGATCTTCGTGTCAGGCGAGGAGGCCATCAGCCGGTGGAACCCGCGCCAGAACCGGCGGACGCAGGACTGCGGCGGCTCGAAGTACATCAGCGGAATCGTCAGCCACATCGCGATCGGGTCGGCGCCGCCAGACTGGGTCCGGTAGAACCTGTCGATCTCCACCAGCCAGCGCGGCCGGTCGCCGACCGCCATCCGCTCTAGCTTCTCCATCAGCGCCTGGTACTGGCGGAACGCCGAGGTGACGTCGCGCGGCCCGTCCGGGGTCCAGACGGTAAAGTTGTGCATCTCGTCGATCGGCTCGGGCCCGCTGATCTGCGCCGTCACGCCCCACTGCTGCAGCCCGTCGAGCAGGCCGCGGTGGATCTGGTCGGCGGTCTGCCTGGCCCGGCTGGTGTCGGCGCAGACGATGCGCACCTGCTGGCCTGCCCTGATGCTCTTGGACAGGGCATGCCCGCGCTGGTGCGACTGCCAGCCGCCCATCGGGGTCAGGCCGGCGTCGGTGGAGTAGCCCTGGGTGATCCCGTGCCTGATGATCCGGATCTCGGTGGCGAAGTCCTCCTGCGCCTTGCGTTCGGGCGGGAAGACGATCTCTTTGTCCTTGGACGTCCAGGCGAACTCGGGGGTGAACCTGTCGCCCTGCACCTCGAGCGTCGGCGCCGCGGGGGCCTGGCTTGTCCGGGCGCGGAAGCGGCGCAGGTAGAGGGGAAGCTCGCGGTCGTCTGCCTGCTGCTCCGCCGTCTCCGCCTGGCGGCGGCGGCGCTCGGCGTACCTGGCCAGGTAGAGCGGGGCGTCGGTGCGGTCGATGCGGCTAAAGGTCGGGCCCGTGTCCTGGCCGTTGCCGGGGCTCTGGCCGTTGCCCGGGCTCTGGCCGTTCTGGTCGGTCACGAGTGGACCGTGAAGAAGCGCTCGTTGACCTCACGGGCGTAGTAGAACAGCGCCCGGCCCATCTCCTCCTCGGTCCAGGTGATCGGCTCGAAGTCCGGGTCGACCCAGTAGCCGCCGGTGAACACCTCGTTCCTGTTGCCGACCGGGTCGAAGAAGTAGACGGTGTAGCCGCGGGTGACGCCGTGCCTGGTGGGCGCGACGTCGATCGTCACCCCGTTGAAGGCCAGCAGGTCGGCCGCCTCGCGGACGCCGTTCCAGTCGTCGAGCCAGAACGCGAAGTGGTGCAGCGCCCCGTTCGGCCCGGTGACGATGGCGATGTCGTGCGGGGTGTGCGAGCGCTCCAGCCAGGTGGCGAGCTGGTGGCCGTCGTTGGCGAGGATCTGCTCGGTCAGCCGGAACTCCAGCACACCGGTGAAGAACGCGGTGGCGGCGCCGACGTCCTCGGCCATGATGAAGATGTGGTCGAGCCGCGGCGGCGCGATGCCGACCAGGCCCGCCGGGCGGGGCGGCGGGTTGGTGAGCGGCAGCATGTTGCCGACCTTCTCCATCCCGTAGACGAGCTCGACCAGGTGGCCCGACGGGGCCTCGAACCTGATCGCCTCGCCCCAGCCCGGGCCGAGCTCGCGGGCCGCGAACCGCTTCACCGAGATCCCGGCGGCCTCCACCCGGGCGGCGTAGTAGTCCAGGTCGGCGGCCTCGGCCACCTTGAACGACATGTGGTCAAGGCCGTAGGTGGGCGCCTGGCGCAGCACCACCGAGTGGTGCTCGTGCTCGTCCCAGCACTTCAGGAACACGCGCCCGGGCTCGTGCGCGACCTCGATGAGGCCGACGACCTCGGTGTAGTAGGCCGTGCACAGCTCGAGGTCGGGGACCCTCACCTCGACGTGCTGCAGGCGCAGGATGCGGTCGCTCATCGCGTGGGCCCTTTCAGGTGTGGAACGACAGGAACCGTTTGGCTATGACGTTCTCGTAGTAGAACAGCCCGCGGCCGAACTGATCCTCGGTCCAGGTGATCGCCGGGAAGTCGGGGTCCGGGCGGTACCCGCCGGTGAACACCTCGTTCCTGATGCCGAGCGGGTCGAAGAAGTAGATGGTGTTGCCGCGGGTCACCCCGTGCCTGGTCGGGCCCTGGTCGATCTGCACGCCGTTGTAGGCGAGGATGTCGGCGGCCTTGCGTACCTGGTCCCAGTCGTCCAGCCAGAACGCGAAGTGGTGCAGCGCGCCGTTCGGGCCGTTGACGATCGCGATGTCGTGCGGTGAGTGGGAGCGCTCCAGCCACACGCCGAACTGGTGGCCGTTGGAGTCGAGCACCTGCTCGGTCATCCGGAAGCCGAGCACGCCGCGGAAGAACGCGGCGGCCTCGCCGACCTCCTCGGCGTTGATCAGCAGGTGGTCGATCCGCGGCGGCGCGATGCCCGGCATGTCGGGGGGCGGCACCGGCGACGGGTTCCGCTTGCCGAGCAGGCCGCCGGTCCTGTCCAGCTCGTAGACAAGCTCCATGGTCTGCCCCGACGGCAGGCCGAACCGGATCGACTCGCCCTGGCCGACCGCCTCGCCGCGGCTGACCCGCTGCACCTGGCACCCGTACGCCTCGACCGCTTTTTCCAGTTCGGCAAGGTCGTCGGGGTGCTCGACGCGGAAGCAGAACAGGTCGAGCCCGATGCGCGGGTCGTACCTGAGCCGGACGGAGTGGTGGTCTTCCTCGTCCCAGCACTTGAGGTAGACCGTGTCCTCGCCGCGCTCGGCCAGCCGCAGCCCGAGCACTTCGGTGTAGTAGGCGGTGGACAGCTCCAGATCGGGGGTACGGACGTCGACATGGGCAAGGCGCAGGATTCCCACGGTGCCTCCCGTAAGCGCTTGACGGCTCGACAGTACCTCTTCTACTGTTCCAGATGAAGCCCTGCCGTTCCACATAGAAGAACACCAAGGCTCGCCTGGATTGTCCTGGCCGGTGGAAAGGCCCTGGATGTCGACGCCAGAACAGATGCGCGCGGCCGTCGCGGCGTACGTGGCGGAGATCCACCGCGCCTACGCGGCGCAGGCGCTGACGTTCCCTCCCGCCGTCCGCGGGCGGCTGCCGCTGCTCGCGCCCGGCCCGCTCACCGTCATCGCCGTGGCCACGCGCAACCTGCACCTGTTCGCTACCAGGGACCCGCTCGGCCCGGTGCGCGAGCCCGAGGTGGAAGTTCCCGGCGAGGTCGAGGGGCTGCGCTGGACGCTGCGTTTCTTCGATTACGTGGTGCTGCCCGAGCTCGCGCTGATCGACGAGTCGGCCGGGGCCGCGTTCGGCGAGGTGCGGCACGCGCTCGGCGTCAGCACGGTGGTCTACCACCTGGTCGCCGAGCCGGGCGCGGGGCTGTCGGCGCACCACGCGGCGCACGTCGGCACCGGCCTGGCCGACGGCCACTCCGCCGTGGCGCGGGACTTCGAGACGATCCGCAGCCGGGTGCGCGGCCGGGAGGACCTGGTGGACGAGATGGCGGGCGCGGCGGCGGCCGGGCTGATCCGCGCGCACGCGCTGCTCGCCGCGGCCATCGCGCCCGGCCGGCCGACGC
>JBOHCG010000308.1:0-9226 GCA_050698735.1 Streptosporangiaceae bacterium | reverse complement strand
CCGCGGCCGCAGACCTCGCAGGTGACCTCCCTGTCTTCCCGCCCGCACAGGGGGATACCGTCGGCGGCGGGCTCGATGACGATCTCGCCGAGGACGGCCGCGAGCTGGGCCAGGTGCCAGCCCGCGCGCAGCACAGTGGTGGCGGTGTGCGGGCGCGGCTCCGGCGACGGCCCGCGGTCGACCGTGACGGACAAGGCCGGCACGTGCTGGGCTGGCGTGCAGCGGGCCATCACGTCGAAGGCGACGGTCAGGATCCGGGCGGTGTCGCCGTGGTCGGGCGGGATCATCTCCAGGGTGCCGCTGTAGGCCGTGGCCGTCTGCCAGGCCTCGCTCTCGCCGTAGTTGTGCTCGGCGATCCAGTCGGCGGCCTGCTCGGCGGTCTTCCCGGCGGCGATGCCGTTCAGTGCGATGGCGGCCACGTCCCCGGCGTTGGCAAGCACCTCCTCCTACTGCGCCCGGGGCAGGTCGGCCGCCGGGACCTCGCCGAAGGAGTCGTAGGAGCCGGTGATGGCGTTGAGCATCTTGGTGATCCACCACAGCGCCCGCACCGCGGGCAGCTCGCCCGGGTAGTCGGCGATCATCGGGTCGTCCAGCGCCCGGAACAGGTCATCGGTGATTTTGCGGACGGCGTCGGCGGTCCTGGCGGGCAGGCCGAGCGGGTTGGGGGGATACGTGGTCATAGCGGCAGGTACTCCCTGATCTTCCCCTTGACGTGGGGGCGAGAGTCGCCGAGGCGGATGCCGAGGGCGGGGAACTGCTCGGCGATCTGGATCTCGGTGAGCGGCGGGGTGAGGGGGATGTCGGCGTAGCCGCGATCGTCGCGTGGCCATGTGCCGTCCGGGTTGACGGCGCCGTCGGGGTCAACGCCGCGGATGCGGGCGACGGTGCCGTCGACAACGAAGATCAAGCCCTTCAGGCGGGGCTCGAGGGCGGGGGCGACGTTCCACCACTTGCGGTCGGCGTCGAGCTGGACGCGCTCGCTGGCCCCGGTCTCGCCGAAACGGCGGTTCGTGCCGTCGACCTTGGGGCGGGTGTTGCGGTAGACGACCATGATGAAATCGCCCGGGACGGCGGACAGGTGGGCGTACAGGGTGGACCGGCTGACGCGGAAGGCCTGCGCGATCTCCTCCATGGTCAGCTTGTCCTCGTCGTACATGCGCTGTGCCTGGTCGAGCTGGACCGGGCTGAGAGCGGGAGGCCGGCCGCCGGTGCGGCCGCGGGCCCGGGCGGAGGCGAGGCCTTCGAGGGTGCCCTCGACGATCATCTCCCGGTCGAACTCGGCCAGCGCGGCGAGGAACCGGAAGAACAGGCGCCCGAGCGGGGTGGTGGTGTCGATGCCCTGCTCCAGCACGACGAAGTCGACCTCGTGCGTCTCGAACCACTCGACCAGTTCCAGCAGGTGCTTGTGGTTGCGGCCGATCCGCCGCAGGCGGGTCACTACCACCGCGTCACCGGGCTCCAGCCCCGCGAGGAGCTTGTCAAGCTTCGGCCGGCTCGCGAGCTTGCCGGAGATCTTCTCGATCACGATGTTCCCCGGGGCGATGCCCGCCGCGGTGAGCGCATCATGCTGCGAGTCCGGGTTCTGCTCCCGGGTCGAGACCCGAGCGTAGCCGTACCGGGTCACCTGTTCGCCTCTGCGTACCAGTAGCGCTTGTGCGTCCGGTCGTCGCGGCCGATCCGCGCGACCTCGAGGCCGTCGCGCGTCACCACAAGCCACTGCCACCGCTGCCGGAACCAGGTCTCTACCTGAACAGGCAGTTCGCCGGGCGCGAACGTCGCCTGGCCGCACCTGCCCCCGCCGCGCCGGTCAGCGCCCCGCCAGGCATAGACAGCTTCCGTGCTGGTCACAGCCGGTCCTCCGCTCACAGGTTCTCGTGGTTCCGGCAGATCCAGACGTCGCACATCATCCCGAGCTGGCTCTCGGGGCAGCCACGGGAGATGTGCTCCACCAGCTTGCACACCTGCCAGGGCGTGTAACCTCGGATCCGCGAGGTGGCGACCGGGTTGAGCCGGGCGGTGGACATGGCCTTGAGCAGCGCCCGAGCGACGACACCGCACCTGTTCTTCCGGGGGCCTGCGGGCATCCGGTTGAACGGGTGGCTGGCGAGCACCGCGAGCACGGCCTCGCTGCGTGGCATGTCGAGCAGCTCGATCATGGCCATCCGGTCGTCCACCCGGACCTGCTTGCTGCGCGGGCCGATCGCGACCGCGGCGGCGATCTCCCGGACGGTGAGCGGCGGCGGGCAGTCGCCGACGTGGCGGGCGCCGAGCCTGCCGCCGTCGCTGGTGTAGACGCCTTCGCCGGCTTCCATCTGGAAGCAGCAGCGATCGCAGAACGCGGGCCGTATGGTGCGGTTTCCCGCCTGCGGCTCTGACCAGGTTCCCGTGGTCGCCGTCATCACGCCTCCGGTGCCTCATGGGTCCGGTAAACGATCGTCGCCAAAATAAGTGGACGTTGTTTTCTGGACAGCCTTACCAGACTCATATTAGCTGCGCGCGCCTATGACCGCAAGATGAGTCCGGGAAACGATCGTTTTACGGACCCGTGCCAGAGCCTTTACCTGGCGGCTTCGCGCACTCACCGGACGGGCTCTTTTCTCCGGCGGGCCCGCGAGCAGGCCGGGAAAGGGCGAAATTCATCGTCCTGAGTCAGTATGGCGCGGTCGGCCGACATTCCCGCAGTGGCAGGCTGCAGGGGGCCGGGGGAGAGGGCTGCGGCCTTACTTGCCTTGAGACGAGTTGCGACCGCCCCTTCGTCCATGCAGCGTCTACGTCCAGGTGCAGCCGGCTGAAAGCACCGCGGCCATCGGCCAACAGGACGCTGCGGCTCGGTCAAGCGGGACGCTGCGGCGACGTCGCGGGCAGCCAGGGGGCACCGGGCTCGGCCCCGCGCGCCGAAGCGATCAGCTCTACGACCGCACCTTGGCTGGCGCCTATGTGAACCGACCTGCGGTATCACGCGTTTGTAGTAGTGGAGATAGCGGGCGGCGGCCGCGGAGGCTGCTGCCATGCTCACGCTGCCGGACACGCTCATTCGCCTGCCGGGACCCCCTAGCCTCAAGCCGACAGGAACCTGCTCTTCGCGCCCGCGGCGATCCCGTCGCGGATGGCGGCGAACTTCGAAGCAGGCCATAGAGCTGGATAGCAAGCCGACAATCGATCCGGGCCCTCGGCTTGAGTCTTGTTCAGCAAAACAAATGTGCCAATGGCCTCAGTTTACCTATAGTGCAAATGGCAGCTTACCGCGGCTCCTGCCGGACTCTCTTGGAGGACTTCGCGGCATATACCAAGAATGCGCCCGCGCACTGCGGCCCGCCGCGTGTCACTCCAGATGAGCAGGAAGAACAGCGGAAAAGGAGCACGATGAAACTGCAACCAGCCAAAACCGCCGTGGTCACCGCGTGCGTCATAATGGCGATCTCAATTCCGTTGCCGGCCTCGGCGCATGCTGCGACTTCGGTTACGGCGGCACCGGCAAGCGCCGCTCGGGCTCATTGGCTGCCGACCAGTGGGCCGGTGGTCAAGCACACCAAGGCATACACCGTCACCTGGACGTTCAAGGACGGGCCGCAGCGGAGGTGCGTCATCTATACGGTGACGGGGAGTATTAAGTATGACACGCAAGTGCTTGAGCCGTCGGGGGCCATCGAGTGGACGAACCAGCGACTTAGTCCGCAGCCGACATTCGAGGCCAGCGTCCATGCCTACGACAGCGGCAGGTGCGGCGGGACAGCGAAGCTGTACATGATAAGCATGGGACAGCACTGGTCCGGCTATTCGTGCAGTTTCAACCCGTCCATATTCTCCTCCGCGCCGTGGAGAATCGGCGTCAGCCTCTGGCGGGGCTGCGGAGACAAGACCCAGGTAGGCACCACATCTGAATATGGCTCCGGCTCCTCTTATGCCCAGCACACCAGAAGTGCGCGCCCGGTGACGTTCGGGGATTACGGCGGCCTCCCGGGTCAGAGTCCGTGCTACGGCCTCTACGTGAGTTCGGAGAACTACGCCTCCAACCACACCTCGAACATCTACCAGTCCAGCGTTTATAGGTTCTGTCTGGCACCTTGACCGCTCTATCGCATCAGGACGAGCGAGCTCGCGCACGCAATTGCGCTGTGCGGTAGCACTAGCCGAGATACGATTTCAGTCAGCATTTAGTCACAGGTACGTCACGTTCCGCACCCTGGCATGGTATGGCCGTGCCGGGCCGCAGGGCGCCCCGGGCCTGGGGGAGGGACCCGTTGTGATTACGATTACGATCTGTAAGGCAGTCCTCAGCGGCGCCGCGCCAGGCCGAGTCCGAGAGCAGGTTAGCGGCCTGGCCCCTGCCGGGCTCCGCGACCTGGCCGTGCGACTCGCGGGCGAACCCGAGCTGACCGTCTCGGTGATCACTTACCAGGACGGCCGGCAGGAGCTCGAGGTCCTGCCGACCGGCCCGCCGCACCTCAGCGAGCACACTATCGACCGGAACCATTGCGCCCGCCAGCCTGAATATGGGGCAACTCGCACTGTATCCGTCGCCACCCCGGGCGGGCTGCAGGACGCCATCGCGCTGGTCCGCGGTATCCTCCTGGACCCTGCGGCCCGCTGACTGGGGCGGTACGCGGGAAGTTCCACACGAGGGTGGACTGTAGGGCTCCAACAACACCCCGGCCGCGCCATCGTTGACCCAGCGTCCTGGCCAGGAAAGATGGAACGCCGTGGTGGTGCACGACGTCGGCCGCAGGGCGGATGTTTTCTACAAGTCCCGCCGGGCGGGTTGCTCCGCGACAACCGGGAGAAAACCCATCTCAGAGCACATGCCTCCGCCTAGTCAAGTGCTGTCGTGCATGGTCGACCTAAAACGCCGATAATCGACGTTATGTAAAGTCATGCACGGACGACGCTGGTCAACCACTATCGACTAATGTCCTGTCTCACTGAATCTGGACCCAGTCTCAGTGAATCTGGTCCGAACCGCTACGTGCTCACCGCCGACGGACGGCATCCGCATCGCCGTGTTCTACACCAAGGTCTACAAACCGGCTCCTCGTCCCGCTCACCACCGCGAACCAGGCCCAGGCACCACCCGAACTCCGCACCGCGCTGGCGGCCATCACCCGCCACGTGGACGACTACATCAACCGGGCGCGCCTACCAAGCGCCGCGTTAGAGCGTACCCGGCTTGAGAAGAAAGGTGACTCTATGCCAAGACAAGTCACTAGCAGGCGAAAACGGGAGACAGGCAACATCACACGGGTGGTGGGCCCTCGTTCCGGCCCGAAGGCAGGATTACTTGGCTGCGATCCGAAGACGGATCGCCTCGGGGTATGCCTTTCCAGCTTTTGGCCTGGTGGATCCGCTAAAGGTCACCGGTGTTCCCTCCGGAAGTTCCGTTCTCCCATCCGGGAGGCTGTCACGCGACACGAACCAGGAAGCCCCGTCGGAGCCGGTGATAAAACCGTAGCTATCTCCAGGGTTCCACCGGGTGATGACGCCCTGTCGTGGCTGGCGGACCGGATCCTGCTGAATGGGGCGGTCGGCTGCCGGGGTCTCCTTGGCCTGTGCCGGTCTGCCTGCGGCCGTCGATGGGAACGTCAGCCCGGTCTCGCGCGTCAGCGTGGCCCAGGTGTTGGCGAGCGCGCGACCGCCTTGGTGACCAGAATCCGGAGCTGATGCGACGATCGCTGTCCCCTCCGGGCCTGTGACTCTCAGGTGGCCTTTTGCCGTTCGCTCAACTGTGCCACCGGCATCCTCGACAGCCCTGGCAATCTCTCGGGCTTCGCTGGATCGCCACCGTTTTGGGGTCTTTTGTTTTTTCAGTGCCATAGTCCCAGCCTAACTGTGACGCCCCGGACTCCTGAGCCAGCCGCGATTGAGACGGGACTGGCCAATGGGACAGCCATTGTCGCTGTCCCGTCTCAATAGGTCTGGCGCGGATTGCCGTTGCTGAGTGTCGTCGACCACGATAACGGTGCGATGGAACGCGCGACCGCTAGTTGAACTTTGGCTGTGCGGTCGGCGTCACGACCCACCCGGGCCGGGCGATCCCGGTCACGCTGCTGATGAACGTGATGGCTGCTTGCTCGGCGTCTGGGCCGTCGAAGAACCAGGTCATGTAGTCGCTTCCGCCGCGCATCACGGTGTACGTTCCGGCTGCCCGGGCGAGCCGCGGCAGCACGCCGAAAACGAGCGTTTCATCGTCGGCCGAGGATACGTCTCCGTGGACGACGGACACCGGGTGGATGCCGCGTGCGGCCAGTTCGGCTTCCTCGGCGAGCTGCAGCTGGCTGAGCGCCGCCGCGAGCGCGGCGGGGTCGGAGGGCAGCCGGGCCAGGAACTCACGGATTTGGCGGGTGGCCTCCGCGTCGGGCTCGGGGGTCAGGTCGCCGCTCATGGCCTGGTTTGTCTTTCTGCTGGCGGTCGCAGCTGATAGCCGGGCACCCCAGGCGAGGCCCGGGTGGGCCCGGCGCCGCGGTTTCCGGACGGCAAGCGGCTACCGGGGGCGCGGTGCTCCCCCATAGCTGGGTACCTGGGATCGGATCCTGCAGAGCAGGTCGGCTGTCGGCCGAACACCTTGAATACCGGACCCGACACTGCGCCGGAGCAGTGCAGCTCCGCGAGCCGCTGCGCCAGGAGCTCGCGGCGGGCCGGGAGGCGCATAACCCCGGCCGTGTCCGGCTCCAGTAGGGTCTGCAGGGTGCCGTCGGGGCCGAGTCCCGCCAGGCCGACGCCCGCTGCGCGGAACCAGTCGGCCCTGCTCATCGCCGCCCGGGTATGGGTACCGTCCATGACGAGCCAGGCTGCGTCCGCGCCGGCGACGTGCCTCGCCGCCTGGCCTAGCCCGCGCCGCCAGTCCGTGAGCTTCGCCTCGACAGTCACCAGCCGGCATGCCGGAGACCGATAGCGGCCTACGGCGGTCCATCTGCCTGGCGCCGTCATCACCGCCAGTCCCCTGGCGCCCAGGCCCGGAAGGACCTGAGCCTTGACGTAGGACGGTGTGAGCCCGGCCGCCGCCGCCACCTGGCGTGCATCCAGGGACTGCCGCGCGTCCCGCGCGCGCGATAGAGCAAGTAGCGCCGCTACACCCGCCCTGTCCGTCACGAACCCTCCTGCGGCTCGCTCCTCGAGGGCCTGCCGGTCGAAGACCGTCGCCACGACATCGGGGATCCCGGCGGCGGACTGCACTTCGAACAAGGCAACCGCGCCCTTCCCCGCGAGGTCCTGGGCCGCTGCGGCAATAAGGCTCAGCATGTCCGCCTCAGCGGCAAATCCGCGGGTCACCCATGCCTCCCTATCTGGCCCTATCTGGGTTGAGCCACAGCAGCACGATGTCGCTGGGCTGTCGGCTCGAAGCTGGCTGGCCGTGGGGCGCCGAGCCCTCTCCCCCGGTAATCGGCTGGTCAGCGACGCGACAGTCAGTGAACTTCTGATATTTTCAGATATCAGAAGTTCCGTCCCGAAGACTCTACCCGCTACCCGTCTCGCCGCCAAGGCGGGAAGGAGGAAGGCTAAACGGAACCCGGCTTGCGGCTGGCCCCGGCTACACCCCGGCAGGGCGGGCAAGTGGCCTCCCCCTCGTACCCGGGGAGGCCACTTCGCGATTAGGAAGAATCCAATCGACTTGAAGATATTAACACCCTGACGCGACAGGCCCCGCCGGATGCCTGGCCGTAAAAGGCCAGCGAGGGTCACGTGCGATGCCTGAAGGCAATGCGCCCGCCGCTGCGCACCCTTGGTCTCATGAATCCCTATCCCACGGAATCTACGCCGCATTCACACCGAGCCCTTCAGGCCAACGGCGCGACGACCGGTCGTCCGAGGGGCTGACAGCATTTCTGCTATGCAAACCTGCCGGGCCGCTGTCCGATAGCGGCTTCACCCAAACAGGTTAGCGATAATCGTGGGCTGGGCAGAAGAAGGCCCATGAAACTCGGGCAAATCCGGGTCAGCTGTTTAACTGAGCGTGAGGCTCTTCGCCCAGCGGCTGAAATGACGGCGCTGAGAGCGACAAATTCGGCGTGCCGAATCGCTACAGATGGCGCCTCGGCCGGACCGGTTACGCGCCGACCGTCGTCTCACATGCCAACAGGACGGTGTATCCGGCACTTACCCCGGAGGGAACCGGGAGAGAGGTCCCCCGCCAGATTCACCTTGCCAAGGCCGACGGGGGACCTAACAGGCGCCCGTGACTCAATGGAAGAAGTCCCGGCCTGCAGGCCGGTAGTCGTGGGTTCGGGACCCGCCGGGCGCACATGCATGGTTAGATTACAGGCTTGAGACCTAAGATTCCAGCATTTTTAAGCGGCGCGTCGGGTATTTCCCGGCACCCTCGCTACAGGGAAACTGACCCCTTGCTCTCGCTGACCTATCGCACAGATCCTGTTCAGGTGTCTGTCTGAGCAGGGCAGCCGCCAAGAATGCCAGACCGCTCAAGCATAATGGTCATATGGTGAATCCCCGAAGCATGAGGGCAGCGGTGACCGATCACGTTCTGTCACTCATTGGGTCGCTGACAACGGGGCGCTCACCAACAGAACACTCGCACTCAACACGCCTCTCCGCCAGGCCTATTGAGACGGGACACTTGCTGCTGCCTGCGCAGCGGACTTCAGGTAGCGGCCCCGGGCCCCTGTCCCGCTCATGCCGACCCGGCGGCCGATCTCGGCCCAGGACATAGGCTTGCCGCCCATGACCGCAGAGCGATCCCGCAGCCGGACGATCCGGGCCGTCCGTACGTCGTGCCGCCCGGGAAGCCGGTGCGGCGGCTCCCGGCCGGTTATCCCCTTGTACCGCTTCCGGGCGCCGGTCCTCGTCAGGCCCGTCCGGGCGGATACCTCGGCCCACGATAGGCGCCGATCCTCCAGCGCGCGGACGACCGCCGTGTCCGCAGTGCCCGGGCGAGGGCGCCGCCCGCGGGGGCGGGTAGAGCCGCCGAGCCAGCGGACGATGGTCGTGCCGTCCACGCCGAGCGCGGCGCCTACCTCACGGCTGGAAAGCCCCGAAGCGTACAGCCGGGCCGCTTCGGCAGCCTTACCGCTGGCGGGCTGGCTGGTCACCGGAGAGGCGGATACAGGACCGCCGCACCCTCGTCTGTCAGGCTGACCCGCGCCGGCTGCCCGGCTAGCCCGGCCTTCCGCACATGCCCATAGATCAACTTTCTGACCCGGCGGTTACCTGTGAACCGGGCCCCCGACCGCGGCCGGACTGCGGCTGCAGCCCGCCAAAGTCACCTGCCGCGGCGTCC
>JBOHCG010000307.1:0-9231 GCA_050698735.1 Streptosporangiaceae bacterium | reverse complement strand
CACCGGGATGAAGCCGGACAAGCAGCACACCACGCCGCTGGTCCAGCTACTGGCGACCGGGTGGTCCCATGCTCATGGCGGGAAACCCCTCAACCTGGTCCCATGACGCTGGCGGATGACACCGGTGACCCGCGGCCGAGCGCGGCGCACAGAATGGCAGGCTGGTGTCCACGGGAGTGGTGTATGGCCCCTCCGACCGTGAAGAACCGCGTCCATCTCGACCTCCGGCCCTACCCCGGTGACGATCAGGCGGCGGAGGTGGCCCGGCTGCGAGCACTCGGCGCCCCCGACATCGACCTCGGCCAGGGCGACGTCCCGTGGACGTGCCTGGCCGACCCGGAGGGCAACGAGTTCGACGTCCTCACCCCCGCGCTGAAGCGGAGCCTCTTTCCGGTATGACAATTGAGGTGATTCCACCTAAACGGATCACGAGGTGAACCTCTCATACACCACGATCATGGACATGGCCGAATCGCAGTGGTACTCCACTCGCCACGGCACGCCGATTCGGCAGGTCAGGTTGGTCAGACTCCGAAGCGATCGACACGTTCTGTAACGTTCGCTGGCTGTGGTCGCCGTTCGCATCCCTGCCGATATGGTCGGCATCGGGCTAGCGTTGATCTGGCCTGCGGGCAGCGCGGGGCTGGTCGATCTGCGCGGTATTAGGAGGCAGGCCAAGATGTTCAAGCCCGGCTCGTTCGTTTCGCGCGTTGACGGCTCACCGGGCCGGGCCGGCAGGCCGGTTCAGCTGCCGGCGTCCTGCCGGTGCAGCTCGGCTTCGAGCAGGTCCATATTGGACTACTTGTTCGAACGAACCGCCAGCGACGCGGCACGCAGTGACGGCAACGCACTTGTGGGACATCTCCCTCGTTCATGCTGTAAGCACCCGACGCCGCTCGCTTGGCTCACTCCGTGTTTCACGCCGCGCGACGGTGGACCAGCCAGATGGTCACCGCGATGAGCAATGCTGACAGCGCGAGCAGCCCGCCGCCCTCGATCCACTGGACTCGCCAGAAGTGGCTGGCCGGCTGGTAGTTGGCGCGCAGGACGGCCCCGGCAACGACGGCGAGAGCGGTATAGCCGGCGAGGGTGGCGACGATCGCGGGGACGACCCGGCGGATTAGCATGCCGGCGAGAGCGCCGATCGCGAACGCTGTCAGCGTCCACGAGGCAAACGCGACCCCGCGCAGGTCGAACAGCCAGTGATGGAGCGGGGACGACGGGTTATAGAGCGTGCCGGGGGTGAGGTACGGCTGGTAGTACCAGGAGACCAGCACGCTGAAGGCGCCGGCGATGGCGGTCACCGCGACCCCGAGCATCACGAGCTTGGCGAGCGTCCAGCGCCACCGCCCGAAGGCCTGGGTCCATGCGTAGCGGAAGGTGCCGGTCTCGAGCTCATAGGCCAGCACCAGTGGCCCGACGAACGCCCCGATGAGCGCGGGTACGGGCTGCAAGACGAAGCCACCTTTCAGGATCCCGCCGCTGGCATCGAAGTTGAGGACCAGCTCACTGCAGGCCGTCGAGCCCGCCGGGTGGCAGTCGATGGCGGCCGCGTAGGCGTGGTGCAGCTGAAGGCCGACGAGCCACAGCCACACCGCCAACGCGCCCAGGAACACGGCCACGCCGCCCAGCGCGATTCGGTGGTGCCGCCAGGTGACCCAGCCCATACGCCGCCACGGCAGCGGCCGAGGGTTCGCGTCCTCCTCCAGCCGAGCGGGAATGTTGAGCGTCGTCACTTCGGCACGTTCAACGGCGCTGCATCCCGGCCTGGCCCGCCAATGCTGGGATCGTCATGGCGGCCTTCAGCACGTGGCCGGCATCGCGTCGAGTGAGGAGTTGCACCCTCGTCGTCCGGGACCGCCGGCGCGGTGTCACCAAGCAGCGGATCATAAGAGTGGTCGGTGCGCACGTCGGATTCTCCTTTCGCATTCGGCCCACCTCTGTTGGTGGCGTCGACCCGATGGAAACCGCCCAACGCCCCCGTGGTAAGGCGGCGATGTCCAGGCTGCTCGCTTCAGGCCACCCGACGGCGGACCAGCCAGACGGTCACGGCAATGAGCAGCACCGACAGCGCGAGCAGCCAGCCGCCCTCGATCCACTGGAACGGCCAGAAGTGGCTGACCGGCTGGTAGTCAGACCATTGCGTGTAGCCGTGTTGGACGAGACACGTCGTTGGGCTGAAGGAGCCTGATGTTCCTACTCTGCCACCAGGTCCAGCATTGAAAGACGAAGGGCAGAGCTGCTGGAGTAGGTCGACAGGGGGTCGGCCACCGAACGCGAACTTCCCGCCCTTGGTCCACCACTCGCTCGTGACCCACGCGGAATCGGGCAGGTTCGAACCTTTCGCGACCAGCGGTGTCAGGTAGTGCTGGCGCAGAACGTTCCCCGCCAGCAAGGCGAGACCGGTGTAGGCGGCGAGGGTGGCGACGATCGCAGGGACGACGCGGCGGATGAGCATGCCGGCGAGGGCGCCGATCGCGAAGGCGGCCAGCGTCCAGGCGGCGAACGCGTCTCCCCGCAGGCCGAACAGCCCGGGAGACAGCGGGGACGGCGAGGAAAACACGGTCCCGTTGCCGCTGGTGAGATAGGGCTGGTTGTACCAGGAGACCAGCACACTGAAGGCGCCGGCGACGGCGGCCACCGCGACCCCGACCAGCACCAGCTTGGCGAGCGCCCAGCGCCGCCGGCCGAAGCCCTGGGTCCAGGCGTAGCGGAAGGTGCCGGTCTCTATCTCACGAGCCAGCATCGGCGCCCCGACGAATGCCCCGATCAGCGCGGGTACGGGCTGCAGGACGAAGCCGCCTTTCAGAATGACGTTCGTGCTCTGGAAGGTGGCGATCAGGTTCTGGCAGGCAGCCGAGCTCGAGGGGTGACAGGCAGCCGCGGCCGCGTACGCGTGGTGCAGCTGAAGGCCGGCGATCCACAGCCACACCGCCAGCGCGCCCAGGAAGACAGCCACGCCGCCCAGCGCGATGCGGTGGTGCCGCCAGCTGACCCAGGCCATCCGCCGCCACGGCAGCGGCCGCAGGCTCGCCTCCTCCGCTGGACGGACGGGTACGGTCAGCGCGGTCATTTCGTCACCTCCGACGGCTCAGCGCCCCAGCCGCGGGCCGGGCCGGGCCGGGGAGCGCAGCGGCGCCGGGCTCCCGCAGATACGCGAGGGTCAGCTCTTCGAGGGTGACCGGGCGCGCCTCCCATCCCGGTGGCACCGGATTGGTGGTGCCGTCGTAGCGGACGAGCAGGCGCACCAGTGACGCGGCGCTGCTCGCGTGCACGACGTTCCACTGCCGCGTATACCGCTCGGACTCCGAAGCTGGGCCGGTGAGCATGCAGTGGGTCGCGAGAAGGCCCTCGACCTCGCCCGCCATCTGGACGTTCCCGTGCGAGACGAGCACGAGGTAGTCGGCGACCCGCTCGAGTTCCGCAAGGACGTGTGAGGAGAGCACGACCGATACTCCGTCCTCCGCGGCCGCCGTCATCACCGTCGCCATGAACTCGTGCCGGGCAATCGGGTCGAGCATGGCCATCGGCTCATCGAGCAGGAGGAGCTGCGGCCGGCGCGCCAGCGCCAGCGTCAGCGCGAGCTGGGCCTGCTGGCCACCTGACATCTTCCCCGCCTTGCGCTGCAGGGGGATGCTGAGCTCGCCGAGGCGATGCTCGGCGTAGTCCTGGTCGAAGCGGCGATTGAGGTTGCGCGTCTCATGAAGCAGGTCGGCGGCAGAGAGATTCTTGTAGAGTGGCGCATCCTGCGCGACGAATGCGATCCCGTCGAGCGCGGCGAGAGAACCGGCAGGGCGTCCGCCGAGCACGGTCACCTCACCGGTGGTCGGTAGCACAAGCCCGACCGTGAGGTTCAACAGGGTCGTCTTCCCGGCACCGTTCGGCCCGACGAGGGCGACCACATGCCGGTCGGGGATCGCCAGCGTGCAGTCGTGGAGCGCTCTCGTCGAGCCGTAGGACTTCCCGAGGGCATGGGTCTCGATCACGTTCATGCCACGTCCTCCTCATGGCGCCTTGCGCCGCGTCGGTCCACGGTGCCCGCCCGACGATCACGGAAATCCCGCAGCACATTTGCGACAAGCGCCGCGATCCCATCCTCGTCGAGCCCCGCGGCATCGGCCGCCGCCACCCAGGAGACGAGGGAGCGGCGGAGCTCGGTGAGCTCGGGGAGCGCCACCTGGCTGAGCGTCGCCTCGATGAACGTGCCCTGACCCGGTCGTCCCACCGCGAGGCCCTTCGTCTCCAGCTCCTTATAGGCTTTCGCCACGGTGTTCGGGTTGATCGCGAGCTCCGCGACCACGTCGCGCACCCTGGGAAGCTGATCGCCGGGCACGAGGTAGCCGAGGCGGAGCGCGTGCTCGACCTGATGGACGAGCTGCAGGTAGGTCGGCACACCCGAGCCGGGGTCGAGCCCGAACCTGATCGGAGATGCCGGTTCGCTGCCGGCGCCCGCCGGCGCGTCGTCTGGCGGGCTAGCCCCTTTTACTATGGCCATGGGGTAATGGTACAGCTGACGATGCCGCTGTCAACTCGCTTCGCCCGATTCGGCAGTTGCCCGGGTTCCATAACCGGCGGTCAACACGACTGCTCAGCGCTCCGTGATTGGGGCGGTGCCGTCGTCTGTCCCCGGCGAGGCGGGGTCTGCAGCCTGAAGATCACCCGGGCCGCTGGCGTCTGTTTCGTCGAGGACGGCGACGAACCCGGCTATCGCCTCGGCGATCGCATCAGGGGCGCGCCGGGGCAGGTGATGGCCCGCGTCCGAGATGAGCCGCAGGCGGGCGTGGGGCAGCTCGCTGACCAGCCGCTGTGCGGTCATGATGGGCACGATCTGATCGGCCGGGTCGGCGAGCAGCAGCACCGGTACCTCGATGGACGGCAGTGCGCCCTCTAGTTCGGCGAGTTCGCTGAGCAGCGCCCGCTGCTCGGTGAGGAAGGCGCGCCACCGCGGCTTCGCGCCGGCGTGCTTCTCCCCCCAGACCTGCAGGCTGAGATGCTCGCCGGGGCCTGGCGGCCGGCCTTCCCGGCTGCTCAGCCAGGCGAGCCGGACGCGCGCGATCCACGGCGTCCACCACCACATGACTTGCGCAGCCAGCGGGCCGATGACCGGTGCGGCGAGCAGCCAGTCGACGATGCTGACGGAGCCCGGGCCGACGCCGGCTAGCAGCACCACCGCCTTCACCCGGTGCGGGGCCAGGCGCGCTGCCAGGAGCGCGGCGCCGCCAGCCCAGGAATGGGCGACCAGAACGGCGGCGTCCACGCCCCGTTCGTCCAGGTCATCAAGGATCACCTGGGCGTTGACGGTGAAGCCCGCAGCGTTACGCTGGCTCGCGCCGTATCCAGGGCGGTCCTTTGCCGCCGCGTGCAGGTGGGCCGGCAGACGGGCCAGGACGGCGTCCCAGTCGGCGGCGCTGCCGGGCTGGCCGTGGAGCAAGACGAGCTCATGCACATGAGGCGCTGTTTGCGGCACTTGCCCGGCTGACGGCTCCAGCGCAGGCTCCGGCGCAGGCTGCGCCGCAGGCCTGCGGGCCTGGAGGAACAGCAGGATCAGCCACCCCAGCGCGGCGTTGAACCAGAAGCTGATCAGCCGGTACAGCACGGCGGCGGCGACGGCCTGGCGGGCATGCACGCCAGATGCGACCAGAGCCAGGCTAATCGCGCCCTCGGTGATGGCCAGGCCGCCGGGGGTGAGGGACAGGCCTTGCGCGCCGACTCCCGCCGCGTAGACCAGGAGCAGGTCGTGCCACGGGACGCGCGCGCCGACGGCGATGATGGCGACGGTGAGGACCGCCGCATCGGTGATCCAGTTGAGCAGCGAGTCACCCAGGGCCAGCGCCCAGTCAGACGTAGGGAGACGGAGGACGCCGAACCGCTGGACCCAGGCACGGAGGGCCAGTTTCGGGTCGGTGGCCGGCCAGCGCGACAGCCGCGCGCCCTGCGTGAGTGCCCGGGTCAGGAAGTTCTCCAAGACCTGGCGCACGGGAGGGTAGCGGGCCGCGGCCGCGATGGTAGCCGCGATGGCCACGGCGAACGCGAGGGCGGGGAGGGTGATCGCCAGCGCCACGGTGCCGCCGGACGCCAGGCCGGCGACCGCCAGGACAACGACCCAGGCGGTGGTGGAGACCACGCCGCCGGCCAGCAGCGTCCAGCCGGCGCCCGCGGCGCCGGCGCCGGACCGGGTGAAGCGGCGAAAGAGGTAGCCTGCGGCCAGGCCGGGGCCAGCGAGCGGAACGCAGACCGACATCGCGTTCGCGGCGTAGACAGTGACCAGCATCCCGGGCCGCTGAGGCCTTACCCGGCCGGCCTTGAGGAGCCGGCGGAACATGGCGGCGAAGGCGGCTATCGAGATGACCTCGAGCGCGATGCCGGCCGCGAGCCAGGTCCAGCGGACACGGGCCAGCACCCTGAATGACCCGGCCACGTCCGAGTTCTCGGCCGCGGCCGCGGCCGCCAGCAGCCCGACGGCCACGATCGCCACGGCAGCGGGGACCACCGCGCGCGACCATGCCGGCCTGCCGGGGCGACTGGCCAGGCTCTCGATCACCGCCGCTGTTCCTCCCGGTCAGCCTCCGTTGAAAGGTCGCACGTCACTGCGGACAACTACCGCTTCCTGCCGATACCCGGAATATCGTCCGCGCAAGCACACCGGCTGGCTCCGCGTGGACCACCGCGGGCCGCTGAGGTCCGGCTCCGGCCGGGACGTGTCACAACGACAGACCGGCACGACGATGGCTCCTGCCTACCCCATCCAGGCGCCGAAACGGACCACCTGCGCTCCGCAAGTCAGCGGATCACACTTGGCCGGCAAACTGCACGGCCTGCTCGCGGATCCAGGCGGCGATCTCGGCGATCTTCTCATCTGGAGCCGGGTGCGGCTGCTCGCGTCCGGTGTCGCTGACCGGTGCGGGCTCAGCGGAGCGTAGCGGCTCGATCTTCTGGTCCGGGTGGCGTCGGCGCAGTTCGGCGTCGGCAGCGATGGCCAGGCGCCGCGGACCAGCGGTGGCCTGCTCCCATTCCTGCCGTTCGGCCATGGCCTGGGCAAAGATCGTCTCCCGCTGCCGGTAGCACTCGCCCAGGGCCCGGTAGGTAGGCGGGTGCTCGGCGGTGTGCTGGCCCAGGCGCTGGGTGCGGTTGTCCATCGTGGCCGCGATCTCGGTCAGATAGGCGTGCCGCGCGGGATCGGGCAGCTGAGGAATGCGGCTGGCCCAAGGGCCTGGAGGCTGGGGGAGCAGCGGGTAGACGCGCTGGCGATCCGGGCGTCCAGGACGGCGGCGACGTCCCGAACCCCGGCCAGGTCCCGCGAGGCGATGGCTGCGCGGACCACCTCGGCGGGGTCCAGGCCTGCCAGGTCGGCGGCCCGCAGGATCCGGAACAGCCACCGGGCCCGGGGCGACAGGTCCTGCTGGCAGTCAGGCGGCAGCACGGCCACGACCAGCTCGCGGTAGCGGTCGTCGCGGGCGGCGCGGGTCTCGGCGGCCCAGATCACGTGCGACGTGGCCAGGTGGTCGGCGTTGGCCAGGTTCCGTCGCCGGATCTCCGACGCCGCTAGCTCGGCGCCGTCCCGGCCCAGGACGTCGGTGAGCACGGCGATCGGTTCCCGCTGGCCTGATCTGCCGTCCTCTGACCCAGGCTGGGCGGGCACGAGCCCGTGACGCTGGGAGGCGGATGCGGTCGTAGCGATCCAGTTCAGGCGCAGGCCGGGTGCCAGGCTGCGGATCGGCCGCCTTGTCTATTGATTCCCAGGGCAGGGCGCCGGCCGCGTCGAACAGGCGCGGCTGGTTCTCCCCGATGGTGAAGATGAAGAAGGCGCCGATGGCGGCGATCTGCCGGGCGTGCCGACGATCAGCGGCAGCGCGAGCAGGTACTCCATCGGATAGACGCGGCCCTGCCGGCCGCGCAGGTCATCCACCGCGCGCAGGAAACCCCGCAGCCGCGCCAGTTCGGCATCATCCCAGCGGGCAGGAACTGACTCGCGTACCAGTTCCCTCCTTTCCGGGCGCCGCCCAGACACCTTCTTACGAACCCGCGCCCCGGACGGGCTGAACCCAAGGCTCACGGCCCCGATGTACCTGTTCTTGGACGCGACGCTAGGGGTAGCACGTGGACGGCCTCCCCCCGGGACAGGGCCGTCACGTGCTCGGGGACAATGACCAGCACGTTTGCCCTGCTCAGTGCGGTTAGCGCGTGAGATGATGGCCCAGGGGCTGGCGTGACCGTCCCTCGCCCGGGGTCGAGGATCCCGCAGATGAACGATCTCTTGCCTGCCGGTGACCTCAGCGGTGCGCTAAGGACGGCGGTGGCCGCGTGCGGCTCACGGGGGTCCGGCCCTGCAGGGCGCGCACGGCGGGACGCACGAATAGCTGGAATGACACGAAAGCGCTAACCGGGTTTCCTGGCAGCGTGATGATCGGGGTGCAGCCGGCACTCACGGTGCCGAATCCCTGCGGCATTCCCGGTTGCATGGCTACCTTCCGGAAGGTGACAGTGCCCAGGCGCTGCAGGGTGGCCTTCACGCTGTCGTGGTCACCGCCCATGCTGATCCCGCCGCTGGTGACCAGCAGGTCGGCGTCCGCGAGTGCCTCGCCCACCGAGGCCAGCACCCGGTCCTGATCGTCACGGGTGACGGGATGCCGCCGGGTGACGCAGCCGGCCTGCCGGGCGGCGGCGGCGGCCAGCATGTAGCTGTTGGATTCCCTGATCCGGCCCGGGACGAGCGTCTCGCCTGGCCCGGCGAGTTCGTTGCCGGCTGAAAGGATCGTCAGCCGGGGCCGGGGCCGGGCCAGCACGTTATCGCGGCCTGCCGCGGCCAGCAGCCCGATGTGCTGCGCTCCCAGCGGGGACGGCAGTGGCGGCGTGGCCGTTAGTCACGGGGCGCCGCGGCTGTCCCGTGGATGCCGCTAGGGCCGGGACGTCCTGAGCCCTGTGCGGTCTCCCCGGTGCGGGCTCTGATGGCGCTGGCTGAGTCGTAGAGCAGCAGCGCGGTACGCGAGGCACGGGCCGTCCACCACTGGCTGGCGGGGTCGGCAGGCACCCGGCTCGCGTGCCTGTTCTGCCAGCGGGCGGCCTCCTGGCCGAGCCAGGTCAGCGTCGCGGCCGGGTCCTGGTCGAGCATGGCGCGCAGGGCAAAGCGGCGCTCGCCGATCCGGTGGCCGACCCCTGAGTGCCCGGCGCCCCGGGTCAGGCCGCGGCGGGTCAGGATGATCCCGCTGCGGGCGGGGGTGGTGAGGGCGGCGG
>JBOHCG010000306.1:0-9245 GCA_050698735.1 Streptosporangiaceae bacterium | reverse complement strand
GTCCTTCTCGTAGACGCCGGGCTGGATCACGCTGGCGTCCTCGGTGTAGTCGGCCGCGAACGCCTCGGCGTCGCCGGCTCCCCACGCCTGGTACAAGCGCGCAAGCACGTCGAGAACGGCCTGCCGGTCGGCGTCGGACCCTGCCGTGGTGGTCTTGCTGGTCATCGGTCTCCTCGTTTCTCTCCGCGTGGTGGCGGGCGCCACCCGGGAGAAGGACGGACGGGCCCGCCCGGAGAGGACACCCCGCGGCGCGAAACCGGAAAAAATTTAAAGCGCTATCACCGCGCCGGGGCTTGATCAGGCACCAGCCGGGCCGGCCCGCCAATGTCGGAGCTGTCCGCCGAGTCCGGTGTGCCGGCGGGCGGGCCACCGCCCCTCCTGCCCGGTGCAGACCGCCGGGAATAAGCACTACGTCGCCTAGTAGTGCTTTGTTAGGTCGGATGATTGCCGGGCCTTGCGGTGTTATGCCGGCATGACTCCTCAGGACATCGCGGAGGTCGGGCCCCGGCTGCTGGATTTCACCGCGGAGATGCTCGGCGGGCTGGCGCGCAAGGATCAGCGGGCGGCCGGTGAGCTGTACGTGCGCGGCCTGCTGACTGACGGGCGGCGCAAGTCGATGCAGCCGATGGCGGAGCGGCTGGGGGTGGATCATCAGGGGCTGCAGCAGTTCATCACCTCCTCGACCTGGGATTACATCGCGGTGCGGCGGAGTGTCGCGCGGTGGTTCGCCAGCAGCCAGCCGGTGGAGGCGCTGGTGGTGGATGACACCGGGTTCCCCAAGGACGGGATGGCGTCGCCGTGCGTGGCCCGGCAGTACTCCGGCACGCTGGGCAAGATCGGGAACTGCCAGGTAGGGATCAGCGTGCACCTGGTGAGTGAGCGGGCCTCGTGCGCCGCGGACTGGCGGCTGTTCTGCCCGGAAAGCTGGGATGACCAGGCGCTGGATGACCCGGTCGCGGCAGCCAGCGCGCGGTGCCGCCGCGAGCGGGCGGCCATCCCCGCCCTGGCGCGCCATACCGAGAAGTGGCGGCTGGCGCTGGAGATGATCGACGAGATGACCGGGCCGGGCGGGTGGGGCGTGCTGGACCTGGCCGCCGACGGCGGCGCCCGGCCGGTGGTGGCAGCCGACGCCGGCTACGGCGACAACACCGCCTTCCGGCTGGAGCTGGCCGGCCGCGGCTGGCAGTACGCGGTCGCGGTCAAGGGCACCACCAGCGCCTACCCGGCAGGCGCCCGGCCGGTGACACCCGCCCGGCGCGGCGGGCCCGGCCGCCCGGCGCGGCCCGCCTACCCGGATCCGCCCGCTAACCTGCGCCAGCTCGCGATCGCCAGCGCCGCAGACATCCAGCACGTGACCTGGCGGCAGGGCACCAGGGCCACCAGCGGCAACCCCGACGCCGCGATGACCAGCTGGTTCCTGGCCATCCGGGCCCGGCCCGCCAACCGCGACATCCCCCGCGCGCCCGACGGCAGCCTGCCGGAATGCTGGCTGCTCGCCGAATGGCCCCCCGCAGCCGGCGAGCCCACGGACTACTGGCTGGCTGACCTGCCCGACGACACCCCCGTCGCCGAGCTGGTGCGCCTGGCCAAGATCCGCTGGCGGATCGAGCACGACTACCGCGAGCTCAAGACCGGCCTGGGCCTAGACCACTTCGAGGGCCGCTCCTACCTCGGCTGGCACCGCCACGTCACCCTCGCCGTCCTCGCCCGGGCGTTCTGCACCATGATCCGGGCCGACCCAAAAGATTGTGATTGCGCTTGCGGCGCCGCTTCCGGGGATGAGAATGGCGGTGCGCATGTGGCCCGCCGACGTCGGCTCGGCTTGGCTCTGCGAGACCGTCCAAAAGATTGACGCTGGAGCCCTCACCTGCGGGTGTCCCCCGGTTGCGTCGCGAACGCGAGTATCAGTCTCTCAGTTAAGTTCAGGGGCTCCGCGGGCGGCATGCGCGCCCTTTGCCGTTCCAGGAGGCCAGGAGGCAGGCATGCAGGTTCTGTATGAGCGGTGCGCGGCGGTGGACGTCGGCAAGGACGTGATCGCGGTGGCGGTCCGGCTGCCTGGTGACGGGACGGGCGGGCGGCAGATGATCAAGCGGATGTTCAAGACGTTTTACGGGGTGCTGCGGGAGGCGGCCCGGTGGCTGACCTCGCTGGGGGTCACTCATGTGGCGATGGAGGCCACCGGGATCTACAGCATGCCGGTCTATCACGCGCTGATCGAGCACGGGGACTTCACCCGGGTGCTGGTGTGCAACGCCGGGCATGTCAAGAACGTGCCGGGCCGCAAGACAGATCTTGCCGACGCTGAGTGGCTGGTGCACCTGCTGGAGTGCGGGCTGCTGCGGGGCAGCTTCATCCCGCCCGCGGATATCAAGGCCGCCCGGGACGTCATCCGCTACCGCGCCAAGGTCGTGCAGTCCAGGACCTCGGAGCTGCAGCGGCTCGGCAACGTGCTCCAGGACGCCGGCATCAAGATCGACTCGGTAGCCTCCTCCATCACCACCAAGTCCGGCATGGCGATAATCGAGGCGCTGATCGACGGGGAACGCCGCGGCCAGGTCCTGGCCCAGCTGGCCAAGGGCACGATGCGATCCAAGATCCCGGATCTGTCCATGGCGCTGGAGGGCCGGTTCGGTGACCATCACGCCCTGATGTGCCGCCTGCACCTGGACCACATCGGCCACCTCAACGAGATGATCGCGAAGCTGGACGCGCAGATCCAGGCGATGATGGCACCCTTTCGCGCCCAGCGGGACCTGCTGACCACGATCCCGGGCATCGGGATGCTGGCCGCCGCGGCGGTCATCTCCGAGATCGGGGCGGACGTCAGGGAGTTCTTCCCCGACGCTGCCCACCTGGCCTCCTGGGCCGGGATCTGCCCGGGCAACCATGAATCCGCCGGGAAACGCCACTCCGGCAAGCCCCGCCACGGCAACCAGCATCTCCAGCCGGTCCTGGTCGAATGCGCCTGGGCAGCGGTCCGCCACGAGGGCTATCTCAAGGCCCTCTACCACCGGCACGTCATGAAATGGGGCGGCTACCGCAGCCCCACCGCCAAGAAGAAGGCCATCATCGTGGTCGCGCACGCGCTCCTGGTCATCATCTCACTGGACGACCTCACTGGACGACCTTGCGGACGGGCTGGATCAGGGCGGGGGAAATAATCCTGTTGCGGCGTGTGCGGGGTTAGGGAACTATTGCGACGCCAGTGATTGATGTCGCTGGTGCACCCGAGGTGCCGCCGGTCACCGCCCTCATCATCGTGACCCCTCAGCGAGGTCCAGTGCCAGTTCTGCGGGTCCGGCGGCTGCCCGGGACGCGCGGATCGTCAACAGGGCCATGCGCTTCGAGCGCCGGACAGTTAGCTGACGGCACGCGTCCCGGCTCCGTCAGTAAGGGTGCCTCCCCACTGGGTTAGCAGCGAGGAGGCTGTAATGAAGTATGCCCAGATCCTGATTCTGCCCCAAACTCCGGCTGGCGGGCTGACCGCCGGCATTGACTGGGCCAGCGCCGACCATGTCGCCTGTGTCGTGGATGCGGCCGGGCAGGTCCGTGCCCGGTTCAGCGTCACCCACGACAGGGCCGGCATCCGTAAGCTGATCACCAGGCTGCGCGCAGCAGGCGTGAGCGAGGTCGCGATCGAGCGCAGCGACGGGGTGCTGGTCGGCGCGCTGCTGGATGCGGGGCTGACCGTGGTGGTGATCACCTCCCGGCAGATGAAGAACCTGCGGTCCCGTTACGGGTCGGCCGGCGCCAAGGACGACCGGTTTGACGCGTTCGTACTCGCCGACGTGCTGCGCACCGACCGTGCCCGGCTGCGGCCGCTGGCGCCGGACACGCCCGCGACCATCACCTTGCGCGCGGCCGTCCGCGCCCGCCGTGACCTGGTGGCACACCGCATCGCGGCCTGCAACCAGCTGCGCGCCCACCTCGCCGCGGCATTCCCCGCCGGTGCCGGGCTGTTCGCGCAGCTGGACAGCCAGATCAGCCTGGCGTTCCTGGCCCGCTTCGGCTCACAGGACGCGGCCGGGCAGCTGAGCGAGGACGACCTGGCCGCCTGGCTGCAGACCCTGCCCTACCGGGCAAACGCCGCCCGGCCGGAGCAACTGCGAGCGCGGCTGCAGGCCGCCCCCTGCGGAGCTACCGGACCCGCCGGGACGGCCATGGCAGCCATCACCGGCGCCCTGGTGGCCACCTTGAGTGCCCTGACCGGCCAGATCAGCGCACTGGAGGCCGAGATCGCCGCCCAGCTGCACGCGCACCCCGACGCGCGCATCTTCACCTCCCTGCCCCGCGCCGGCACACTGCGCGCGGCGCGGCTGCTGGCCGAGACCGGAGACTGCCGGGCCCGGTTCCCCGATCCGGAGTCGCTGACGGGCCTGGCCGGGGTCGCCCCGGTCACCCGCCGGTCCGGCAAGCACATCTCGGTCAGTTTCCGCTGGGCCGCCAGCCGCCAGCTCCGCGACGCCGTCTGCGACTTCGCCGGCGACTCCCGCCACGCCAGCCCCTGGGCCGCGGCCCTCTACGACGACGCCCGGGCCCGCGGCAAGGACCACCCGCACGCCGTCCGCATCCTCGCCCGCGCCTGGCTCTATGTGATCTGGCGGTGCTGGCAGGACGGCACCGCCTACGACCCGGCCAGGCACAACGCCCTGCAGCACGTCCTGGACCAGCAGCACGCTGGCGCCGCTGCCGCTGACCCAGGGCAGGACCGGTGACCCCCGCGCTCACCGCAGCGCTGCGCGCCTGCGCGGCCGGGTACTACCCCGCCGAAGCCGGCACCGAGCTGGTCATCCGCCACGACTGCTTCCTTCGCCGCTGCGACTTCGCCGGCTTCGTACACGCCGGCACCAGCATCACCGACGGGGTAACCCAGATGGCCCAGATCGACTGGCACGCCGCGATCAGCGCCCTGCACGCCGGGCAGCTCCCCGCCAGCGGCGGCGAACGGCGCATCCTCCAGCTCGCCGCCAGCATCGCCGCCGGCACCCCCGTCTCCCTCTGCGATGCCATCCCCGGCCTGGACAACCGCAACCTGCAACTCCTCATCACCGCCATCCAGCACGCGGCCGGACAGCGGCCACGCTAACCCGACCCCGTATACCAGCGCTTCAGGCCCCCGCCGGCAGCCCGGCAGGGGCCTGACCCGCTCCACCCGAAAACAAGCACCACACCCCGCCCGAGGCGAAGGCCGGCACAGGGCTACTGGCACATCCTGGCCACCAGCATGCACTACAACGAACTGGGTGCCGATTTCTTCACCCGCCGCCTCGATCCTGAAAGAGAAACCCGGCGCCTGATCGCCAGGCTAGAGGCACTCGGCCACCAGGTCAGCCTCCAGCCAGCTGCCTAACCCGGCACCCTCAGCCGCGCCCCGAACTGATGATCACCGGCCGGGGTTCGCTGCCGCGCGCCCAGCTAGGGTCCATTCACGTATCAGCCCCTGCGCCGGGATGACCCTCTACCAGGTCCTGCACGAACTGCAGATCGTGCTCGCCCTCATCCTCGGCGCCTGCCCCCTCTGCACCCAGCCATTAACCCTCGACCGCCTCGCCACCGCCCTCGGACATACCTAACAAAGTACTACTAGACGGCTGCACCAAGCACGAGGGCCGGGCGGGCGGGCAATATAGGCATTCTGTGCCGCGCTGCCACGGTTCGCGGCGTTCGGTGTCAGGCTCGGCCAGGCCTCACCAGCCGGGCAAGTTGCCCGGCTGGTGACCTCGATACCCTCCCGGATGTGCTGGGTGAACCAGCCGGCCGTGCCAGTGAGGCACTAGCTCTGCTCACGCTCACCGCTTACCCGGCGGGGCGTCTACGACTCGCTCAGCCGGCCACGACCCCCGGGACGGGCTGGGCAACCCGCCCGCGATTCCCTAACCCGCGGGCCGTGCCAGGTGCCGACCGCTGATGCCGCGACGGCCGCCGCGGGCATCAGCCCTGGAGCGTGATCACCACGCCGGCGTCCGCATAAGGAAAGGGGCCCTTGCCCAGGTGTCGCACACCGTCCACCAGTCGCATAACGGGCACCATCAGGCCGTACTTGGCCCTCACCCTGGACGTGATCGCCTCGAAGTCCGGACCGGAGGACACCAGCTCAACAGTGCCGGTCACCGGCATGGTGCCGGCCTTGACCCGGCCTCGGACGTCGCTCGGCTGCACTGTCACGCTCGGGTTGTTCCGTAGCCGCTTGGCCTTGCCGGAGGCCGAGGAGGTCAAGATGCCGGCCCGGCCGCCGTCGAGCGGGACGATCCAGGTCGCCGTCGCGACCGCCACCCCGGTTTTGCGGAAAGTGGCCACGGACACGTACTTCTCCTGCGAGATCGTCTGGTCGGCGTTGCTGCCAGTCATCTGCTTCTCCTCTCTGATGCGATCCCCGAGATCGGGATCTGCGTTTGGTGAGAGGACGAACGGCAAAACCAGTAAAGGACACCAGCAGCTCCGGAATCTGTCAGCCGGGCTCGGACCTCACGTCGAGGAGCCGGGACAGAAGCAGCCGACGTTCTCCCTCGGGGGCACCAACGCGGCAGCGGTTCCCAGCTCCCCGGCAGCCTCGGCGACCCGGCCAAGCCGTCGCAGGTTGCCGGCCAGGGCGGCGTGCCAGAGATGGGACCGTTCCATTCCGAGGATGGCCTCCACCGCGGCCAGCCCGTGCTCGGCGCACGATCGCTGAGCGCATCTGAGCTCAAGCCGCGCGCGGCCCGGCAACTTCCCAGCACCCACGCAAAACCCCAGGTTGTATCCGCCGCAACATTGATGCACGGAGAGTAACGTCCCGAGCATCACGGCTCAACAACCCGAAATCACCGCGTGCCACGACCCCGACACCATCACATCAGGCGAATTCAAGCCCTTACCGTACACCGCGGAATGTTGCATTCGCTGCAATTAAGCCCTTATCTCGAACCACGTCACTGTCCGGCCGCCGCGTCGCCGCCACCCCCACCGCGCCGCAAGGCGGGCAACGAGATGAAGCCCCCGGCCGTCTTCCGCTTCCCTACCCGAAGGGCGCAGCTGTGGGGCACCTGGCCCGCTCAGGTCGGTGACCTCGACGCGGATGATGTCGTTCGCTGTCTTGACTGCGACTGTGACCGTCTCGCCGGGGGCGCCCGAGCCGCTGTGCTGGATGCTGTTGGCGAAAAGCTCGTCCACCAACAGGGTAGCCACGTCCCCGCACGGGTGCCCCGGGCCGAGTACCCCGTCCACGAACGCGCGGGCGACCCGCGCCCGCTCCGCCCGCCCCGCAAGCGTCATGGTCTCCCGGACCACCCCAGTCATCAGCGCAACCGCCCTTCCCTGCCCGCACCGACCCGGGGAAGTGTCCGGGCCGTCGGGCGGGCGCACACAGGGATGCACGCTCGACTCGGCGGCGCGCGTCAAGCCTGGCACGCCGCCAGCGCGGCCCGTCCGTAGCGGTCCGTAGAAACGCCAACGGTGCGCGCCGACCGTCGTAATTGCGCACGCCGACCGTCGTAGCTGCCCAGACCGACCGACCTAACCGCACGGACGGCCGTCCGCTATACGTCCGTGGACAGCGCAACATGACGGTCCACAGCGCGACAAGGTGACACACGCCGGGAAAGAGAAAAACGCCCCGCCAGCGCGAGAATTCGCAGCTAACGGGGCGTTTTCGCAGGTGGTGGCAGGTGTTGGGTTCGAACCAACGTAGGCTGAGCCGACGGTTTTACAGCCCTATCCCCCTGTTCGAGTCTTATGCCGCTTACCTGCCGTTATGTGCTCCGAGGCGGGATTTGGGGCCGCCGCCGTCCGCCATGCGTCCGTGCACTGGGAGCCGGTGACGAGGTGACGCACGGACGGGCACGGACGGCGGTGTCGGGAGGCTGCGCCTTCACGCCCCGATCCGCGGCTTTGTGGCCTTTGACCTGCGGCGTTCAAGATGACATTTCACTGTCGCCGTCTGCCTCGTCCCCCGGTTCGGGCTCGGTGTCCCAGGGCCGAAGGCGTCGGCTTGCCCGTCGATGCCGTCTTGCTGGCCGTCCCCGTCCGCTGTGCGTCCGTGCGCTGGGGGCCGGTGAGGAGGTGACGCACGGACGGCACGGACGGCCTCCGCGGAAAAGCTCTGCCCTCTCACGCCTCACCGCTTTTCCCGGTTGTGGACTGCACATTTTGGGAGTTGCATGCACTGTAGTCGCGGCCCGGCCGCGGAACGGCTAGGTGAACAGTTCATCGAGTTCTTCGGCGAGCTCGATGGCCTGATGCCATCCGAGCCGGATGAATGACTCAAGCAGTCGCCGTACCGCCTCGACTGCTTCACGGTCACCGAGGAAGATTGCACGGTTGTCAGCGGCGAAGCGTCGGACGAACCCAAGTACCGTCTCTGCGCCGGCAGGTTCGCGCCAGTACGCTTCGTCGCTGGTGACAGCCCTGACGGCGATGAGAAGTGCTCTTTTGGGGGAGGCCGGGGCGACCTGGTCGGCGGTCTGGACGACATGGTGGGTGATGCTGGGGAAGTGGATCTCGCTGAGCCCTTCTAGAAGCGGCATAATCAGCAGCGCAAACTGCTGGGGATCTCCCCGCTGCTTCTGTGCCGACTCCGGGCGCCTGTCGTCCATCGCGCCGCTTTCGGCGTAGATCAGGAGAGCGAGATGGTCAGCGAATTTGACGGCGGCCGAGGCTCTGGCCTGCTGGCCTGATGTGCTGTACGGCCTTGTTGCGTCGTCGAAAGCCGCCTGGACTTGCGCGAGACCCTTCCTGGTAATTTCCAGCAGCCTTTCCTGTGCTGGGCGGCCTGCAGGATCGGCGGGGTTGAGCAGGTAGCTGAGGCTGTGCAGGGCCGCCATGGCTCGCTGGGGGTGGTCGGCAGGTGCGCTGAGCCAGGCGTCCAGGACTTCGCGGGCGAAGGGGGTGCCGTAAACGGCGCCAAGGGCCGCAATGATACTGACTGCGATGGTGCTCTGGTCAGTTGGCTCGATCGGCTGCTCGCCCGCAGGAGATGCGGACAGCATCGCCCAGCGGGGGGTGGCGGCCAGCCGATTCAAGACGTCATCGATGCGCCTTGGGTCCCTGTTGACGTATCTGCCCAGGATGTAGATAAGGCGGGTAGCGACGTGATGATCCTCCTCTAGGACCAGGCGGCATTCCAGTTCTGCGATCTGAGCGCCCTGTTCGCCGGCCAGCTCTGGCAGCCAGGGGTTTGCCAAAGTCGGGGTGACAGTGAGTGACTGGCGGGGTGGTGTCCTGGCGTGTCGGCGGCCGGGCCCGCGGGCGGCGGCCTGCCGCTGCCGGTT
>JBOHCG010000305.1:0-9249 GCA_050698735.1 Streptosporangiaceae bacterium | reverse complement strand
CCTTATACGCCGCCGTGAACGTCCGCCGCTTCGGCCGCCCCGGCTGCCCCTCGGTCACCTGACCATCATGCCCAGTCATCACGGCCTGGTCAGCAAGTGTCATCGTCACTGTCTCGGTAGTCCCATCTCGCCCTGCTCTGCCTCAAAAGGATTCATACATCACATGTCTCACACGAGTTTGACAGAGAGGGGGTGGCTGAGCTGGCCGGGCAGGTGGCAGGGCTGCAGGAGAGCGTGACGACGCTGAGCGGGTTGCTGTTCGGCTCCTCGTCGGAGAAGGGCGGCTCGCCCTTGCGCAGGACCGGCCGGACGGGCGGCGATCGGCCGGGCGGCGCGGGTGAGCGGGGTAAGCGGGGGCAGCGGCCGGGCGGTCCTGGTCACGGGCGGCGGGACTATTCGCATCTGGAGACTGAGGAACGGGTCATCGATGCAGATGCCGGCCAGCGGTGCTGCGCGGAGTGCGGGAAGGCGTTCGAGTTCCTGGGGACCGAGGACAGTGAGCAGATCGACTGGCAGGTGAAGATCACCCGGATCGTGTGGCGGCGGCGGCGTTACCGGCGGCGGTGCTCTCATCCGGGGGCGGCGGCGGTCTGCGCGCCGCCGGCGGCGAAGCCGGTGCCGAAGGGCCTGTTCACCGCCGGGTTCCTGGCCCGGCTGGCGTATGAGAAGCATGTGCTGGGCCGGCCGGTGCACCGGATCGTGCAGGCGCTGGCCGCCGACGGGCTGGAGGTGGCGGCGGGCACCTTGTGCGGGGCGCTGAAGCAGGTCGCGCCGCTGATCGCGCCGTGGGCGGAGGCGATCGCCGCCTACGGCCGCCAGGCCGGGCATGTGCATGCCGACGAAACCAGCTGGCAGGTGTTCGAGGACATCGAGGATAAGGACGGCCACCGGTGGTGGCTGTGGGTCTTCGTCACCTCCGAAACGAGCGTGTTCGTGATGGACACCTCCCGCAGCGCCGATGTCGCCGCCGGCCAGCTGGGCATCGACCGGGAACAGACCGCGCTGGAGGCCGGCCGGCGGCTGGTCATCTCCTCAGACTTCCACAAGGCATATCAGTCGCTGGCCTGCATCGACGGCGTCGACCCGCTGTGGTGCTGGGCTCATATCCGGCGGTATTTCCTGCGGGCCGGGGCCGCGCACCCCGAGGCGCTCTGCGACTGGTGCGATGCGTGGACCGGGCGGATCGCGGTGCTGTACCGGGCCCACCACGCCCTGGCCGCCACCACACCGGGCACCGAGGCACACGAGCGCGCCCAGGGCCGCTGGCAGCGGGCCTTCACCGACATCGACGCGCACCGCATCCTGCAGGCCAGCGACGCCGGGAAAGGCCTGCTGCACCCCGCCGCCGCCAAAGTCATCGCCACCCTGAACCACGAATGGGACGGGCTGGCCCGCCACCGGGACCTGCCGCAGCTGCCGCTGGACAACAACACCGTAGAGCGCGCCCTGCGCACCCCGGTGATCGGCCGCAAGAACTTCTACGGCTCCGGGGCGGAATGGGCCGCTCACCTGGCCGCCGATGTGTGGACCGTCGCCGCGACCGCCGCCCGGCACGGCATCGAGCCCCTCGGCCTGCTGACCGGCTACCTGCAGGCCTGCGCCGAACACGGCGGCGCCGCCCCGGCCGGAGCCGGCCTGGACCCGTTCCTGCCCTGGACACCCCAAGGACGCGCCCGCCATCGTTCCGCCAGTGACCAGCGCCAGGGTCCCGGCCCGTAACCCCGGCAGCCCGCAAAGCCGGCC
This sequence comes from Streptosporangiaceae bacterium, assembly GCA_050698735.1. Taxonomy (GTDB): domain Bacteria; phylum Actinomycetota; class Actinomycetes; order Streptosporangiales; family Streptosporangiaceae; genus Palsa-504. Next base: position 7,506 of record JBOHCG010000305.1, on the reverse strand, counting down.
CATAGCCCTCCGTCACACGACGCCGAGGCTAATTCCGTCATGCCCAGCAGGCGCCACAACGTGATCTCCCACGAGTTCCCCGATTACTTACGTCGATATTTCCTATTCTCCCAGCGACCGCTCCTTGCACGGCTCACGTCCCATCAGCGTACCAGTTCGTTGTTGTTGACTCGCAATCCGGTAAGGTACTGTTCCAGGGGCTGCAGCTGCCCCTAGCTTCACGTTATGTGATACTTAATGCTTTCAATGGAGCTGTAGAAGCTCAATGGGGCCTTCTCAGGCAGGAGCCAGCTAACGTCCTCTTCCCTAGCTCAGGCTGACGGGCTGAGTCAGGTCTCGAATCCGACGGCGGGGGCAATTCAGCCACGGCTGGTAAAAGCCGGGCTCATTCTTGGCTACCTCCCCCTGGCTATGCCAGCCCTGACGTTCCTGATCGTGGACTGTGTTGACCTCGGTGGTTCCGCAGCGATCCGATGAGGCTTACGTGAGGTCGGCGGCTCTGGCCACGCAACGATGCGGCAAGGTTGGCTCATCCGGCGATGCTCGCCAAGCGCGACTGGAAGATCGCTCCTCCACAATCGCCGCAGCAGCGGCGAAGACCGGAACTACGGCGTTCGTCCAGAGCCGTTGTCGAGTCTTTAACAGCGAGGAAAATCGATTGTAACTGGTCAGGTCCATTCGGCTGGGCCGTGACGGTGCGGAGTTGATCCGACACGCCGGTGTTGACCGGGTAAGTGCGCCGGGTGATCTTGGGCCGTAGTGTCCGGGTGTGCCCGATGATCATGCTGGTTCTGGCGATGAGGTGCTTGCCGCGCTGGTGGCATCGCTGCGCCGTGAGCTTGCAGATTCGCAGGCGGCCCTGGGGCAGGCCATTGCAGAGCTGCAGCGGGCGCGGGAGCGGATCGGGGAGCTTGAGGCGCGGCTGATGCAGACGCCGCGGAACTCCTCCCGGCCGCCGTCCAGCGAGGGGCTGGGCAAGCCGGCGCCGCGGTCGCTTCGGAAGAAGAGCGGCCGCAGGCCTGGCGGGCAGGACGGGCACGAGGGCAGGACGCTGATGCAGGTGGCGCGGCCGGACCGGGAAGAGCGGCACGAGCCGGAATCGTGCGCGGGATGCGGCGCGGGCCTGGCGGGCCGCCCGGTCACCGGGGTGGAGCGCCGCCAGGTCTTCGACCTGCCGCCGGTGAAGGTCAAGGTGACCGAGCATCAGCTGATCGAGCGGGAATGCGGCTGCGGGCAGCGCACCAAGGGCGCCGTCCCGGACGGGGTGGATGCCCCGGTGCAGTACGGGCCCCGGATCGGCGCGATCATCGTCTACCTCTATATCGGGCAGTTCCTGTCCAGGAAGCGCACGGCGCAGGCGCTGGCCGAGCTGTTCGGCGCCCCGCTGTCCGCCGGGACGGTCGCCGCGCTCACCGCCCGGGCCGCCGGGAGGCTGGACAGGTTCCTGGAGCAGGCCCGCGAGGAGATCATCGCCAGCGCCGTCGCCGGCTTCGACGAGACCGGGTTCCGGGTAGAGGGCAGGCTGCACTGGGTGCACTGCGCCCGGACCGGCAAGCACACGCTGATCACGGTGCATCCCCGGCGCGGGACCGAGGCCATGGAGGCGATGGGGGTCCTGCCCTCGTTCGCCGGGGTCGCGGTCCACGACGCCTGGGCGCCGTATGACACCTTTGCCGGCCCTGATCACCAGCTGTGCTGCGCGCACGCCCAGCGCGAGCTGCAAGCCGTGACCGATCTGGCGCCCGAAGGCGAATGGTGCTGGGCGGGCCAGGCCGCCGGGGCGCTGGCCGGCATGCAGGCCCTGGTAGCCGAGGCGATCGCCGAAGGCCGGGACGCCGTGGATCCTGCCGCCCTGGCCGGGCAGGTCAGCCGCTACCGGTCAGCCGCCCTGATCGGGAAGGCCCGGACCGCGGCACGGTCCGGGAAGCTGATGAAAAAGCACAATGCGCTGGCCCGGCGCCTGATCGACCGCCAGGACGACTACCTGCGCTTCACCACAGACTGGCAGGTGCCGCCGGACAACGATCTGGCGTCACACTGCACCTCCTGGGTGCGTTCTGCGGTGTCGGGGCTTTCGTGGTGGTCGGGTCGTGCTGGTGGCGTTGTCTTCAGTGTTGCGTGTGGTGCTGACATTTTTCGGCAGCGGGCCGCCGAGGCCGGGGTAGTAGCTGCGTCCTGAGCGGCGGGTGTCGCCGAGGGCTTTGCCGGCGGCTTCGACGTGGGCGGGGCCGGGGCGGTGCTGGCCGGGGTGGTAGAGGCAGGTGCCGCGGTCGTCGGCGAGGCGCCCGGTGATGAGGCCGAGGCGGTACCAGCGCTTGATGCTGGAGGGGTGGGCGTGCAGCTGGCGGGCTGCCTCGTTGAGGGTGAGCATGCCGGTGTCGCGGAGCCGCTGCCAGAGGCTGGGGATGTGGCGGGTGAAGCAGTGGGCGCGTACCCGGCTGGCGTCCCATGGCTTGGTGTCCCCGCTGGTCAGGCCGCGCTGGTTGAGGGTGGCCGCGACCTGGCTGTAGGTGTGGCTGGCGAGCAGATGGTCGATGAGCGCGATCGTCGGGGCGGGGGTCATGCGCTGCTGCCAGGCGTTCGGCGGGATCGTCAGGTTCAGGGTGTGGTGCTGGCCGCCGGGCAGGCGGACGGCGGCGGTGATGGCCTGGTCGCCGCGGGTGAGGGTGACGTCGGTGATCAGCAGGCGGATCAGGCGTTTGCGTTCCCGCATCGGGGTGGCCGGGTCGTTCCATAGGGCGGGGAAGTCGGTGGCCAGGGCGCGGATGCGGGCACGCTGCTGCTCGTCGAGGACGGCGGTGGCGGTCTTGGCGGTGGTGTAGTCGTCTCGGGCGGTGGCCAGCTCGCGCAGGCGGGCGTTCCAGTCGGCTTCGAGGGTGTCGGCGACGAGCCGGTTGCCGGGGTCGACGGCCAGGTAGCGGCGCCGGGCCTGGTCGGCTGCGTGCTGGGCGCGGGTGACGTGGGCGGCGCGCAGGGCGTCGGCGCGCTCGGCGTGCGCGGCGAGCTCGCCGGTGACGGTGAGCGCGACTTCCAGGGCGAACGGGGTCAGGGTGGCCAGCAGCAGGTCGGCGACGGCGGTGTCGAGGGCGGCGCCGGGCAGGTGCTGGCAGATCGGCCGGGCGTTGCTGATGCCGTCGTTCTGGCAGACGTAATCAGGCACGATGGTGGCGTCGGCGCGGGTGTGATAGCGCACCGTCATGCGCCGTCCGCATCTGCCGCAGACGATGAGGCCCTGGAGCAGGGCGGGTCCCTCGCGGGCTGGCCCGGCTGCGCGGTTGTCGCCGCGGGCGGCGGCGTTGGCGGCCAGGATCTGCAGGTTGGCCTGGTAGCGGGGCCAGGTGATGTAGCCGGGGTGGTGGCCGGGGATCAGGACGGTCCAGTCCTCGGCTGGCTTGGTCAGCGTGTGGTGGTGCCCGTCCAGGTCGGTGGTATGGCGGGCGCGGCCGTAGCAGTAGGCGCCGGCGTAGCAGGGGTTGTGCAGGATGTTCAGGACCTGGCTGTGGGTGAGCGTCTTGAAATACAGCTCGCCGGCGTGCGGTCCGCCGCGGTGCCGGCCGGGGAAGGTCAGCTGTGCCTCGCGGAAGGCCCGGACCACCGCGAAGGCGGACCCGGTGGCGGTGAAGGTGTCGAACAGCAGGCTGACCGCGCGGCGCACGCCGCCGTCGGGGTCCAGGACAGGCTCGCCGCGGCTGTCATAGGCCAGCCCGGCCGGCAGCTGCAGTTTCAGCTCACCGCGGCGGGCTTTGGCCAGGATCCCGCCGCGCAGCCGGGCCCGCAGGAAATGCAGCTCAGCTTCGGACATTTGCCCCTTAAGACCCAGAAGGAGCCTGTCGTTGAAGCTGGTCGGGTCATACAGCCCGTCCTCGTCCAGGATAAGAGTGTCGCTGTGGGCGCAGATCTGCAGCAGCCGGTGCCAGTCGGCGTTGTTGCGGGCCAGCCGCGAGCATTCCAGGCCGAGTATGATCCCGGCCCGGCCCAGGGACACCTCGGCGACCAGGTGCTGGAAGCCTTCCCGGTCCGCGGCCGAAGCCCCCGAATGGCCCTGGTCGATGTCGATCACGTGGATCCGGTCAGCCGGCCAGCCGAGCGCGACGGCCCGGCCGCGCAGGTCGTACTGGCGCGCGGTGGACTCAGTGTTGTTCGCGACCTGGTAGAGGGTGGACTGGCGGATGTAGAGGTAGGCGTCGCGGCGGAGCCGGGCCGCGGTCACCTTGCCGCTGGTATCGGTACTCACGGGAAACGGCCTCCTGGAGGGGGTAACGGGGCAGGACGGGCATGGGCGAGCGTCATCTGCGCCAGCACCGCGACGATCTCGCTGGTGGCATGAGCCGAGAGCGCGGGCAGCAGCGACGTGCAGGCCGGCGAGCTGGCATCACCTCCTTGGGTGCTCGGAGCGGGCGGGGACAGGGTCGAGGTGGACAAGGACGCGCCGGCCTGCGATGCCGCTGCTGCGGTGCGGCCGGGTTCGGCCCCCGGCCCGGCCTGGGCGGCGGGCAGGGAGGCCCACGCGGCCATCCAGGCCGCCGTTCCCCGGGTGAGCAGGACGGCCAGGCCGTGCCGCCATCCGCCGCTCCCGGCGGCTGCGGCGCTGCGCAGCTGCTCATACCGCTGGGTGAACGCGCCGCGGTCATCCCCGGCGATGTTCCCGCTGGCGGAACCTGGCTGGTCAGAGGCTTTTCGGCGCCGCCCCGGGAGGCTGCTCGCCGCCCTGCTCGTCCTCGCGCCGGGCAGCGCGGCGTTGCAGCGCCCGCTCCACCGAACGCGGATGGACGCTGACGCCGAAATGCTGCCCGACCGCGGCGGCCAGCTCCGCCGGACGCAGGCCGGGGTCGGCCGCCAGCAGTTCCTCCAGCAGGTCCACGACCTGGCCGGTGAGCTTGTGGCCGCCCTTGGGGCCGGGCTTGGCCGGGACCAGGCCGGCCAGTCCCCGCTCGCGCAGCGCCGTCCTGGCCGAGTACAGCGACTGGCGGGAGAACCCGAAGCCGGCGGCGGCCTGGCTCACCGGCACGTCCGCCGCCTCGGCTTTGCGCACCATCTCGTACTTGACCTGCACCAGATCCGCCGGATCGAAGAACCCGCCCAGGCCGAATGCCGGATCGGTTACCCCTTCCGGGCGGGAATTCAGCGTCCTGGACGCCGCCAGCGCCTGCGTTTTCGCGTCGTCTCGTCTGGCCATCGCGCCTCCCTGGCCGCAACCTGGTCAAGACAACTATGCCGCATGAGTCAGCAGGGTCCTCCGCGCCACGCCGTCGGGCAACAGGTATCCCCTGCACAGCCGCAGCAAGAGAGGCGATAACCCGGTAGGCCCAGGAGATGGCAGGCCGGAGCCGCGGCAGAATCCCGCGGACAGTCACGGCGTAATCCGTTTGACATCATCCGGCCCAAGACCCGAGTCCTGGCGCAGCTCCTGGACCAGCTCCGCGAGTTCCAGCAGATCCGCCGTGCGGAACGGCGACCGTCCCGCCGACACCACCACGAACGGATCCTCGGGCACTACGTCTGTCCACTCCGCCGGCAGGCACGCCAGCTCACCGGCGTCATCGAAGAAGTAGACCCGATCGGACTGCCAGTTCTTACGCCGGTTCACGAACTCAAACGACCGGCCGGCCAGCGGATGAAACCGATGCGTCACCCGCACCTGATGCGGATGCTTCTCAGCGTCCGCATCATGCGTAGTCGACAGCGGGATCGAACAACGGATCTGAGCGCGACATCCGCATGATCAAGGTGAAACAGAAGGTCTCCGGATGCCTGCGGACCCTGACCGGCGCCCGCCAGTTCTGCGCGATCCGCAGCTACCTGTCCACCGCGGCCAAGCACGGCATCTGCTTCTTCGACGCCCTCGTCATGCTCACCGAAGGCAACCCCTGGATGCCCGCGCCAGGCTGATCAAGGCTCGCTGATCCCCGGCACCTGACCAGTTACAATCGATTAAAATCGGAATGGAACTAGCGAACTCATCCACAGGCACTTGTCTTGAATTCGTAGTTTAGCGAAGCGGGCTCAGCAGGGGCTCAGCAGGGAACCGATCAGTTGCCGACCGTCCGAATAGCCGCAGCGATCCGATAAGGCACGCGCCGAATGGGGCGAGCCAGGCAACAATAAATAGTGCTCTGAAGGGAATTCCGGCTGGATGTTCATCGAGTACTGCAAGCGTACAGGCAAGGGCCGCTTGAAGTAAGCAGGCGACAACTGTTCCAACCACTGCAGCTAGTGATGCTGGATCAGTCCGGCTTGTTCCAGCGCATACGCATATTAGACTCTTGGTCCTCAATGCGACTACTAGACGGTATGCGCAAAATGTGAAAAACAGACTTGCGGCGGCGAATCCTGTCACCTCGGGTTTGACCTGTAGCATCAATGCAGTAGCGAGCAGAAGTTCGGTGAAGGCAACCATGATTATGACTGCAGTGGCGGCGTGATAGGGAACGACTCTCTCCCTAAGAATGCCCACAACGGCGATTCGCCGATTTCTGAATTTAGCCAACGAAGTGGCACTCAGCGTGACGATTAAATATGCGGTGATCAGCGCGGGGAAAATTTCCATCCTCTAGCCCTGCTCGACCATCATGGTGTTTGCAGGATCGATGTCAATAAGCATCGTTTCCCTGGGGTCATAAGACCCATGGTGGTTTAGCCCTAGGCGCGCGCTTTCCTCTGCTGTATAGTCCAGTCGGTATCCGCACACGATACGAGTCTGCGGATCGACATGGCGAAGGTGCTCTAGCGATATGGTAACCGAAGAGTTATCGGCTATAGTCATGAGTTTCTTGTCGTTGGTCAGCGCAGCGACATCACGCAACTGCTTACGGATTTCCGGTGTCAAACCTATTTTGTTCTCGTAGACGCCCCCGGTATGGTCGAGAATATCCTTCAGAATGACGCCCGGCGGATTCTTCTTGATGCCTGAGGCATATGCCGTCCACTGCACATAGTCGTGTGTCAGAATTTCAGCGTAGGTTGTGAACCTGGCCATCAGCCACTCTTTCCCGGTTGTTAGCTGCAATATCCCTCGTCGTCGTCGAACTTACCGCAGTATTGCCCAGTACTTGAACTATACTTGTAGTAGACTCCGATACAATGTTCTACGTCTGGACCTGCGCACGTAGTTCCTAGTGGATTGTTGGCACAATGATGCCCTTTGTAGACTACATATACCTTAGAGCATGGTGATGCATCGGGCATTGCCGAAACAGGATTTGCGCTGAGCAGCACACGGCAAGCTGGTATCGCGATCGCCAGACCTCCAAAGGCCCGTTTCATAAACGTCCGGCGTGAACTGGTCGTGTTGCCATGATCGCGTCGTGCTGAAGGCTGAGATTCGCGGTGCGGCTGGCTCATTCCTTCTCCATTTTCCCCGCTACAATATAGCACAATCTAGAACCCTGGCACTTCCTGGAAGACCAAGGGTTCAATGAACCAAGCTGTGAAGACCATAGCTGACGTCGCGGGAAGCCGAATACCGGGAAAATACGGTATTTACATGAATAGTTACCCATGGTACAG
>JBOHCG010000304.1:0-9294 GCA_050698735.1 Streptosporangiaceae bacterium | reverse complement strand
AAGGACACCGGCGGGAAACAAATCCTCCACCGCATCCCAATTCACGAAAAGCCCCCCGCCCCGCTCCGTCACCTGGCAGTCCAGCCACACCTGCGGCGTCTGCGACATCGTCCAGCCAGGATCGCCGAAGCAGCGCCGCACCTGCGTGGAGAACATCTCGCCGAGGCTAAGCGCGCTGGTGAAAACCACCGGCGCGGCTGAGGGGCGCCCCGGATGAGCATGAGCGAGGTCGCGAAGGACCTCTACGCCGCCGTAGACTGCATGCGCCGTGTCGCCGTGCAGCCTGGCCTGGACGTCCAGGGCACGCTGCGCGAACGGCCGTTCCCCCGACACGTCCGCGGCAAAGATGATCAAGTTCGTGAAATCGCCGACCACCCGCGCAAGGTCCGGATGCAGCAGTTCACGATCATAGAACGGCAGGTTCAGCACGAACTCGGGCTTGTCGCTCCAGGCCGCGATGACTTCGGCGAACGCGGTCAGCAGCGCGGCGGAAAGGGTCACACCGGCCCGCCGCGATCGTGCCGCCATCCGCTGCCTGTGCTGCGGCGGCACCCAGTGGCTGCGCGGCCTGGCCCTGGGCCGGCGGATGCACTCCGGCTGCACGGCCAGCGGCAGCCCGGGTCGGCCCGGCATGCCGGCGATACGCTGCTGCCAGTACGCTCGATCACGCTCATAGGCAGCCTTGCGCCGCCTGGCCTGCTCCCCCAGGTAGCGCTGGTAGGTATAACCGATCGCCGACAACGGCGGCCGGTCCGGAAACCGGTAAAGCTCCGCGAGGTCCTCGAGAATGACCCGGTAGCTGTCCGCGTCCGCAACCAGCATCTCGGTCGTCACGTGCATCCGGGACGAGCCATCGGGGAGCAGCGAGAGCTGCACGTCGAAGACCTCACCCCGGTCCGCGTCAAGGCGGCGCGACGAGAGTTCGTCCCGCAGCAGGGCCAGCCGGTGCGCGGCCGCATCATGGGGCAGGGCCCGGAAGTCATGCACGGCCAGGCCGCGCCAGGGACCGCGCGGCAAGATCTGCTGGCGTCCGTCGGCAAGAAACCGTGCCCGCAGCATGGGGTGCCGTGCGAACAGCATCGTCAGCGCGGTAGACAGGCGCTCGGGCTCGATACGCGCACCGTCGAACTCGTTGTAGAAATGGGAGCCAACGCCGCCGAGGACCTGATCCTCACCCCGGCCGATCCAGTAGGCGTACTGCATCGTCCCGAGTCCGAACGGCTCACCGTCAGGGGATTCTTCGGCCGCGTCGCAGTCGGCTGGGCCGGAGCCGGACGGCCCGCGCGATGACACCAGCTCCCACCAGTCCCTGAGCGTATGCCGCTCGATGAGCTCGCCGAAGGTGACGCCAGCGCCGGCCAGCCGCCACCGGCTGGCCAGCCGCATCACCCCAATCGAGTCCAATCCCAGGCCGAGCAGGTCGTCCTCGTCTCCCACCTCGCCGGGCGGCATCTCCACCAGGTCAGCCACGGCCGATCGCATGCCGTCCAGCGTCAGCGGTGCCAGCGTCGCGATGCTGTCCGTCACCCCGGTCACCGTGAGCTCCCCTCCATGCCGGGCCCGGCCGATTCGCCCCGGGTGGCCTGCCCGGCATTGATCGCCGCCGCAGGCTGGCCTGACAAGGCCGCGCGCAGCTCGGGAAGTGCGGCATAGCGCGGGTTATCCCATACCCGGCCGGCTAGCAAGTCAATGAAATCATCGGCATGGCGGTGCATGGAGAAACCAAATGCCATCGCCGCAAATGAGAACGAATCGATGAGTGTCTGGCATATGTCAACGCCATTCTCTGACCACTTCTCGAAGTCCGTAAAGGTGCGAAGCGCGGCACCATTCCCGCCGCGCACGAGTGCCCGGATCACGTCAGCCACATAGTGCGCCTCTGCGAGTGCTATATTCACCCCGAAGCTGAATAGCGGATCAACGAAGCGGTGCGCGTCACCGATACACGCCCAGTTTTCGCCGGTAAAATTGCTGACCTGGTAGGAATAGTTCGAGGAGGCGCAAATATCCGTTACCGGGACAGCGCACGTCGTACGCCGCGCGAGTTCCGGGTTGAATTCACGCAGCTCACGGAGGAGAAAGTCGCGCTTGGGTTCCCCGTGCAACTGGTAATATTCTCCGGGCACAACGATCCCAATGCTGACCACATCGCGCTCCAGCGGGATGAGCCAGGACCAGTGCGTGGCACGCGCGAGGAAGAGAAGCGTATTGCCCCACTGATCGCCCTCGTCCGGCACCGATCCCCGGAAGTGGGCGTAGACCGCCACCTGCCGGTCGTAGCTGTCCCGCTGCTTAGGGCCGGTCACGCCGGCATTCGCGAGGAAGGTCTGCTGCCCGGACGCATCCACGAGTACATCGGGCTCAATGTCGATGATCTTGCCGCGCTCCGGCCTGACGCGCACGCTCCTGACTCGGCCGCTGTCGTGCCGCGCCGCAATGGCCCGGCCCCGGATCAGGGTCGCTCCGGCGCCCAGCGCATGGTTCAGCAACAATGCGTCGAAACTCGATCGCCGGACCTGCCAGCTGAACGTATCTACCAGTCCCGCGGACGGATCGGCCGGATCACGCTTCTTGACCGGAAACCAGAAGTTCTCACGGCCGGACGGGCCATAAATGCGCACACCATACTTGACCGGGTACCCCTGGTCCAGCAGTAAGCTCTCGAGCCCCAGCTCGCGGAGCAGGCTACCGCTTTCGCCGGTCAAGGACTCGCCGATGTGAAAGCGCGGGAACCGTTCCTTCTCAATGATTACGGTCTGTATTCCTGATGAGGCCAGGCGGGCCGCGCACGCGCATCCTCCCGGGCCTGCCCCGATAATGGCCACCGTCGCTTTCATCAGCCTCGTCTCCACTGTGCGCAATCTCCACGGCCGACCGCAAAGCCGGTCAGCTGAAGCCGCTCCATGCCGCCCGCAACGCGCTCGGTCATCAAGCCGATCCTGGCAAGTGACTTCACCACCCGCGCGAAGACAGCCCGCCGGTACTGGATCATCAGGTCATTGTCCGCGGCAAACTCGGCTCCCGCCGCGCGATCAACGCCCAGCCGCTCCCAGATGTCATCCAGCAGGAACTGGTGCCGGATGACGCTAGCCGACTCGAGCACCAGCTCCTCCCGGTCGGCCAGCTCATGGCGGTCCAGCTCGCCGTAGAGCTGCTCAAGCGACAGGACGCCAAACGACACGTGCCGGGTCTCGTCCCGGCCCACGAGACGGCAGATCTGCCGGATCAGGTCATCGTGAAATGTGTGATCAGCAAGACGGAACGCCGCCATCGCCACAGCCTCGATCACAATCTGCATACCGAGCGAGACAACATCCCAGCGGGAATCGGAAAGGATCGAGCTCAGCAGGCTGGAGAGCGCGGAGCTGGGCTGATACGGGTCCGGCACCTTCTCACGCAGATACCGTGAGAACGCCTCGATGTGGCGGGCCTCATCGACTGCCTGGGTCGCGGCGCAGAACTTAGCGTCGACGTCGGCAAGCGTCTCGACAAGCCGACCCGCGGCAATCAGCGCGGCATGCTCGCCGTGCAGGAAGTGGCTCACCATCCAGGATTGCAATTCCCACCTGAACGCGTCCCACATGGGTCGGCCAAAGCGCACAAGGGGCGATTTATAAAAGGCAGTCATCGCGAACATAGAATCATCGGGCAATGGTGATCCGTAGGCTACTTCCAGCGACCAGTCAATATCGGTGCTCGCATTCCACTGTGAGCGCTTCGCGCTCTCATATAGCGAGGCCATCCGAGCCGCAGGTAAATGCTGCTGCAGCGGCGGCCCGGCGCCTGCCGGCAGGGGAATACACGTCTCGGCCGCGGAATAACCCGGCCGGAGCGGCAGCGAATCTCGCTGGGACGTCATGTCGACAGTATCGTACGGATTATGGGCAACAGTGAAGTCCCGGCCACGATAGGTCAGCGCCTGCTGTGGATGATGGACCGCCACCGGTCGGGCTATGGTGCCTTGAACTGCCCGCTGCTGTGCCGCATCCAGGGACCGCTCGATGACGACGCTCTGGCCACTGTGATCGACGAGCTGGGCCATCGGCACGAGTCGTTGCGGACAACCTTCGCGGGCCGCGGCCGCAACCTGGTCCAGATAATCCACGATCCGGGCAATAGAGAACTGCGCAGGTCCGACCTTTCAGGCTCGGCAGATGCGCATGCCGCGGTGCGGCAGGCAATCACCGCGGAACTAGCCAGCCGGATCGATCCTGCTTGCTGGCCGGTCCGTGCGACGCTATGGCGAGTTGCGCCAGCCGAGCATGTCCTGTGCTTCAACATGCATCATCTGGTCACGGATGCCTGGTCCACGGGCATCCTTTTCCAGGAGTTGCTGCTCAGCCTCGGCCAGCGGGCCGGGGAGCACCGCACGCTTCCCGAGCCAGGCTGGCAGTACCGGCAGTTCGCCGAACACCAGCGCCATCTTTTCGATTCTGACGGGATGCGGCGGCATCGCGATTACTGGCGCAGACAGCTGGCGGGGGCGCAGCTGCCCGCCCTGCGGACCGATACCGGGCAAGCGGGCAGCAATTCCGCCAGCACCAAAGTCGAGAGTACAGAAATCGGCGCCCCGGTCGTGCAGGCACTGAAAAACCTTGCCAGCCGCGAGGGAGCGACGCTCTTCTCGGTGATGCTGGCCGTGAATTATGTGCTGCTGCATGGCCTCACCGGGCAGGACGACCTGGCCGTCGGTTCGCTGTTCGCCAACCGGTCACGGCCCGAGTTGCGGCGCACTGTCGGGTTCCTGGCGAACATGGTGGTGCTGCGTACCCGCCTGGGTAGATCGGAGACCTTTTCGGATCTGCTCCGGGCGACTCATCGCACCGTAATTGGCGCCTTCGCCTATCAGGAACTGCCCTATCAGATGCTTCCGGCGGACACTATACGGACCGATTCGCAACGCCCTGACGATGTGGTCTTCCAGCTCGTCGGTGACCCGGGTTACCGGGCGAAGATCGCAGAATTCGAGATCGAGATGCTCGTACCGGAGGCAATCGGAGGCCGGTTCAATCTGGAACTGACCATCGTTCCGCATGGCGACACCTTTTCTGCTTTGTTGTTCTATAACCAGGCGTGGATCGACGCGCACCGCGCTTCGCAAATAGTCTCCGGTTACGCTCGCCTGGCCACCGCGGTTGCCGCCTCCCCCGATTCCCGGCTCACGGACCTGTACGGCAGGGTCTGCTGACCTGCCTGCGGTCCGCAGGAACAATGCCCTGATCCCGCTGGGGGAAAGGCCGGGGACGCTGTCGCTACGTGTGCGGGACGTGCCGCAGGCTTCCCGCCTGTCATCGGCCTGAGCACGCCCCATGACCTGGATGAATCCCTGGTCGGAGGGCGCGGGCATGAAGGCTGATCGAATACCCGGGGCCGTGGCTGCGCAGCCCGTGCCGCCCGCCGTGTACCCGCACCGGGCCCGGGCGGAGAACCGCGCTGGGCGGCGTCCCCTCGGTCGCCTCGCCGACGATCATCATCGCCACCTCGCAGCCACAGCTCTGCCCGGTGCCGCCCGGCGGCAAGATCATGAGCCAGGCATGGTAGGACGCGCACTGCTGCACCATTACTTTCACCGGATGATCCCGCTCGAAGCGGACCAGGCTCCACCAACGTTCCGGGGCGGCAGCGATTAAACGCAGTTCGCGGGCCAGTGCGCCGAGCGTCAGCCGGGTAGCCGGCCCGGCACCCTGCGAGCTTTCCTGGCCGCGCGGCCGACCCGGGCGGTCCGGCCCCGCGGCGTGCCGCGAGGAGAGGATAGGGACGGCGTCGGCGAGCCTGGCGATCTCGGGAACAACGGACATGTCTGCGGTCACCGAAGGGTCCTTCAGGTCGAGGTACCGCTACGGCTGCGACGGTGCGGCCTGGTAGCACGAAGCAGCAGCTTCGCGAAGAATCTCCGGTTCGGCCAGTAGACCTCGAGCAGGATGTTGTCAGGGTCGCGGAAGAACACAAACGAGCCGTAATTGGCGTGCTGCACACCCATATGCGAAATTCCCAGTGCGTTCAGGTGCGCGGTCCACTCTTCCAGGTCACTGCGCTCGGGCACGTGGTAGCCGAGATGCTGAAGGCCGATCGCCCGGTCGTCGAACGAGGTCCCATCCGGACTGTCCGGCTGACCTAAGCCGATGAATGCATGAGACTCCGGGTGCAGGAGGCTGGTGAAGGACAAGCCTACCGCCGACACCTGGTCTCGCACCACGATGAATCCGAACACACGGCAATACCATTCCATACTGCGTTCGAGATCGCGCACCACTAAGACGTTGTGCGATTCACCGGTGAGCCTGGGCATGCTGCCGACGATACCCGAAGGCTCCTGCGGCAGGCGACGGTGCGAGTTGTTCTTTCCGCGTGGCCGGCTCGCTCTCCAACGCCGGCAAGGCAGCGGCTCGTGGGCAGCGGCTCGTGGGCAGCGGCTCGTCGGGCAGCGGCTCGTCGGGCAGCGGCGCCGTGAAGGCGGCCGGTGTCCCGCCGGCGGGACACCGGGCCCTTCCCCAAGGGCCTCACCTCGGCACCCACCTGGCGCCGGAACTGGCGGACTTTGCCGCGCGGCAGAAGGCACGGCCACGGGTCTGCCCGCGGCCGTGCCTATCCACCCGGTCCAGTCCTGTCGAGGGCATCTGGTCGCTGCCTCGCGCCCATGCGCGCGCTGCTCGCGGTTCTCTGCACCGGTCTTTGCGCACTGCCCAGTCTCATGAGTCTCTCCGTCACTCATCGCGCCCGGCTCCGGCCGCGCGTCCAGTCCGGCCTTCCGTGAATTCTCTGGCTGCTGACCCCGGGGAGTTGCCTGGAGATCGCACCAGGCCCGCCAGCTGCGAAGACAGAGCTACATCGTTGCCTGGCCATCACCCGTTGTGCCCATTTCTGCCATTTCTTTGATCAGGCTCTTGGGCCGCATGTCAGTCCAGGTCTTCTCGATAAATTCAAGGCAGGCCGCCCGGGTGTTTGCCTGGCAGGCTAGGTGCCAGCCACCCGGTACCTTAATAGCGGCCGGCCAGAGGGAATACTGTCCCTCATCATTGGCCAGCGCCACATAGACGCCTTCCTCGTCATCGAAAGGATTGGTCATGGCTCTCGCTCCGTCATCTCTGTGTTCTCCTTGCTTCGCGCCTGGTGTACTGCCAGCAGCTTGGCATGAAGCGCCCGGCCAATATCGGCCGCTGATTGCGCCCGCATCATGTCATGGTGCTCGCAGTTGACATGGTGGTTCTCGATCTGTCCCCAGACATAGGGCCGCCATGCTTCCATGGCCGAAGGCAGCCCTGGCTGGTTGAGCGCCGCGGTAAAGAAGAGCAGGTCTCCGGCGAAACGGGCTGGCTTGAAGTCTTTCATTATCCGGACATTATTGCGGCATGTCTGGCTAATGACCGCGGCGACACCCTTGGTGAAATACCGTTCCAGGCCGTCTTCGGCCGACCCGTCCCCACCGCGGTGATCGAACCGGTGCCTGCCATCCCGCAGCCGGGCCGCCAGGTCCTGCCCAAGCGCACCAAGCGCGGATCTGAGGATTTCGTCCTCGCCAGGGTCATCCCGACCCGGATGGCCGTTGGGCGGGTAGGCATCCAGGACAGCAAGCAGCGCGACTTCCTCTTGCCTGTCCTGAAGAGACGTGGCCATGGCATGGGCGACAATTCCGCCGAAGGACCAGCCCACCAGGTAATAAGGCCCGGACGGCTGAATGTCCTGGATTTGACGTAGGTAATCCGCAGCCATTTCACCGATGGTCCGGGGTAGCTCCCCGGCATCCGTGAGGCCACGTGCCTGCAGTCCATAGATCGGGTAATCCGGCGGCAGTTGCTTCGCGAGTTCCGCGTAGCACCAGCTGATTCCTGCCGCCGGATGGACGCAGAACAGCGGAGCAAATACGCCGCGGCGCCTCAGCGGCACCAGGCACGAGACCGCGCGGCCGTCGCTGCCGGCCAGGGCCCGGGCGATGCCGGCCGGGGTGGGTGCCCCGAACAGGGTGCGGATGTCGATGCCGGCGTCGAGCACGGCCCGGGCCCGGGCGATCAGCCGCATCGCCAGCAGCGAGTCCCCGCCCAGGTCGAAGAAGGAATCCTCGGCCCCGACCCGGTGCACGCCCAGGACCTCGGCGAACAGGGCGCACAGCACCTCCTCGGCGGGAGTGCCCGGCCCGCGCGCCGAGGCCATCGCGGCGAAATCCGGCGCCGGCAGCGCCGCCCGGTCCAGCTTCCCGTTGCGCGTCACCGGCAGCGCGTCGACCGCGACCACCGCCGAGGGCACCATGTAGTCCGGCAGCACCGCCGCCGCGCGGGCCCGCAGCCCCGCCACGTCCACTCCCGCCCCGCGGTCCGCGGCCACCACGTAGGCCACCAGCCGCCGCTGCCCCGGCCGGTCCTCCCGCGCCAGCACCGCGACCTGCCCCACCCCGTCATGGCCGGCCAGCGCCGCCGCCACCTCCCCCGGCTCCACCCGGAACCCCCGCACCTTCACCTGATCATCCGACCGGCCCGCGAACACCAGCTGCCCGTCCCCCCGCCACCGGGCCAGGTCCCCGGTCCGGTACATCCGCTCCCCCGCCCCGCCGAACGGGCAGGCCACGAACCGCTCCGCGGTCAGCCCCGGCCGCCCCAGGTACCCCCGGGCCAGGCCCGCCCCCCCCACATACAGCTCCCCCACCACCCCCGCCGGCACCGGCTGCAGCCCGCCATCCAGCACGAACACCCGCACATTCGCCAGCGGCCGGCCGACCAGGCTGCCCGCTGCCGCGGCCGCGCTCGCCCGGTCGAGGGTGACGTGGCTGACATGGACGGTGGTCTCGGTGATGCCGTACATGTTGACCAGCGCCGGATGTGCCTCGTCATGCCGCTGGTACCACTCCGCGAGGCGGCCGAGCTCCAGCGCCTCGCCGCCGAAGACCACGTACCGCAGGGCAAGGCCGGCCGCGGCCCCGGGATGCTCGCGGTCTGCCTGCATGAGCTCGTAGAAGGCCGACGGTGTCTGGCTGAGGACGGTCACCCGCTCGGCCGCGAGGAGCCCGATGAACTCCGCAGGCGACCGGCTTACCTGGTAAGGCACCACGACGAGGCAGCCGCCGCGCAGCAGCGGTCCCCACATCTCCCACACCGAGAAGTCAAAGGCGTAGGAGTGGAACAGGCTCCAGACGTCAGCCGGGCCGGTGTCCAGTATCTGGCGGGCAGCGCCGAAAAGGCAGGTGACGTTCTGGTGGGTGACCACGACGCCCTTGGGCGTGCCGGTTGACCCGGAGGTGTAGATCACGTAGGCCGGGCTGGCCGGCCGCGGCGCCCCGGCCCGCTTGCCCGGGCCGGGCTCGCC
>JBOHCG010000303.1:0-9296 GCA_050698735.1 Streptosporangiaceae bacterium | reverse complement strand
CGCCGCCGAGCAGCCCGGCGAGCTCCTCGAGCACCGCGAACCCGTCGGGCCCGCCGACACCGCGGCCGCCGCCGACCACGACCCGCGCGGTGGCCAGCGACACCCCGCCGGCCCGGCCCGCCGATTCGGTGGCCCGCACCGCGAGGTCGGCCTCGGCCAGCTCTGCCTTGTGCACGTGCAGCTGGATCGCCGCGGGAACGGGGGGTCCTGGGGGTGTCCCCCCGGAAGGCACAGCAGCGGGAACGGCCGCCACCGCCTCGGTGGCCACGGTGAACAGCGCGACGGGCGCCTCCATGACCGCGTCCTCGAGCAGCAGCCCGGCCCAGCGGTGCCTGACGAGGCGGTGCGTGTGACCGCCGCCGGGGGTGACCAGCGTGCAGTTCGCGGCCATCGGCAGGCCCATGATCGCGCCGACGTGGGCGAGCACCTCGTTGCCGCGGTCGGTGCCCGCCGCGAGCACCGCGCTCGCCCCGGTCTCCGCGGCCAGCCCCGCAAGCACCCGCCCCCAGGCCTGCGGCGCGTAGCAGTGCTGGCCCGGGGGGACGACCCCCCCAGACCCCCCCGCGGGGCCAAGCGTGCCGGGCTCGATCACATAGACATCGCAGACGCCGTACTCGGCCAGAACGGACAGCGGCACCCGTGCCGAATCCGTGAACACGACTGTCCGGACAGAAGTGTCCGTCAGTGACTGCGCGAACGTCCGGCCCAGGGTCAGTGCGCGAAGCGAGGCGTCTGCGGCCTCGCTTCCATCAAGTTCCACCAGGCACAGCACACTCATGACGCACCACCCGCATCCCGGGCGGACCCGCCACGCGAGGGAATGCGTGCCAATACAGGTAGTGGATGTGGCACCGCGTACCGAAAACGGTGTGCGGTGCGGCACCCACTACCTCCCTGGCTGGTGCGGCGCGGGCATGCGCTACGGGTCTGGTGCTGGTGAGGCATCATGACAGGATCCCCATCTCGTCGAGGACGCGGACGAGGGCGGGCACCGCGTCGGTGCCGTTGCCGAGCACGGTGGCCTGGTGCTTGGCCGACTCGGGCACCCGCAGCGCCTCCTTGCGCAGTCCCTCCGCCACGAAGGCGGGCTCGGAGCGTTCGACCGCCGCTCGCTTGGCCCGCAGGCGGCCCGGCAGGGACGGGTAGCGGGGCAGGTTGATGCCCTCCTTGACGGTGATCACCGCCGGCAGCGACAGCGAGTAGGCCTCCTCGACGCCGCGGTACTCCCGCCGGGCCAGCACGCCGTCGTCGGATACCGACAGGTTCTTGATCCCGGTGGCGACCGGCCAGCCGAGCTCGTGCGCCAGCCGGATGCCGACCTGGTAGTCGCCAGTGTCGGCCGCCTCGTTGCCCAGCAGCACCAGGTCGCAGGGATGCGCCCGGACCTCGGCCGCGATGGCCGCCGCGGTCGCCATCGGGCCGAACTCCCTGCCGTCGGTCTCCAGCAGCACCGCCCGCCCGGCGCCGAGCGCGAGGGCGCCCCTGAGCTGCTCGATCGCGTCGGCGGGGCCGAGGGTCAGCACCGAGACCGTGCCGCCGAGGCGCTCGGTCAGCTGCACCGCCTCTTCTACCGCGCACTCCTCGTGCGGGCTGATCGAGAACCCGGACATCCGGGTGTCGACCTCCTGGCCGTCCGCGGTCACCACGATCTTGCCGCCGACGGTCGGAACCCGCTTGATGCACACCAGGATCTCCATGACGACCGCTAGCTCCTGATCCGCTCGTTCTGCGGGTCGAACAGCGGGGTAGACCCGGCCACCGCGACGGTGACCGGGTACTGCTCGCCCATGTACTCCACCCGCAGCGAGGCGCCCTCGACCGCGAACTCCGGCGGCAGGTAGGCCATCAGCAGGTGCCTGCCCACCGAGGGGCCCGAACCCGCGCTCGTCACGTACGACGGCCGCCCTTTGGCGTCCACCAGGCGCTCGCCGGCCGGCGTGAGGATCGGCTCGCCGCCCAGCATGTACCGCAGCGACCCGTCAGCCGAAGCGTGAGAGTCCACGGTCAGCGTGCACAGCACCGCAGACGGCTGCTGCGCCCGCTGCCGCAGGTAGGCGTCCTTGCCGATGAACGGCTGCTCCTTCACCTTCGGGCGGGTCATGCCCGCCTCGACCAGCGTGTAGTCCGGGGTCAGCTCGGCGCCGAACGCGCGGTACCCCTTCTCCAGGCGCCCGGTGGTGCCGTACACGCCGATGCCGACAGGCACGAGACCCGCGGGCTGGCCCGCCTGCCACAGCGCGTCCCACAACCGGGCGCCCTGCTCGATCGGCACGTGCAGTTCCCAGCCGAGTTCGCCGACGTAGGAGATCCGGGACGCGAGCACCACGATGCCGCCGGCCTCGATCTCCCGGCAGGTGCCGAACGCGAACCCCCGGTGCGACACGTCATCGGACGTCACCGAGGCCAGCACCTCCCTGGCCCGCGGTCCCCACAGCCCGATCGTGGTCCAGGCCGAGGTGAGGTCGGCCAGGAAGGCGCCCGGCGGGAGGTGCCTGGCGATCCACGCCGCGTCCGACATCCCGGTCGCGCCGCCGGTCACCACCCGGAACCGGTCCGGGCCAAGCCGCATGACGGTCAGGTCGGCGCGGAACCCCCCGCTGGAGTCCAGCCAGGAGGTGTACACGACCCGGCCGACCGGGACGTTGAGCTGCGCCACCGACAACGTCTGCACCGCCTCTAGCGCGCCGGGCCCCGAGATCTCCAGAACGGCGAAGGCGGAAAGATCGACCAGGCCGCAGGCGCCCCGCATGGCCAGGTGCTCGGCGTTGATCACCGGCGACCACCAGCGCGACTCCCACTCCGCCTGCCGCTCCATCACCCTGCCCGCGTACCGCGCCAGCAGCGGCTCGTTCGCGGCGTACCAGAACGGGCGCTCCCAGCCGACGCTCTCGTAGAAGAACGCGCCGAGCTCGCGCTCGCGGTCGTAGACCGGGCTGACCCGCACCGGCCGGCTCGACTCCCACTGCTCGGCAGGGTGCACGATGCCGTACATCTTGTTGAAGCCCTCGCGCGCCCGCGCCCTGACGTGCGCGACCGTGCGCTGGTGCGGGTAGAGGCGGGCGACGTCGGCCTCGTGCACGTCCACGGTCGGCACCTTGCCCGACATGAGCTCGGCCACCGCCCGGCCGCAGCCCGGGCCCTCCTTTATCCAGCTGGCCGCGGCCGACCAGAGCCCCTTGGCCTCGGGCATCTCGCCGAGCAGCGGGTGCCCGTCCGGGGTCATCGAGATCAGGCCGTTGATCGCGTACCTGATGCCGGCCCGCTCGTCGCCGAGCAGTTCGGGCATCAGCTCGAGCGCCTCCGCCAGCTGCGGGTCGAAGTCGTCCTGGGTGAACGGCAGCTCGGTGGGCGAGAGCACCGACTCCTCGATGGACGGGATCTCGTCCGGCGGGACGACGATCGGACGGTGCGCGTACGAGCCGACCTCCATGTCACCGCCGTGCTGCCGCTCGTACATGTTAGTGTCCACGTCCCGGACGATCGGGTAAGAGATCTCGCCCGGCGTGTCGGCGAACAGCGCGATCGGCCCGACGCTGATCATCTGGTGCACGACCGGGGTCAGCGCCAGCCGGGCCCCGGCCATCCTGGCGATCCGCGGCGACCAGACGCCGCAGCAGATGACCACGTTCTGCGTCTCGATCTCGCCCGCGCTCGTCGTCACGCCGCGCACCCGCCCGGAGTCCACCGTGATGCCGAGCACCTCGGTGCCGGCCAGCACTGTCAGCGCGCCGGATCGCTGCGCCGCCTCCCGCATCAGCGTGCCGGCCCGCAGCGAGTCGACCACGCCAACGGTCGGGAAGTACCCGCCGCCGAGGATGATCGTCTCGTCCAGGTAGGGCACGAGCTTATTGACCTCGCCAGGCGTGATCACCTCGGCCGGGATGCCCCAGGCCTTGGCCTGCGAGCACCGCCTGCGCAGCTCGACCATCCGCTCCGGGGTGCGCGCCACCTCGATGCCGCCGCTCTGGGTGAACACGCCAAGCTCCTTGTACTGGGCGGTGCTGTCCGTGGTCAGCTCGAACATCATCTTCGAGTACTCGATCGGGAAGACGAAGTTGGACGCGTGCCCGGTCGAGCCGCCCGGGTTCGGCATCGGCCCCTTATCCACAAGGACGAGGTCACGCCAGCCGAGCAGCGCCAGGTGGTGCACGAGGCTGTTGCCGACGATGCCCGCGCCGATGATGACGGCGCTGGCACTGCGTGGCTGGGCCGGAGTTTCAGTCATGAGATCATCCCGCGAGTCGTGGTTTGTCGATTCCGGTGCGCTCCAGCGCGGCTCGGCGCCATTGCT
Source organism: Streptosporangiaceae bacterium (assembly GCA_050698735.1). GTDB lineage: Bacteria > Actinomycetota > Actinomycetes > Streptosporangiales > Streptosporangiaceae > Palsa-504. The sequence goes on along the minus strand of JBOHCG010000303.1, from coordinate 5,005 downwards.
CGGCCTGCTGGAGCTGGTTGAAGGTAAAGATGTGCAGGCCGGCTACTCCGGACTCCGGTGCGGTCAGCACGGCCGCCGCCCGGTCGAGCAGCCTGTCCGGGCTGTACCCGCCGGGCACCCAGAAGCGCAGGATCCAGCCCGGGTGCCTGGTGATGAACCGGGCCGATTCCGACGCGCCCGCCACCGCGGCCATCCGCAGCAGCCTGGTCCGCTCGGCCGGCCCTGCCAGCCCCACGAATAGCGGCAGCGTGACGCCGCGTGCCCTGATCCGCTGGATCCAGCGGGCCAGCGCGGCCGGGTCGAAGCACACGTTGCTCACGACGTAGCTGGCGTGCCTGCGCTTGTCCCACATGGCCTGGATCGTGACGTCGTCACCGATCTTGGGATGGCTCTGCGGGTAGCCGGTGATCCCGATCCTGCTGAACGGGCTGCCGAGCTCGGCCAGCCGCTCGAGCAACGGCAGCGCGCCGTCGAACGGCCCGGCCGGGTGCGAGGCGTCGCCGCCTGGCACGAACACGTCGTCCACGCCGCACGCCTTGAGCCGGCCCACGATCTCGGCCAGGTGCTCCTCGCTGGCCACCGAACGGGCCGCCAGGTGCGGCACCACCGGGTAACCCCGGGCGCGCAGCCGCTCGGTCAGCTCGACGGTCGGGTCCAGGCCCTTGACCGGGGAGGCGGTGACGGTCACCGTCATCCCGGTCGGCACCCACTCGGCCACCGCCTGCTCCACGGCCTTGGCCGGGATCACCTCGAACCGCGGGCCGCGCAGCAGGTCCTCCACCGATACCGAGGTCATGTCGCCTCCCCGACCAGTTCGGCAAGTGCCGCCTCGAGCGCGCCTGTCCCGGTGTCGACCCTGGTCAGCGGCAGGCCGAACATGGCCGCTACCCGGTCCGCCTCGGCCTGCAGCGCCGGGTCGGGCTCCTGGGCCAGCCAGACCAGCCGCCGGTAGTGCCCGAAGTAGTCGTTCCACAGCTCCGGGTGCCCGTCCAGGCCGAGTTCGGCGATCACGCTGCGGTCGAAGCTGCGCAGCAGGAAGTCGGTGAGCAGGTACGTGCCTGGCTCCGCCTCGAACATCGCCTCGATCCGCGACGCGCCCGCGAACACGTCGTAGCAGTGCAGGCCAGGCAGCCTGCGCACGCCGTAGGAGTCACAGAGCTCGTCCAGCGCGCCGTAGCTGCCGCAATCGGCGTAGGCCAGCGCGACCACGCGGCCAGTGCCCTGGGCTGATACCACGGCTCGTTCGGCCAGAATTGGGATTTTCTGCGGACGGTTGTGCAGTACGGCGGGCAGCGGCCGTACGGCGACCGGCCAGCCGCGGCGCGCCACGATGTCGCGGACGTGCCCGGCCAGCGCCCCGCAGGCGATGACCTCGACCTTGACCTTCTGCTTGCCAGGGGGGGCGACCCCCCTATCCCCCCGAGGCCGGGAATGGCAGCTGGTCGATGAAGCGGTCGTTGAAGTCGGCGCGGTCGGAGAGCTCGACATACCTCACCTCCTCCAGCAGCGCCAGGCCGCCGGCCCGCTCGCGCAGGCTGAGCAGCGCCATCTTCGCCCCCTCGCCCGCCACGTTGCCCGCGGGCACCACCCGCATCACGGGCACCTTGGGCACCAGGCCGATCCTGATCGCGCTCGCCGGGGACAGGTAGCTGCCGAACGAGCCCGCCAGCAGCACCTGCTTGACGTCCTCGGGCGCCAGGCCGGCCTCCTCGAGCAGCAGGTGCCAGCCGGTCGCGATCGCCGCCTTGGCGAACTGCAGCTCGCGCACGTCGCGCTGGGACAGGTAGATGCTGTCCTGCGGCGCGCCGCGCCAGTGCAGCACGAACACCCGCTCCTTGCCGATCGTGGTCAGCCGGTCCGCCAGCCCCGGCGCCACCATCCGCGCCGACTCCTCGCTGATGAGCCGGCCGGAGGCGTCGAGCAGGCCGGCCCTGACCAGGCCGGTTACCGCGTCCACCAGGCCGGAGCCGCACAGGCCGAGCGGCTCGGCATCGCCGATCACCTTCATCGTGAGCTCGTCGGGGGTCATCGTCACCACCTCGATGGCCCCGTCGGCTGCGCGCATCCCGCACCGGATCGCGGCGCCCTCGAACGCGGGACCGGCCGGCGCGGCCGTGGCGACCAGCCATTCCCTGTTGCCGAGCACGATCTCGCAGTTGGTCCCGATGTCGATGAACAGCCGCACCCGCGCGTCCCTGTCCATGCCGCTGGCCAGCAGGCCGGCCGTGATGTCGCCGCCCACGTACGCGCCGAACGAGGGAAACACGACCGCGCGCGCCCGCGGGTGCGCCACGCCCGCCAGGCCGAGGTCGGCGGCGAGTATCTCGGGATACAGCCGGGTGGACATGATGAACGGCGCCATGCCGAGCGGCTCGGGGTCGATGCCGAGCACCAGGTGGGTCATGGTGGCGTTGCCGGCCAGCGCGACCTCGTACACCTCGCGGGCCTGCACGCCGCCCTCCTCGCAGACCGTCTGGGCCAGCTCGCCGAGGGTCTCCTGGGCTAGCTGCTGCAGCTTGTCCAGCGCGCCCGGGTCCATCATCGTGGCGCTGATCCTGGTGATCACGTCTGCGCCGAACGGCTGCTGCTTGTTCAGCGTGGACCGCACCGCCACCGGGGTCCCCGTCGACAGGTCGAGCAGGGTGGCCACCACGGTTGTGGTGCCGAGGTCGAAGGCGATGCCGTACCGGCGCTCCGTCGTGTCGCCGGGCTCGACCGCGATCAGCACGTCGTCCACCACGACCGCGGTGACCTTCCAGTCCGCCTCGCGCAGCGTCCGGCCGAGCGTCTTCAGCACGGAAAGCTCGGCCCTCGGCTCCAGGTCGTCGAGCTTGGCGAGCACCCGCTCCAGGTCGGTGGCCTGGTCGGCCAGGTTCGGCTCTTCGAGCTCCAGGTACCGCTTCTGCACCGCGGGCCGGAGGATGACCTGGCGGCCGACGCCCACCGTGGCCGCCTTCGGCCGGGTGGTCAGCGGCGGCACCTCGACCACGGTGTCCCTGGTGGCCGCGGTGCGGCAGGCCAGCCGCCAGCCGTCGGCCAGCTCGGCCTGGGTATAGGCCCTGATGTCCAGGCTGGACGGCGGCGGCGGGTCATCCGCGATCCTGATCCGGCACTTCTTGCAGGTGCCGTGGCCGCCGCAGGTGGAGTCGATCGCGATGCCGTTCCAGCTGGCCGCGTCGAACAAGGTCACGCCGTACGGAACCCGAACGGGCCGCTCATTGAAAAGAAGATTTATCCGAACGGGCCCGTGTGCTACGTCCTCGGTAACCGTCATGTGCCGCTCTGCTGGCCTTGCGCCTCTGCTTGTGCCCGCTGTGCCTCTTGCTGGGCCGCTTGCTGGGCGCGGTGCGCGGCGATCCAGGAGCCGCCCCACTCGTCCCGGTTGAGCACCAGGTCGGAGGCCTTGACCGCGCGGACGATCTGCGGCGACCGCGCGTCCATGATCGCGCTGGTCAGCCCGTGGCTGATCGCGATCGGCAGGAACGCCGCCGCGATCGAGTGCCGGTCCGGCATGCCGAAGCTCACGTTCGACGCGCCCAGCGTCATGTTGACGCCGAACTCGGCCTTGAGCATGGCGATCGTTTCCAGCGTCCTGCCCGGGTGCAGGGTGTCCGCGCCGACCGGCATGGCCAGCGGGTCGATGAGGATGTCCTCGATCGGGATCTTGTACTGCTCGGTGGCGACGCCGATGAGCTTGCGGGCGAGTTCGACCCGGCGCTGCGGCTCCTCGGGGATCTCCTCCTCGTCGTTGGGCAGGCCGATGACTGCGGCGCCGTACTTGCGCACCAGCGGCAGGATCGCCTCCATCCGCTCGTCCTCGGCGGTGACCGAGTTGACAAGCGCCTTGCCCTGGTAGGCGGCCAGGCCCGCGTCGAGCACCTCGATGATCGAGGAGTCGATGACCAGCGGCAGGTCGGTCAGCTTCTGGATCAGCGTGACCGCCTGCGTCATCAGCGCCGCCTCGTCGGCGAGCGGGGCGCCCATGTTGACGTCGAGCAGCATGGCGCCGCCGGCCACCTGGTCCCTGACGTCGATCTCCACCCGGGACAGGTCCCCGTTGCGCAGCTGCAGCTGGAAGATCTTCCTGCCGGTCGGGTTGATCCGCTCGCCGATGATGGCGAACGGCTGGTCATCGCCGATCCGCACCGTCTTGGTCGCCGAGGACACGATCGTGTGCACTGATTGTCTCCCTGCACTTCTGCCTGGGGGCCGGGTCAGACCTTGGCCATCGCGCGGCGGCGCGCGATGAGTTCCTTGGCGCGGGCCACCGCCGTGGTCGCGTCGGCGGCGTACCCGTCGGCGCCCACCACGTCCGCGTACTCCTGGGTGACCGGGGCACCGCCGACCATGACGATGACCTGGTCCCGCAGCCCGGACTTCTGCAGCGCGTTGATGTTTGCCTTGAACATCGGCATGGTCGTGGTCAAGAACGCGGAGAAGCCCACGATGTCCGGCTTGTGCTCCCTGACCGCCTCGACGAACTTCTCCGGCGCGACCTGCACGCCGAGGTCGATGACGTAGAAGCCGGCGCCCTCGAACATGATGTTGACCAGGTTCTTGCCGATGTCGTGCACGTCGCCCTTGACCGTTCCCATCACGATGGTGCCGATCGACTCGGCCCCGGTCTCGGCGAGCAGCGGGCGCAGGATATGCAGCGCGCCGACCATGGCCTTGCCGGCGATCAGCATCTCGGGCACGAAGAAGTCGCCGCGCTCGAACCTGGCGCCCACCTCCTCTAGCGACGGGATCAGCGCCTCGTACAGCAGCACCTCCGGGCCAAGGCCCATGGCAAGGCCCTGGTTGGTCAGCTCGATCACGGCGGGCCCGTTGCCGACAAGGGTGTCGTCGTAGAGCTGGCCGAGCAACTCCTCGCGCGTCACGATGCGCCTCCCATCCGCTCTGTGCTTTCCGCGCTCGCCTCCGGGCGCCCCTTGAGGCCCGTCCTTCCCTCGTCGCTCCTTCGTCGCGCCTGGGGTGGGTCCGGGGGGACAAGCAGAGTCCAGGC
>JBOHCG010000302.1:0-9299 GCA_050698735.1 Streptosporangiaceae bacterium | reverse complement strand
GCGGGGCACGTGGATCACGGGAAGTCGGCGCTGGTACGGGCGCTGACCGGGATGGAGCCCGACCGGTGGGCTGAGGAGCGGCGCCGGGGGCTGACGATCGACCTCGGGTTCGCGTGGATGAGCCTGCCCGGCGGCGAGCGGATCGCATTCGTCGACGTGCCGGGTCACGAGCGGTTCGTGCCGAACATGCTGGCCGGGGTCGGCCCGGTGCCCGCCGTGCTGTTCGTGGTGGCCGCGGACGGCGGCTGGATGCCGCAATCCGAGGAGCACCTGGCCGCGATCGACGCGGGCGGCATCAGACACGGCCTGCTAGCCGTCACCCGGTCCGACCTCGCCGATCCAGGCCCCGCGACGCGGCAGGCGCTGGACCGGATCGCGGCCACCAGCCTCGGCCGGGTCGAGGCCGTGGCGGTCAGCGCGGTGACAGGGGCGGGATTGGACGACCTGCGGGCGGCGCTGGCCCGGCTGGTGGCGTCGCTGCCGGTTCCCGACGCGGAGGCCGCGGTCCGGCTGTGGGTAGACCGGTCGTTCACTATCAGGGGGAGCGGGACCGTGGTCACCGGCACGCTGCCCGCCGGGACTGTAGGCACCGGCCAGGAACTCCTGCTCACCCCGTCCATGCGCCCGGTCAGGATCCGCGGCATCGAGTCGCTGAACGAGCCCGCGGCCTCGGTCTGCGGGGTCGCGAGGGTCGCGCTGAACCTGCGCGGCGTCGCGGCGGACGTACCGGCCCGTGGCATGGCCCTAGTCGACGCGGGCCGCTGGAGCCTAACCAAGCTGATCGACGTCCGGCTGTCGCTGCCGCCATCCCCGCGGACCGGTGCGGGCCCGGCCGCGCCCCGGATGCGAGGCGAGCCGCACCTGCCCGCCGAGGTGGCCCTGCACATCGGTTCGGCGCGCACGGTCGCGCGGGTCCGGCCGCTCGGACCGGCTGGGGTAAGCCAAATGATCGCACGGCTGACACTGCGTGACCTACTGCCGCTGCACGTCGGCGACCGGATCCTGCTCCGCGACCCGGGCAGTGCAGAGCCGATGATTCTGGGGGCCACCGTGCTCGACGTCGCCCCTCCCGCGCTCGCACGCAAGGGTGCGGCCGCCGCGGCGGGCCGGGAACTCGCGGCCTGGCCTGAGGTCCCGGCGGCGGCCGACCTGCTGCGCCGGCACCGGCTGCTGCGGGCCAGCGTGCTTAAGGCCATGGGTGTGCCGGGCGGCCCGCTGCCGGTCGCGGGCGAGTGGCTCGCCGATCCGGACGCCTGGGCCGCGCTGCGCCGCCAGCTAGCCGACGCAGTCGCGGCTCATGCCAGGCGCGATCCGCTGGCCATCGGCATGCCGCCCGAGGCCGTCAGGGCCGCCCTCGGCCTGCCCGACCGGAGCCTGGTCGAGGCGCTGGCCCGGTCGCCCGCCGCGGACGAAACGCTGCCGCGGGTCCGGCTGGCCGAAGGCTACCTGCAGCTCGGGACGGAAGAACAGCGGTCCGGCGATCAGTCCTCCGAGTTGGACGAGCCCCGTGAGTCCCAGGTAGCTCACGCGCCTCAAGTTCCTCGTGAGGACCGGACAGCCCGTGAGACTGAGGTGGCCCGCGAAGCTCGAGTGGCCCGCGAAGCTCGAGTGGCCCGCGAGGGTCGGATGGCCCGCGAGGGTCGGATGGCCCGCGAAACTCGGGTGAGCGGCGGGGCTCGGGTGAGCGGCGGGGCCCAGGCGGGCGGCGGGGCCCAGGCGGGCCATGCACAGCCCCCCGCGTCCCAACCGGCGCAGCCATCGCTGCCGGCGCACATAATCGCCGGCGTGCGGGCGGTGCTGACCGATCTTGCGGCGGCGCCGTTCGTTGCGCCGGAGGCGGGACGGCTGCGCGAGCTTGGGCTGGATGCGCGGGGGATCGCGGCGGCCGCGCGGGCCGGGCTGCTGCTGCGGGTGAGCGAGCAGATCGTCCTCGCGCCGGACGCGGCGGTGCAGGCGGCGAGGGTGCTGGCAGACCTGCCGCAGCCGTTCACCACCGCCGAGGCCCGTCAGGCCCTCGGCACCACGCGGCGGGTGGCGATCCCGCTGCTCGAATACCTGGACCGGGCCGGGATCACCCGGCGCCTGCCCGATGACCGTCGACTGCTGCGCTAACTCGACGGTCTGTACGGATCACAGGCTGCGGAACTCGGGGGAGCGGCGGAGGACGTCGGCGACCCGGCGGGCGGTACCGAAGGTGGTGGCGAGGCGGAGGACGGGCAGGCCGCCGCCGTGCACCCGGAAGACGGACGCCCCCGGTGTGCTGACGACGGATATCGTCGCGTAGGACATCGGGCCCTTGCGCACGACGACACGGCCCTGGTCGTTGTTTTCCACCTGATAGGCGGGACCCAGCCTGCGGCTGAGCACGGCGACCAATTCGGCCGGCGTCACGCCCTTGCGCGGAACCCTCACCTTCGGCATGGCCTTAGGGTAGTGCCGACAGCCACGCTGCCGTATCTGGCGGCAGGCTCCCATCCGGGAGCGGCTCGCTGGCCAGCAGGATCTCGCGGTGCGGCGGAAGCGGGACCGGAGCGTCGCCGAGGTTCGCGGCGAAGATGAATCCTGGTTCCCTGGAAAAAAAGAGCGATCCCGAGCCTGGTTCGTCGAGCCAGCTGAGCGTGCCGGGCCCGAGGGCCGGATGCTTGCGGCGCAGCCGGAGGGCGGCCCGATACAGACTAAGGAAAGACGCGAGGTCGTCGAGCTGGGCCTCGACGCTGTAACGCCCCCAGTCGGCCGGCTGGGGGAGCCACGGCTGCGCGGGAGGAGCACCACTGCTCGTTCGGGAAAAACCGAGGCCTACACCACTACGGGACCAGGGGATTGGCACGCGGCAGCCGTCGCGGCCGGGGAGGGCGCCGCCGCTGCGGCGGAACCTCGGATCCCGGCGGGCCTCGGGCGGGATGTCGGTGACCTCCGGCAGGCCCAGCTCCTCGCCCTGGTAGATGTAGGCCGACCCGGGAAGGGCGAGCAGCAGCAGCGCGGTGGCCCGCGCGCGGCGCACTCCCTGTCCGGCGCGGGTTGGGCCGAGCGACATGAGCTCGATGATCATGTCCGGCGTGAACCCCTCGTCCAGCTGGTAGCGGCTGACCGGCCTGGGCACGTCGTGGTTGCCGAGCACCCACGGCGCGCGGGAGCCGCCGGTCAGCGTGAGCACCCCGTCGATCGCGTCGCGGAATGCGGCCGCCTGCCAGCGCGCCAGGACCAGCTGGAAGTTGAAGACCTGGGGCAGGCCGTCGGGCTCGAGATACGGGAGGAGGGTCTCCGGCACGTCGTACCAGACCTCCCCGACGGCCGTCCGCGCTCCGGGGAACCCGGTGGCCGGGTAGGAGTCCAGGATGGCCCGCCAGGACCGGTAAAGCTCGTGGAGTTCTGGCCGGTGGCGGTACGGGGAGGGCGCGTTCAGCGGTCCCTGGACCAGGATGTCCGGCAGGTTCGGGTCCTTGAACAGGCCGTGCGCGACGTCGACCCGCAGCCCCGCGACGCCGCGGTCCAGCCAGAACCTGATCACGTCCGCGAACATGGCGGGCACGTCAGGGTTGTTCCAGTTCCAGTCCGGCTGGCCGGTGTCGAACAGGTGCAGGTACCACTGCCCCGGCCTGCCATCGGCCTCGGTCACCCGGGTCCACGCTGAGCCGCCGAACTCCGATACCCAGTTGTTCGGCGGCTGCTCACCGTTGGCGCCCCGGCCGTCGCGGAAGATGAACCTGGCCCGCTCCCGGCTGCATGGCGGAGCGGCGAGCGCGGCCTGGAACAGCGGATGCGCGCTCGAGCAGTGGTTGGGGACCAGGTCGATGATCACCCGGATACCGTGCCCGGCGGCGTCGGAGACCAGGGCATCGAAGTCCGCCATGGACCCGAGCAGCGGGTCCACCGCACGGTAGTCGCTGACGTCGTAACCGCCGTCGGCTAGCGGAGACGGGTAGAACGGGGTCAGCCAGATGGCGTCCACGCCCAGGTCGGCCAGGTACGGGAGGCGGGACCGCAGCCCCGGCAGGTCGCCCACGCCGTCGCCGCCGGAGTCGGCGAAGCTGCGCGGGTAGACCTCGTACACGATCGCGCTCTCCCACCACACACCGCTCACGCCCGTTTCCCCTGTCTCGCGGATGCCACCGGGCATCCTACGGGGGCGGGCCGCCGGCCTCCAGCGCCGGTCGCGCCTGCCAGTAAAGTCGACCGCGGAGGCGTCTGGGTGCCTGGTGGCCCCCCCGGTCTTCAAAACCGGTGGACGGCGCGCTGCGTCGTCGGCGGGTTCGATCCCCGTCCGCCTCCGCCAACCGCGTATATGCCCTCATGCGGTACCTGCGGCCAGCCGCGCGCCGGGCAGGCATAACCGGACATAACGGGCGGGTGCTGGCACAAAGCTGGCACGTCGCTGATGATTCATGCTCGCCACGGCGGTGCATGCGGATTCGCTATCCGCCGGAATGCAGCCCCCAGGACAGCCCGCGTCGAGGGCGAGATCCCTGCGTGACTGCACGAGACGTTTGGCGAGGACGTCTGGGAAGTGGTGGCCCGCCCGGCGATGAGTTCGGCGGCTCCGCCCAGTCCTTGTTCATGTGGGCGAATGCCCGCTGGACGGGTCCGGAGGATGGAGACCATGCAGAGCATCGCGAAACCGAGGATCGTGTCGGCCCGGGAGTGGCAGCAGGAGCGTGATGAACTGCTGAAGGCCGAGAAGGAAGCCACCCGAGCGCTGGACGCGCTGGCCGCGCGGCGCCGCCGGCTGCCGATGGTCAAGTTCGGCAACGGGTACCTATTCGGCACGCCGGCGGGCCCGAAGACGCTGACCGACCTGTTCGAGGGACGGCACCAGCTCGTTGTCTACCAGTTCATGGATCTGGGGCCGGGCAGGTTCTGCCCCGGCTGCACCGGGTTCGTCAAGAACGTCCCCGACCTGGACGGCCTGGCCGAGGCGGGGGCGGCCTGGGCGACGGTGTCGGATATGCCGCTGGCGCAGATCGAGGACTACAAGGCCCAGATGGGCTGGGCGCTGCCCTTTGTGTCCTCGCACGGCACGTCATTCTCCACCGACTGCGGCGCCGACGCCGGCGACGGATTCATGCTGAACGTGTTCTTCCGCGACGGCACGGACGTCTACCGCACTTACTCGACCGTGACCCGCGGCGTGGACCGGCTGGTCTTCACGCACAACATCCTCGACTTGTGCCCCTACGGCCGGCAGGAAGACTGGGAGGACTCCCCGGTTGGCTGGCCGCAGCACCCCACCTACGGATGACCACCGAGGCGGCGCTGCTGAAACTGGCCAGCGACGGTGACGCTGACGCGTTCGGCGAGCTGGCCAGGGCCTACCATGCGGAGCTGCGGGCGCACTGTTACCGGATGCTCGGCTCGGTGCAGGACGCCGAAGACGCCCTGCAGGAGACGCTGCTGCGCGCCTGGCGGGGCCTACCCGGGTTCGCCGACCGCGGTTCGGTGCGCTCGTGGCTGTACGCCATCGCCACCAACGCCGCGCTGGACACCGCCAAGCACCGCTCGCGGCGTGAGCTGCCGGTGGACTTCGGCCCGGCCGCCGGGCAGGACGCCGCCGAGGCCCTGGCGGCCGGTCCGCCCTGGCTGGAGCCGTACCCGGACCAGTGGCTGGCTCACGACCCGTCCCTGTCCCCGGAAACACGGTATGAGCAGCGGGAAAGTGTCGAGCTGGCGTTCATCGTGGCGTTGCAGTACCTGCCGCCGCTGCAGCGGGCTGTCCTGCTGCTGCGCGAGGTGGCAGGCCTGTCGACCGCGGAGATATCGAGCCAGCTCGGCACCTCGGCACCAGCGGTGAACAGCGCCCTGCAGCGCGCCCGGGCTGCAGTGCGCAGCCGCCTGCCGGCCCAGAGCCAGCAAGCGGCCCTGGCGGCCCTGGGTGACCAGCGCATCCGGCAGGTCGCGGAGCGGTACGCCGAAGCCGTCGAGCGAGCCGACGTCAACGGCCTGGTCAGCATGCTGACCGAGGACGCGATCTGGTCCATGCCGCCGGTTCCCGCGTGGTTCCGCGGCCGCGAGGCGATCACCGACTTCCTGGTCCGCGGCCCGCTCGCCGAGCGGTGGAAACACCGGCCGGTCCGGGCGAACGGGCAGCTTGCCGTCGGCTGCTACCTGTTCAGCCAGGCCAAGCACGCGTTCGTTCCTGCCGTCATCGACGTGCTCACCCTGGACGGCGGGAAGATCGCCGCGGTGACCGCCTTCCAGGCCGCCGAATTGCTGCCGCCGCACTCCAATGCCGCGGTCACCGGCGCGGAGCTTTTTGGCCAGTTCGGGCTGCCCACCAGGCTGCCGTAACCGGCACAGACCCGCGCGAAGCCGTCTCGGCAGAACCGATCATCCCCCCCCCCGCCGGTCTCACTGGTTAGCGGCGGGCACGGGATCCGGGCCCGTCATAAAGACAGTTTCGATCGGAGAGGTGCCGATGACCACACCAGTCACCGCGCTTGACCCTCGGTACAGCGATCCGTCCGCGGCCCCTGTGGGGTGGGAGGAGACCCGCAGGCTGCTGGAGGCGGCCGAGCTGTCCTGGATCTCGACGGTCCGCGCCGATGGCAGGCCACACGTTACACCGCTGGTCGCGGCGTGGGTGGAGGGGGCCGTCTACTTTCACACCGGTGCCGAGGAGCAGAAGTTCGCCAACCTGCGCGCCAACCCGCATGTCGTGCTGACGACCGGCTGCAACCGCTGGGACGAAGGCATCGACGTCGTGGTCGAGGGCGCCGCGGTCCACGTCACCGATGAGAAGCTGCTGACCCGCGTCGCGCTGGCCTGCGGCCTTGCGCCGGGCGCTGCCGTGCTCATCGTCGCCTGGGCCGGGCAGGGCGTGGCGGGCGCTCTGCCTCCGCGGTGCAGAACATCTCCTTCACCATGGGCAGCGCCCTCGGGGTAGCCATCTGCTCCACGGTAGCGGCAACCACCACCCGCTACCTATCCCCTCACGCTGCCACCGCCCCACCCGCCGCCCTGTTGGCCGGATACCGGGCAGCGTTCATCGCCGCGGGCGTTATCGCCGTGATCGGGCTCGCCGCAGCCAGCATGATCACCAGCCACCGGCGAACCGCCAAGCCCGGCACCCCCGGCCTCGGCCCAGCCATAAACGCCGCCAGTATCGACCCCACAAAGGTGCACGCCAGCAGCAAAGCGGCGCGCGCGACCCCCGGTTCATCCGCAACGCGCTGCGGATTTACCGCGCCATATTCGACACCACCCTGCATGACCCGGCACTGTCCGGCATCGCTCAGCGCACCGAAACCACCGCCAGCAAACCGCTCATGCTGCTTGGCGGCGCCGACGACGGCTGCATCGACCCGCGTTTCCTGCGCGACGCTCAGCCTGGTCTCGCCGCCGGATCCCGGATCGAGATCATCGAGAATGCCGGTCATTTTCTCCATCTCGAACGCCCCGAAACCGTCGCGCGGCTGGCATTGCATTGGCTTGAGGCTGCAGGCTGAATCACCGAGCCGGGCCCGGGCCGATTACTTCGTGCCCCTTCGCCGGTCTTATCCGTCAGGGCGGTCTCCTGCGGGCCGCGGCGTGATGGCGTTGTCGGAGGTTGTGTCGCGCGAGCAGTGGCTACAGGCCAGGCTGCGGCTGCTGGAGCGGGAGAAGGAGCTGACCCGCCGCCGTGATGCGCTGAACGCCGAACGGCGGCGGCTGCCCATGGTCAAGGTGGCGCAGGACTACGCCTTCGACGGGCCGGACGGGCCGGACGGGCCGGTCACGCTGGCCGGCCTGTTCGGCGACCACCCCCAGCTGATCATCCAGCACATCATGTTCGGCCCGGATTGGGACGCGGCCTGCCCATCCTGTGGGTCTTGTTTGGGCGTCAGCTGGTGTAGAGGCGGTGGGTAAGGGCGGTGTGGCGGCGGCCCGCTCCCGGTGTGCGGACGGCGGCGGCCAGTGCCTTGCGGGAGCCGACCAGGACGACGAGTTTCCTGGCGCGGGTGACGCCGGTGTAGAGCAGGTTGCGTTGCAGCATCATCCACGACTCGGATCGCCCCTAACTGCGGGCGATGTGCTTACAATCCAGGCATGAGCGAGGCGCTGAATATGGCGGTCCCTCTCACCGAGGCACCAGCACACCTGGGGGAGCTTGTCAGCAAAGCCCGCCATGAGCACATCCCGTGACTCCTACCGAGCACGGCATGCCCGTTGCCGCCATCATCGGCGTTGATGACCTAGCCGACCTTCAGGATGGCGCGGCGATCGCCAGGCATATCGCCGACAAGGCTGCTAACCGCGTCACCGGGGTCATCGTCAGTACCCCTGAGGACATCGAGGCGGCTCTGGACGCCTGGGACGAGCGGCCTGCATGAGGTTAACCCTGGTCCTGCGGGGAAACGGCACGTCCGGGGCTTGTGGCCCTGCGGGCTGCTGACCATGATGCCTTCCGCCGCGCTACGAGAGCGATCACGGCATTGGCCGAGGATCCGTACCCAGAGGGGGCGGTCCCTTGGGGCGGCTCCGGCTTCTACCGGTTGCACGCTGGCGATGTCCGCATCCTGTACGAGGTGAGTGAGGAAGCCGAGGCTCTTTACGTTCTCAACGTAGGGCTTGTGCTGCGGCCGCGCTGATATGCGGCGCGGAACATCGGATGCGCGGGAGTTGTTGCGGGGGGCATGATCGAGGACGGGTTTGCTGAGCTGATCGCAGGGCGGCGGCAGGGGGTGCTCGTGACCTTCCGGAGGGACGGGTGGCCGCAGCTGTCGAACGTGAACTACGGGTGGGACCCGGAAGCGCAGATCATCCGGGTTTCCGTCACCGATGACCGGGCTAAGACGCGTAACCTGCGCCGCGATCCGCGGGTCAGCTTCCACGTCGCGAGCAACGATTTCTGGTCCTATGCCGTGGTCGACGGGCATGCCGAGCTGTCGGCGGTGGCCGCCGACACCCGCGACGCGGCGGTCGAGGAACTGGTCAACCTGTACCGGGCGGTGCAGGGCGAGCATCCCGACTGGGACGACTACCGGGCGGCCATGGTCAGGGACGGGCGGCTTGTCGTGCGCATCAGGCCCGAGCGGGCCTACGGCCTGGTCCGGCATGGCTGATCGCCATGGTTGACCACGGGCGCGACGCAGGTAGTACGAAGGCTCCCGATCGCGACCGGTTTTTGACGTCGCGCGTAGGCTTAGACGATGCTGGCTGACTCGTTCGGCCGGGTCGCGACCGACCTGCGCGTATCGCTCACCGACCGGTGCAACCTGCGGTGCGCGTACTGCATGCCGCCCGAGGGTCTTGACTGGCTGCCGGCGCCCGAACTGCTCACCGACGACGAGGTAGTCCGGCTGATCACGGTGGCGGTTGAGCGGCTC
>JBOHCG010000301.1:0-9301 GCA_050698735.1 Streptosporangiaceae bacterium | reverse complement strand
GCGGTCAAGGTGGACCGGGAGGAACGGCCCGACGTCGACGACGTCTACATGACCGCGACGCAGGCGATGACCGGCCAGGGCGGCTGGCCGATGACGGTGTTCATGACCCCGCAGAAGGAGCCGTTCCGCTGCGGCACCTACTTTCCCCCCGACTACTTCAGGCAGCTGATCCTGAACGTGTCCAAGGCCTGGCGCACCCAGCGCGACGGCGTCGATGGCCAGGCCAAGCAGGTCGCCGCCGCGCTGGCGCAGAACGCCGCGGCCACCGCGCGCGCGCTGCGCGAGGGCTCGGGGGCGGAGTTCGGCGAGGTCGCGGACGCGGCGGCGGCCGCGCTCGGGGACGCCTACGACGGCGAGCGCGGCGGGTTCGGCGGCGCGCCGAAGTTCCCGCCGTCGATGGTGCTTGAGTTCCTGCTCCGCCACCACCGGCGGACCGGCTCGCCCGAGGCGCTTGTCATGGCGCGGGGCACCTGCCAGGCGATGGCCCGCGGCGGCATGTACGACCAGCTCGCCGGCGGGTTCGCCAGGTACTCGGTGGATGCCGGCTGGGTGGTACCGCACTTCGAGAAGATGCTCTACGACAACGCGCTGCTGGCCCGGGTCTACCTGAACCTGTGGCGCGCGACCGGATCGGAGCTTGCCCGCCGGGTGGCCGGGCAGACGTGCTCGTGGCTGCGGTCGGAGCTGCTTACGCCCGAGGGCGGGTTCGCGGCCTCGCTGGACGCGGACAGCGAGGGCGAGGAGGGACGGTTCTATGTGTGGCGCCCGGCCGAGCTGGACGCGGTCCTCGGACGCGAGGACGGCGAGTTCGCGGCGCGGGTTTTCGGCGTCACGGGGACCTTCGAGCGCGGCGCCTCCGTCCTGCAGCTGCGCGCCGATCCCGAGGACGCCAAGCGGTTCGCCGAGGTCCGGCGGGCGCTGCTGGCGGCGCGCGATGGCCGGGTCCGCCCCGGCCGGGACGACAAGGTGGTCGCCGCGTGGAACGGCCTGGCCATTTCCGCCCTGGCCGAGTGCGGGGTGCTGCTCGGCCGGCCGGACCTGACCGCGGTCGCCCTGGACGCCGCCGCCTTGCTTGCCGAGGTGCACCTGGTGGACGGCAGGCTCATCCGTACCTCGCGGCACGGCTCGGCGGGGGACACCGCGGGCATCCTCGAGGATTACGCCTGCGTCGCGGAGGGATTCCTGGTGCTGTCCGGGATCACCGGCGAGGGGCACTGGACGGCGCTGGCCGGGCAGCTGCTCGACGTCGCGCTGACGGAGTTCGGCGACGGGGCCGGCGGCTTCTACGACACGGCGGCCGACGGCGAGCCGCTGATCTTCCGCCCGGCCGACCCGGCCGACAACGCCACCCCGTCCGGCGCCTTCGCCGTGAGCGGTGCGCTGCTGCGTTACGCCACGCTGACCGGCTCGGCCAGGCACCGGGAGGCCGCGCTTGCCGGGCTCCGCGTGCTGCCCGCGATCGCGGCCAGGTACCCGCGGGCCGCGGGCGCGGGGCTCGCCGTCGCCGAGGCCGTGCTGGCCGGGCCCGTCGAGATCGCGATCGTGGGTTCCGCGGAGGATGAGCGGACCGGCGAGCTGCACAGGACCGCGCTGCACGCGGCCCCGCCCGGCGCGGTCACCGCCTACGGCGACGGCACCGGCGCGCAGCTGGCGCTGCTCGAGGGCCGGGGCCTGGTCGAAGGAGCGCCCGCGGCCTATGTCTGCCGCGAGTTCGCCTGCCAGGCACCCGTCACCACGCCGCAGCAGCTCAGGGACGCTCTGGCCGTGTCGTAGCCGGCTGACCTGCCTGGGCCGATTGGACGGTTCCTGGCGCCATGAGGCAGGGTGGAGGCGATGCATCTGATGACGGACGCCGCCGGGCGGTGCTTGCGGCGGATACGGGCCGGCGCATCCGGGGGAGCCAGGGGAATCCGGCGGTTGCTGCGGTCACGGCATCACGTGCCCGCCCTCATCGGCGTGCTTGCGGTGGCCGGGACGGTGGCGGGGGTGATCGTTGCGACGGTCGGCGGCGGCCCCAGTGGCGGGCCCAGTGGCGGGCCCAGTGGCGGGCCCAGCGGCGGCACTGCAGCCGGGCCCGGGACGCATCCCGTCGTCCCTGCCCCCCGGCCCGCCCCGGGCCGCAGCGCCCCGCCGGTGGTGCCGATACTCGGCGGGAGCGCCGGGACCGGCGACAGCTCGTTCGCGGTGCCGGTGGCCCGGCCGTCCGCCGGGGCGGACCACGGCTCTTCCGGGCCGGCGAAGGTCGCCCCGCTGCGCGGGCTCCGGCAGGCCGACCTGCTTGTCGTCGCGCCGTTCTCGCTGTCCGGGCAGGTCCAGGCCGCGGTGTCGCGGCTGCACGACGTGACGAGCACGGTGGCGATCGAGGCCGCCATGATCCAGATCAACGGCCGGTACGTCGCGGTGCTCGGCGTGGACCCGTCCACGTTCCGCGGCTACGCCGCCGGGCCCACGGCGGCGTCCAACTCGCTGTGGCAGGACGTGGCCGACGGCGGTGTCGCCGTCTCCTACACCATGGGCAAGCTGGACCGGCTGTCCCTCGGCGGCACGGTCACGGTGGCAGGCAGCAGGCAGGAACGGCTGCCGGTGGCGGCGTTCGGCACGGTGGGCATCGGCGGCGTCGACGCCGTGGTGTCGGACGCGGTGGCCAGGTCGCTGGGCATGCCGGCCGGCAACGCCATCGTGATCACCGCGCCGCCCGCGAGCGTGGCCTCGCTCGAGGCGCGGATCAGGGCGGTGCTGCCGCGCGGCGCGGCGGTCGAGCCCCTGGTGACGGAGGAGGCCCAGACGTCGGGCGTGGGCCTCGCGGCGGGCTACGGGGCGGCGACCGAGTTCATGTCGACGTCGCAGCTGACCGCGGCCCTGCAGGCGGCGGAGAGCAGGCGGGGCCTGCCATACGCGTGGGGCGCCTCGGGGCCGACGTCGTTCGACTGCTCGGGCCTGGTCCAGTGGGCCTTCGCCCAGGCCGGCGTGTCGATGCCGCGGGTGGCCGCCAACCAGGCCAGGACCGGGCCCGCGGTGCCCGTCAGCGAGCTGGAGCCCGGCGATCTGCTCTTTTATCACACCGACCCGACCGCCCCCGGCTACATCTCGCACGTGGCCATCTACATCGGCAACGGGTGGATGATCCAGGCGCCGGAGCCGGGCCTGGACGTCGAGGTGGTCCCGGCCAGCTTCGGTGCCCAGTTCGCGGGCGCGATCCGGGTGGACCCCCGGATCGCGGCCGAGGTAGCCGGGGGACTGGCCTGAACCGCTCGCGGTCCCTGCCCAGCCCCGGCCACCCGGCTACACCGCATCGGAGGCCGCTTCCCCGGACAGGATGAATCCCGGGCCGCCTTTCCTGGCGGCCCGGGATTCACCGTTCGCAACCTTGCTGGACCTCAGCCGCCCGAGGACGGCTGGAACTGGAAGTCGTGATACAGCTTGAGCACCGGCCGGTCGCTCTGGGTAAGCGCGACGTTGGTCCCGGCACCGGGCTGCACGGCCGGAGAAAACGTCGGCCCGGACGGCTGGTAGGTGGCGAGCTGCAGGATGGCCACGGCCTGGTTCACCAGGTCCTCACACTTGGCCTGGATCTGGGCCAGGTCGAGGCCGGACTGCGGCAGGGCGTCGAACTGGGCTTGCACGTTGTACAGCGCGCCCAGCTGCAGCCAGTTCAGCAGCCCCGAGAAGGGAAGGGCCTGCGGGGTGTCGGTGGCGACCACCAGCTGGTAGGCGTCGGCTTCCGCGTCGCAGGTCCCGGTGCACTCATAATTTGTCGCGCTCGCCACGTTAATGGCAGCAAGGGAGGTTAGGTCCTGTTCCGTGGTGGTGACGATCTGGAAGGCGATCGCGGTCGCGTTGCAATTGCTGCACTCGCTGGTCAGCGCAACCGAGCGATTGACGGCGTCGACGACAGGGCCCGGCGACACACCGAGTTGGAACCTTACCTTGAAGACGTTCGCCTGACTCACTGCGGAATCCGCGTTCACCTGGTTTACGATAGGGCCCGGCCCGGTGTGGATGACGAAGCTTCCGGGCTCAGGAAAGCCCAGGGCAAAGCCCGGGCCGACGCTCGCGGAAGCGGCGGCAGGAACGGCAAGCGGGACAAAAGCCGCCAGCGCCAGGGTGAGCGCTCCGGAGCGCAGCCGACGAACTCTATCCGTCATTCTAGGCAACATCGTGATCCTTTCCTCGCTTGGCCCGGCAATTTATCACACGCAACCCTCGAAGGCGATCTCGCTATAGCGGCGGGTCGTAACTGTCGGGTTCAGGTGCAATGTCACGATCCGCGTACCATGTGCTGTGTATTTCTCCTGCATGCAGCGCTATGTCACGGATGAGACCGGCCGCTTGCGTCATGAATTCACCATTGTTTAATGCATCCGCCATATCGGGATGAATCAGACCTGATGGTTCTTCGGAAAAGCGGCTTCCTGCGTGATGCTAGCCTGGTAAAGTCACGGCGACATAACGATGAAAGGCGCCCGGCAGTCCTTTTCCTTATCCCAGTATCCATGCCAAACTATCCCGGTTAACCCGGGTTTACCCGAATATCTGCGGCTGCTGAAAAATTCACTGAATCTCAGGTTGCGTTGCATAGCGGGAGTCTGTTAGCTTTATCCCGCAATCCAGCGACGCGGCCGGAAGTTGGCTGCGCGGAGATTGCACGGCATAGCGGGGGCATGCTAAGGTCCGTTAAGGGCGAGAGGGCGTAAATTGAGTACTGAATCGAGCTTGTGCCAATATGAGCCGGCCTTTCCGGACGTGACCTAAGCGTTGTCTTCGGCCCCAGTTCGTGCACGTGGCTTGGCAACCTTGTCTTAACTGTCACGTGCGCCACCCGGTTTCCGCGAAGCGCGGTGCCGGGTAACTCGATAGGAAGAAGGGAAACCACCATGTCCGAGCTGAGCATCGACGAGCTGCGGACCGAGACCGGTGAGCTGCTGCCCGAGCGTGAGGCCCTTGGCGCCATCATCATCGGCAACATCGGTTTCGCGAACGCTTTCCAGGCAGGCTCCTACCAGTCGGTCAACGTAGCGGTCAACATCCAGGCGGTCATCATCGCCAGCTTTAACCACCTCGGCGGCGGCGGCTGATCTGCGGATCGTTCTTGCCCGCAGTGCACTCCGGCGGGGGCCGCCCTTCGGGCGGCTCCCGCCGGGCGCTGTCCGGGGACCGGGCCGCTCCGGTGCCTCCCATCGCCGCCCAGCCGGATCAGGGCTGGATCGGGGATTACCACCGGCGGCTGCGCCGGGCGGCTGCCGTCCCCGCGGATGCTGCCGTCGACGGCGAGCTGCTGTGCCTGAGGACCTGGGCCTCCGGACCCGCGGCCGCGGGACCGGCCCTGCCGCCCGGCCGCGGAGGCACCGCGATAGGGACGGATCAGCCCGGCGCGGACGCGGCCGGCCCGGACAAGAGCGTCCCCGCGGTGCCGTGCCTGGCCGCCGGGGTGGAGCTGATCGGCGAGTACCAGGGGTCGGGTCTGGCCGAGGCCACCTATCTGGCCCGCAACGCGGTCGGCCAGGTGGCGCACCTGTCGCGGCTGTTGTACCTGGTGGTCAGCGCGATCGACGGTCGGCGGACCACCAGCGAGATCGCGGACCAGGTCACCGCCGGCCTCGGCCGTGCGGTGAGCGTCGGCAACATCGAGTACCTGCTGACCCACAAGCTCGGGCCGCTCGGCCTGCTGGCCACGGCCGACCCGGCCAGCCCAGCCGGACCGCCCCGGGCCGACGCCGGCCTGCTGACCCTGAAACTGCGCCGGACCATCGTTCCCGCGGCGGGCGTCCAGGTCCTGGCCCGCGTGTTCCGCCCGCTGTTCCGCCCGGTCGTGGTGACCCTGGTACTGACCGCGCTGATCGCCTCGGACGCCTGGCTGTTCGGCACCGGCCGGGCCGGATCCGCGTCCCGGTACGTGCTGCTCCACCCGCTGCTGGTGCTGCTGGTCCTCGGCCTGTCGATCACCTCCATGCTGTTCCACGAGTGCGGCCACGCCGCCGCCTGCCGGTACGGCGGCGCGCGTGCCGGCGTCATCGGCATGGGCATCTACCTGATCTGGCCCGCGTTCTTCACCAACGTCACCGACGCCTACCGGCTGGGCCGGGCCGGCCGGCTCCGTACCGACCTGGGCGGCGTCTACTTCAACGCGATCTTCGTGCTGCTGCTGACCGCTGGCTACCTGGCCACGGGCTACCTGCCGCTGGTCGCCGCGATCGTGCTGATCCACCTGGAGATCGTCCAGCAGATGCTGCCGTCCCTGCGGTTCGACGGGTACTTCATCCTGGCCGACCTGATCGGTCTGCCCGACCTGTTCCGCCGCATCGGGCCCACGCTGCGCAGCCTGATTCCCGGCCGGTCGGCCGATCCCCAGCTGCGCAAGCTCAAGCGCTCGGCCCGGATCTCCTTGACGATCTGGGTGCTGATCGTCGTGCCCATGCTCGTCCTGCCAC
The DNA here is from genome assembly GCA_050698735.1 of Streptosporangiaceae bacterium. GTDB lineage: Bacteria > Actinomycetota > Actinomycetes > Streptosporangiales > Streptosporangiaceae > Palsa-504. The sequence goes on along the minus strand of JBOHCG010000301.1, from coordinate 2,873 downwards.
TGGCGTTCATCGTCCTGGACGGCCCTAGCCTGGCCCGGACATCCGCCCGGTCCCTGCTCACTCAGCTGCACGCCCTCACCGCCCAGTTCGGGCACGCCGAGATCGCCTCCGGGCTGCTCACCGTCGTCTCCGCGGCGATGCTCGTCCTGCCCATGGTGGGCCTGTCCTACATCGTGGCGCGCGCCGCCCGGAGCGCGTTCCGCCTGATCCTGGCCGCCACCCGCCGGCGTCCCGCCCTGCGGCTCCTGGCCCTCGCCGTGATCCTCATGATCACCGCCGGGCTGGCCGTGCGCTGGGGGTTCCTGACGCCGGGAGGCGCCCGCGCCGCCACCCCGCGCCCTTCCGCGGCGGGCCGCGTAACGGCGGTGCGGCCTGGCCCGGTGACCTCGGCCACCTGGCCCGCCCCGGTCACCGGGCAGGCCTCGGGCGCCTACCCGCTGGTGCGCCCGCTGGGTCCGCCGAGCCCGCTGAGCGTGGTGCTCGAGCCCGTCGGGGCGGCCGGGTTCGACGTGGAAGGCCTGCCGGCTGACCCGGGCAACGAGAACAGTGCCCTTGCCCCGAACGCCATCGACGGAAATCCCGCCACGTACTGGCTGAGCCAGTACTACCTCGGCAGCCCGGTCTTCGGTGGCCTGAAGCAGGGGACCGGCCTGATCCTGGATATGGGCCGACCGGTCGCGATCAGCTCCGTCACCATTACCTTCGGGCCTGCCCGGGGCGCCGACGTGTCGATCGAGGTCGGCAACCACGACGCGCTCACGCCCGCGACCCTGTCCACGTTCCGGACGGTGGCGCGCGCCGGTGACATCGGCGGGACGCACACGTTCACCGCGAGGCACCCGGCTCTCGGGCGCTACCTGCTGGTCTGGTTCACGAAGCTGCCGCCCGCCGGCTCCGGCCGGTTCGCGGCGAAAATCTTCAACATCGTCGTGCGGGGCACCGGCTGATAGGCTACAAGGCGCGAAGCGGCAGAGTGTCCGTCACTTTGTTTCCTTCTTCCTAGGGTGACGGGCACTTTGTCGTCTGACCGCCCGGTCGCCCCGGCCCGACGGGGTCGGGGCGACCGGGACCGGCGATCTGGTTCTCTTCTTCCTGTCCCATAAGACGCTTTACTTGCACGTAAGGTTGTCTCAGCTGTCGATGGCGCCGCCGTGGTCCACTCGGTGCCGCCACCGTTTTCGGAGTTGACGTTGTCGATGGTGACGCGGTTCTCCGAGTCCGCGGTGAGCAGGCTGAAGCCCGGATTCTTCGGCTTCCCTTGATGATGCTCGCGGCTGCGCCATGGCCGCCGTGGCGGTTCCGAGACCGATTAAATATGACGGTGGGCCAGATCGAATTTAATCTGGCCCACGCGCTATCGCGGCCGCGCTAGCAGCCGTCGTGGTAGATATTGTCGGGCACGTTGCGGGAAACGGTCGAGCCCGACAGCGTGATCGAGCCGCAGTAGTAGTAGTAGATTCCGCCGCCGACGTGGTGCGCCGCGTTGGAGACGATCGCGCTGTCGTCTAGGGTGGCATCGCCATAGTCGTAGATGGCGCCGCCATCGTCGGCTATGTTCCCGGTGAAGGAATCACCGCTGCCGGGCACGTCCTCCTCATCCCCTAGCGTCAGGCTGCCCTGATAGTTGAAGATGGCACCGCCATCTTGTGCGGTGTTCCCGGCGAACGTGCTGTCCACTACGTCTACGCCGTTAAAGTTGTAGATGGCCCCGCCCGATAGCGCCTCGTTCTGGCTGAAGCGCGCACCGGTTATGTCTGTTATTTCGTCGCCGTTGGTATGGACGGCGCCGCCATGGTAAGCGTTGTTCTCGATGAAGACGGCGCTGTTGATGGTGAGCGAACCGGCCTCCACGTCGATGGCGCCGCCGTGGATCCCGGCGCTGTTATGGCTGAAGGTGCCGCCGTTGACGGTGAGATCTCCGTCGTTGTCGATGGCGCCGCCGTTGTAATACGTCAAGCCCTCGGTGAAGTTCACGCCGTAGAGGGTGACGTCCTTCGCGCTGTCCACGGTCATGATGCTGAAGTGGGAGGAGCGAAGCCCTCCGCCCTCGAGGGTGGCGCCGTCGCCGTAGATCGTGGTGTTGTGGCTAACGGTCAGCGTGCCCTGCAGACGGTAGGTGCAGTCGGTCGCCAGGTGCAGGGCACCGCCGCCGCCGATCGCACTGCCAAGCGCGTCCGCACTGCACCCCACGTAGTTGTCGGGGCTGGCCTTGGCCGCCTGGGCGGATCCGAGGCCGAGGACTAGGACCCCGCCGATGGCGGCGGTTGTAGCCGCGGTTCTTGCCGGTTTGAGATGCATTGAATCATCCCCCGTAGATCAGACCGGAAAACGACCGGTTTGTGGACGGTCTATCGCAGTCAATTCCCCGATGGCTGCGGCTTGCGAATCCGGCGGCAGCCTACCACGCCGCAGTTGGAGCCGGAACGTGCAGTGGATATGTCATTTAAGCGTTAAAAATAACAAGGGCCAGATTCAATGAATCTGGCCCTTGCGCAACGCGGTCCCGATCGTCGCATCGTCACCGTTGTAGATGCCGCCGCCCTGGTCGGCCTGGTTCCCGGTGAAGGCGTTTCCGCTGCCGGCCTGACCCGTCACGTTCGTCAGCGTCAGAAGGCAGACACCAGCGCGCTCGCGTTGCATGCTACGTAGTTCCCGGGCTGTGCCATGGCCGCCTGGACGGATCCGAGGCCGAGGACCAGGATCCCGCCGAAGACGGCGGCCATGGCCGTGGTTCGCGCTGGTCTGAAATGCATTGGATATTCCCCCATAGATGACGGCGTACCGCAGGCAATTCCCCGATGCCTGCTGGCCGGCAATTCCGGCGGCAGCCTACCACGGGGCGCTCAGATTCGCGGCGGGCGCGAGGTAATGTC
>JBOHCG010000300.1:0-9304 GCA_050698735.1 Streptosporangiaceae bacterium | reverse complement strand
CAACGTGACCCCGGCCGCCCTGGCCCCGCAGTTGCAATCCGTGACCGCGGAACCAGGAACCGTCCTGCATAAGCCAGGCGCAAACCCGCAGGTCAGAATCACCCATACCTTAACCGAACGCCAGTGGCCGCGGCCCGGCCGGAACCCGTACGAACGGGGCTCGAACCGGGCCTCCCACTCGGGCTCCAGCGCGTTCTTCACCCGGGCCTGATGGCATCGGTCCGCGATAACTGGAATCCCGAGCGGCCGCATTTTCGTCTTATCACTGGCTTTCGGTACATACACCCGCCGGACCGGGGACGGCACATGCGAGCCGATGCTGGCGTGCACGCGCACCGCCATCTCGGCCCTGGCCTGGCTGGTCACCGCGACCAGCCCGTCGATTCCCGCGGTCCCGCGGCCCGTGTTGCGCTGCGTCACCTGCCGCACGCTACCAGCGTGCAGCTCCAGCTCCGCAGCATCAGCTTCTGCAAGTTCCTGGCCAGTGGCCAGTCACCCTCCTGCACCGCCTTGAAGATCCTGCTCCGCAGCCGCCGTACCTGCTCCTCATGGCCCCGCCAGTCCACACGATCCCAGGCGTCACCATCAAACGGCAGGCCCTCAGGTCCGTTCACCGAAGTGTCCAACTTGCCCGTCGGTTCCGGCATTAACGCTCGCTTCGCTCCAAAGGCTCACCTGACTGCGTCAGCTCCCTTGCGGGCCCGGCACACGCCGGTATCCGGCCAGTTATACGAGCGCCACCCGGAGGAGACCCGGGCACCACGGCGCCGCTTTCCTGCTGCCTTTCAGCCGCCGGCATTCGCTTCTCAGTCACCCTGTCCCGCCAGGGGATTCCGCCCCCCTTACGGTCGGCCTACCACCCGGCCTGCGCATACCCGCGCCTGCCCGAGCGGACCCTGGCGAGGTTTCCACGTTCCGCACGCATGAGACCCGGACCGGACCGGGCGCCCTCTATACCCCGGGGACAGCGGTGTTCACCGGCCATCGCTGGATCCGCGGCCGCCGCCTGCCGCCTCTCAACGGCCGGTCCCTGCCACCCCGGCCAGACAGCCCAGCCCGGGGCGTGGAAATGACGAGGCATCAGCAAGGGTTCCCTGACAGTCGCCCCTCCGGTCCTTCCCCTCACCTGTGACCGCCATGGCTGGCGCGACGGCCCTCGGGCTTTCCCGTGAGCTCCGCACCCGACCGGTCAGGAACCGGCCACGCACGTCACGGCGGGGACAGGCCGAACACAAACCCGTAGCTACGTCCCTGGCATCAGCCAGACCTCCTTGACCAGCTCACTCACAACGTGCGACCTCGTGTCGCAATCCAGGTTTTCCCCCAGACCCCCATTCCTGCCTCCCCACACGGACAGAACCCGCCGCACCAATGACCACGGAAAGCGCAATCAAAAACCGGCACGCATGACCGTGGAAAGTGCCCAGGACGCCGCGCTATCGCGCAGCACGCGCACATACCGCACCGAGCCTTCCGCACGCGGAAACCTGCAAGCATCGCGGGGGACACCGGGAAACCCCCCACAGCCCGGTTTCCCAGTTTCCCCCGCACCCCCTTCTGCCCTTCCCCCGCCCGAGGGCGCGCTCCGCGCGCCACCGACGACTCGCATACCGCGCCGACCCCCCACTGGCGGAACCAGCACACCGCCCCCGCCGACACCCCAGGCCCCGCCCGTCCCGGCCAACGAGGAAACAACCCCAGGCACAGCAAGGGAGCGCCCCCAGGACACGGGAGCGCTCCCTACCAGCAGCGCGCCGACCCCGGCCCCGCAACCGGGGCCAAGTGCTAACGAGCGCTTCACCTGCTCGGCGAACATGCGCCACGCCTCGGGAACGAACCGGAGCACCGGGCCGGGACGGTCTTGCGTGTCACGGACGAGTACGCGGTTGCCGTGGTCGGCCACTTCGACGCAGCCACCGCCGTTCGCTGCACTGTAGCTGGCCTTACGCCAGTTCAAAGACTCCATCGCTCACCTGCCTTTTCCAGGAGATCTTTGGTCTGCGTCCACGGTAGCGCGTCCGCGCGCAAGCCATCGAACACGCGGGCAGCACGCGCGATCAGGTCAGCATCGGTATACACCGCGCCCTGGACGATCGATTCCGCGTACGCGGCTACGTCCGCCGTGCCCTCGGTCGCTATAGCGAACGCCCCTCCCAGAGCACCGGCAACATCAGGCGTGTCAGGAATGACCTGGAGCACGACAGACGGACGACTGCCCACCGCCAGAAGGTGCTGTACCTGCTCACACATAATGGACGCGTCGCCCACCTCACGGTTCAGCACCGATCCGAGCATCATGACGCGCAGCTCAGCACGGTCCAGCACCGATTGGCGCGCGAGCCGGTTCGTCAGGTTCGCCCCGGCGCTGGCGCTCTCCGGCTTCCACGTCAGGACCGCGCGGGCGTACGACTCGGTCTGGAGCAGGCCAGGCACGAGCAACGGCTCAAACCAGCGGATCAAGCTCGCGCGCGTCTCGATATCTGCCCACTTCGCGAACCAGCCCGGCGGGCCTGACCTCGCGCGCTGCGCCAGATCAGTAAGAACATCCAGCCCCGCGCCCGTCGCCCCCGCCCACGCCGCGAGTATCGCATCGCTGGGCACCGGGTGAGCCGGACTCTCTGCCTTGGTGACCACGGGACGCGAGACATTCAATTTCCGCGCCAGCGCCCCGTGCGAACTGTAGCCAGCATCGACGCGGGACTTGCGGAGCAGATCCGCCAGTTGTTCCCTCGGTGTCGCCATAGTGCGCACCTTTCGTTACCGAGTTCAATCCTGGGTCGGTACCGGGATAACTACTCCCGATTCTGTCACCGGCCTGACAGGTTGAGAAGCGAGATCACGCCAGCCATCCCTTACTAGGAATACCATTCATGTCCCCAGCGACGGCAACAATGTACACCGGCACGTTCCACGGGCGAGCCGAGGAAGTCAGCCACGTCCGGCGCGAGGTCGCGCGCCATCTCGCAGACTGCCCTGTCACCGATGACGCGGTCTTGGTCGCGTCCGAGTTCGGGACGAATGCCGTCCTGCACAGCCGGTCGCGCGGCGGGCAATTCACGATCCGTGTCCACCTGCACCCCGGTCGCGTCCGGGTCGAATGCCAGGACGCGGGCGGCCCGTGGCGGCGCAGGCGCCACGGTGATAACCGGCCGCACGGGCTGAGCGTCGTGGAGGCCCTGACAGGCGGCCCGGCTGGGTGGGGCGTGCAGGTGACCGGCGACGGCGGGCGGATCGTATGGGCCACGCTGGCATGGTGACCGTCGGAACCGGCCGCGATGACCCGCGCGGCTGGGTCCGCGCCGCCTACAGCGTCCTCGACGTGATCGAGCAGGCCGGCCCCCGCGACAAGCTGCCCACCCTCGCGCAGATCGCCGCCGCCTCCGGCGTGTCCCGGACCACCGCCGCGCGGGCCTGCCAGGAACTAGCCCGGATGAGACTGATCGACCTGATCCCCGGCCACGGCTACTATCCCCGGACCCGGACATGACCGCAGACCCGGACCTCGGCACGTGGCTGCGCCGCCAGCGCGAACACCGGCGATGGACCCGCCCGGAAATGGCCCGGCAGATCATCAAGGCCGCCCGCCGCCACGGCGACACCACGATGCCCGCCGCCGCTAACCTCACCCACAACCTGTACCGCTGGGAACGCGGCGCCAACGGGATCTCCGAACGATACCGGCTGTACTGCAGCGAAGTCCTCGGCATCCCACCCGGCCGCTTCGAGACCACACCCGGACCAGCCCCGGCGGACGCAGCAGCCCCGGAGTGCAAGCTCATCGTCATCACCGTCACCCTGCCGGAAGGGACCGACGCCCAGGTCAGGGTCACCGAACACCCCGGCTCCCCGCCGCCGGGCACGGCGGGTTGAGGGGCGGCCCCGGGCAGCACGGCAACCCGCCGCCCGGGGCCGCCCGCCACGCTCCGCACTCAAGTGATGACGGTCTCCTTACGTCCCCCGCGCGGCCCGGCGCGCGTCCGCGCCGCGCGGCACAATCGTCACATTGCGTGCCCTTACGGGCACGCGGGGCACCTGCCGGTTAGCGGGACAGCGGAGCGGGACATGGCCACAGCACCCTCGCACGACACGATCACGGCTGGCGCGCCGCGCCGGTCCGACGCCGGCGTGGTCCGGCTCGGCCGGCGGGACGTGTACGGGCTGCTGCTGTGCGCCGAGCAGTACGCCTGCCCGTATGACCTGCTGGCCGCCGCGCTGGCCGTGCAGCCCGCGCGGCTGCGCGGCATCACCGCGCGGTGGCGCCGCACCGGGTACGCCGCCACCGGCCCGATCGACGCCGGCCCCGCGTGGTGCTGGCTCACCCCGGCCGGCATGCGCGCCGCCGGCCTGGCCTACCCCGCATCCCGCATCCCGCCCGCCGCTGGCGCGGCTGGCGCACATCCGCGCGGTCCTCGCCGCGCGGATGTGGTTCCAGGACAACCCGGCCTGGCACGACGGCCAGGCCTGGTGGAACTCCGAGCGCCGCATCCGCGCCGCCCGGCCCGGCGTCGGCACCGGCCACCTCCCCGACGCCGAGATCCACTGGCCCTCCCTCCCCGGCAGCCGCTACGCGGGCCAGGTCTGGGCGGTCGAAATCGAGCTGACCCCCAAAGCCGCCGCGCGGACCGGGCGGATCATCGCCGGGCTGCTGTCCCCTCAGTACGCACAGGTGATCTACCTGTGCGCCCCGGCCGCCCGGCTGGTCGTCGCCCGGACCGCGGCCGGACTCCCCCCAGACCGGCAGGCCCGGATCACGATCCGGGACCTGCCACCCGCCGCGCTCACTCCCGAGGGGCCCGCGCTATGACCGTCATGTCGTGGATCAGGTTCACGATCGTCTTGTGGCTGCTCCGCAAGGCCGTCAAGGGGTTCGGGTGGCTCTTGCTGGTCCTGCTGGCCGTCGCGTTCTGGCCGGTCACGATCGTGACCGTCCTGGGATATGTCGCGGCGTGGCTGCGCGGGTGGCCGGCGTCCCGGCTGCGCCGCGCCGCCGCCGCGTGCCTGCCCGGTACCATCCTGTACCTGGCCGCCCAGGGCCGCCGGTACTCCTGGCCCGCCGTGCCGCTGGCCACTGCCCGCGACTGGGGGTACGGCTGGCAGCACCTCGGTGCTGTGGAGGCCGCGCGGACGTTCGTGCTGCTGGCCCCGGTCGCGGTTCCGGCCGGGCTGGTTCTGGCCTCCTGGCTGTGGGCCTGGCGGGTCTACGCCATCACCGCCGGGCTCGGCGGCCGGCTTGCGTCCGCGCCGGTCACCTTCGACGCCCGCCAGTGGCGCAGGCAGGTCCGCGCCGCCAAGGGCCGCATCGCCGCGCCCGGCGCCGCGCCGCTGCTCGCACGCGGCGGCCGGATCCCGGTCGGCGGGACCATCCGCGCCGTCGGCTGCAAGTGGCGCCCGGTGTTCACCCTCCCCTACGGAGCGTGCGGACGGCACATGGTCATCATCGGATCGACCGGCAGCGGGAAGACGAACCTGATGATCCGGCTGTGGGCCGGCTGGTACACCGCCGCCCGCGCCGCGCACGCGGCCGGGCACGGCCCCCGGCCGCTGCTCATCGTGCTGGACTGCAAAGGCGGCCCCGACGCCCGCGTCAAAGCCGCCCGGACCCGCCGCCTGCTCTACGGCGCGGGCGCCCGCCGCGTCGCCGTCTGGCCCGACGAGGCCCGGCTGTCCCTGTGGGACATCCCGCCCGCCGATCTGGCGGTGCTGCTGTACCAGATGATCGAGACCGGCACCGGCAACGCCGCCTATTACGCCGACATCACCCAGGCCATCCTCACCCTCGCCATCACCGCCCCCGCCGGGCCGCCTGCCAGCGCCGCCGCGTTCCTCGGCCGGCTCGACCCCGGCTGGCTCCAGGCAGCGTGGGACGACGGGTACCACCCCGCGCAGGCCGCCCGGATCAAGGCCGCCGCCGAGCACATCGGCGACATCCAGCTCCGCTACGCCACCCTGCTGGACCGGCTCGGCCCCGGCCTGGACGGCCCCGGCACCCTCCAGGACGCCGACGCCTGGTACTTCATCCTCGAAGGCACCCGCGAACCCTCCGTCGCCGAAGCCCAGGCCATGGCCCTGACCGAACTAGCCGCGCACGCCGCCACCACCACCGGGCCGGGCCGCGCGATCCTGCTCGCCGCCGATGACTACAGCGCCGTGTCCCGCCGCGTCCCGCTGTCCAACCTGTACGAGCGCGGCCGTTCCCTCGGCATCGGCGTCCAGGTCTCCGCGCAGTCCTGGCACGGCCTCGGCGCCGACGACGACGAGCGCTACCGGATCGCCGCCACCGCCGACGGCGGCGTGTTCGTCATGCGGACCCCCGTCCCGCAGCAACTCGCCGAGCTGGCCGGCACCCGCCGCGTCCTGGAAACCGCGCACAAGCTCATCGGCGCCGGGTGGGGCGACGAAGGCACCACCCGCGCCCAGCACGCCTGGACCGCCGACCCCGACCTCATCCGCCGCCTCCAGGTCGGCCAGGCCTGCTACATCCACGCCGGATCGGCCACGTTCGTCCAGATCGCCCGGCCCAAGCCCTCCCCGCTCGCCCTCACCCCCGCACCGCAGGCCGCCGGCCCCGGCGTCTGGCTGCCGCCGCCCCGCGACGAGACCGCCCCCGCTCCCGCGCCCGTCCCGGCCGGGTTCGATGACTTCTTCGGAGCCGCCCCGTGACCGACGACCCGTTCGCCGCCCTCGGCCTGCCCGCCGTCCCCGGCCTGACGGACGAGCAGGTCCGCGCCGCGTGGCGGGCACTCGCCGCCGCCACCCACCCCGACCGGACCGACGGCGGACACCCCGCCCGGTACGCCGCCGCGTCGGCCGCTTACGCTCAGCTCCGCACCGGATGGGGACGCAGCGAGGCCCTTGCCGACCTGGCCGCCGACCGTGAGCCCGCCGCCACCCCGTTCGCGCCGATCCCCGCTGATGCGGGACCGCCGCCCGGTACCGGCGCCGTGCGGATGGCTCACGCGATCGTGATGCTTCCGGCCCGGGTCCGGTACGGCCGGCCGTTCCGGCTGCTCATCCGCGCCGTGATCGCCTCCGCCGCGTCGCTGGGGGTGCTGGCGCTGGTACCGGGCCGGGCTGCCGCCCCGGGCACGATCACCATGCTCATTACGTGGTTCGTGCTGACCGGCCGCTGTGACCTGGCGGCCCGCGCCCGGTGACGGCCGTAAAGGTAGGTGCCAGGTGCCGCGCCGGTCGGTTTTTTACCCACCTGCCAGGCGCGGGTCCCTCGCCGGGCAAGCCCGGGGGGCCAGGCCGGACCCATAAGGGCCGGACAGGAGCGGCCCGGCCTCGCCAAGCTAGCGTACGGCCCCCCGGACATGCCCGGCCCCGCACCAGCCAGGACACCGGCCAAACAACCGCCCGCCGCTCCCGCCCCCCGCGAAGCCCCCACCGCACCACTGACCGAAAGGAGACACCGGAATGCCCGGAACAGGCAATGACGACACCCGCGACGACATTTATGCCTTCGGCTCGCCGCGCCCCGGCGAGCGGCTTATCAGCTACCGCCTCAGGCCCGAAGAACGGCCCGACGGAATAGACGTCCGGTTTGTGATCCGCGTAACCTCCGGTGACCGGGCAAAGGAAATTGACGCCCGCCAGACCGAGGCCATCATGGCCGCGCTGCGCTGGTACCGGGATCAGGGCCAGCAGCACGAACAACCCAGGCAGCACCAGGCAGGCCCTCCCGCCGGACCCGGCCTAGGGCCGGGCCGCCGACCGGCCGGATACCCGCAAGAAATGAGATGACCGCACGTGCCAGAAATAGAGAAAGGCCCGGAAAAACAAGAGGGTAATTCACCGGGAATTGTCGATGGGCCGCGTATTATCAGCTATAATGTCCCTGAGAGGGAAAGGCCGGGCGGGATGAAAGTCCGGTACAAGATCAGGATAGCGACCGGGAAACGCGCCAGGGAAATCGACGCGCGGCAGGCCCGGGTGATCATGGAGGTACTCCGATGGCATCGCCAGCACCGCGCCCCATCATGACACTGGCAGCCAGCGGCGCCGATCCGGCCGGGATGCTCCCGTTCGCGCTGCTGGCCCGGACCTCCACCCGGGACCTCCAAGACCCGGCCTCATCGCTGCGGCGGCAGGACCGCAACTGCGCGGCCAAGCTCCCGCCCGGCGGCCAGATCGTCGCCCGGTTCTGGGACATCGAGTCCGGCGGCCTGGACCTGGACCAGCGCGGCCATAGCGACGCATGGCAGCAGTACGCGGACATCGGCATCCCCCGCGACGGCGGCATGGCCGACCTGCTCGCCGAGGCAGCCGGCCCCGCGCCGCGGTTCTGCGCGGTCATCTGCGAGGACATCGAGCGCTCCGCACGCGACACGCTCGCCGCGCTGCAACTGGAAAAGCATCTCGCCGCGTGCGGCATCCCGATCTTCGCCGCCGATGAGCCCATCACCGTCGAAGGGATCAACGCCAACACCGTCCTGCTCCGCCGGATCCGCCAGGGCGTGGCGGAATTCTTCCGCTGGCAGATCAAGAAAAAGTGCTGGGACGGTCTCATCCAGCATTCCATCGACGGATGGAACATCGGCACCCCGCCCTACGGGTACCAGGCCCGGAAAGTACCGCACCCCGCCCCGGCGAAGGCCAGCCAGGGACGCACCAAGACCCGGCTCATCCTCGACCCGGAGACCGCGCCGATCGTGGAACAGATGTTCACCTGGCGGACCGTGCACAAGCTCGGCGGCCCCGCCATCGCCGCCCGGCTGAACGCGGCCGGGCACCCGGCCCCCGACGGCGCGGCGGGCTGGACCGCGCAGGCCGTCCTGACCATCCTGGGCAACCCGAAGTACACCGGGCACATGGTCTACGGCCGGACCCGGACCGTCGGCGGCCGCCGCCGCCGTGTCCCGCCGGCCGAGTGGTTCTGGTCACCCCGGCCCACGCACCCCGCGATCATCGACCGGGCCGTCTGGGACGAAGCCCAGGGCATCGGCGCCGCGCACCGGACCAGCCGCGACGGCACCGCGATGAGCACCCACCCGGCCGCGACCCGGTTCTACCCCTACCGGGGCCGGTGCTTCTGCAAGGACTGCGAGCGCCGGATGGGCGGCTCCACCTACGGGCCGCGTGCCCAGTCCACCTACTACCGGTGCCCCCACAACCCGAAGAACCCCCGCCACGCCGCCGCCCGCCCCGGCCACCCCGCCACCGTCCAGGCCCCCGAGATCCAGCTCGACCAGACCGCCGGCATGTTCTTCCGCGACCACGTCTTCGGCCCCGAACGCCACGCGCTGCTCGCCGCCCAGCTCCCCGCCACAGACGCCGACGCCGCCGCCGCGCTGGAAGCCGCCAA
>JBOHCG010000299.1:0-9319 GCA_050698735.1 Streptosporangiaceae bacterium | reverse complement strand
AGTCAGAACAGGGCATGAATCCGGTGCAGGCAGTGCAGAAGCTTGACAGGCCGCTTCATATGAGATCTGGGCCCTCCCGCAGATACGATATCGCCAGTAACTCACTGTTAGTACTGATGCGTGCGGTGACGTAGATACATGGGAGAGGCTTGAGCCTGAATGATATGAAAGTCTACATGTTAGCCCATTGCATTAGCCTGCCCTTCCGTCGATAATCAACGGTAATGTGCGAGCCTGCTTCATGAGGCTCCTCGAGGGGTGGGTTTGGTGTATGGCGACGATACTAATTACCATGTAGCAGCATGTACCTCTTCCGAGAGCGCTCCTATCCTGCTAGCGGAATGTTCTGTACCGACTCAAAGCACGCGATGGAATCTGCAGGTCTACGGCACCGACCCCCAGGACCGCACAGGCGAGTTGATTGCGCTAGTCCACGGCGATGTCAGCGCCCTGGATCCACCGCCGCTAGTGCGTTTGCAGTCTGCCTGCCTCACCGGAGAAGTCCTTGGCTCGCTTCGTTGTGACTGTTCTCTCCAGCTGTTGGAAAGTCAGCGTCAGATTGCTGGCGAGCGATCGGGCCTAGTACTTTACTTCCTTCACCATGAGGGACGGGGCATCGGTCTTGTTAACAAGATACGCGCATATCAGCTGCAAGAAAACGGGCTCGATACTGCTGCGGCTAACCTTGCCCTTGGATTGCCTGCCGACGCCCGCGACTACGGGCTTGCTGCTGCTGTACTCCGTCGCATGATGGTAACAAGACTCCGCCTACTGACCAACAATCCACTAAAAGAGCGCGCACTTCTCAGCGCAGGAATCGTAATTGTAGAACGGCGGCCTCTAGCGTTTATGCCAAATTTGCATAACTCCGCCTACCTAGAATCGAAGCGGACTATCTTCGGCCATTACCTCAAGGAATTCACATCTTGAGTATTAGCCTAGTGCGATAATACATTGGCAGGAAGGGGCAATTATGATCCAGCATAGCTCACCCATTAGCGGCATCGATGCACATTTCCCATACGTGGCTACCGCAGGGTACGACAACCGCGTCATTCTTTGGGATGCCCGCACGCATGAAGCTCTGGCTGAATCACGGCACGATCATCTCGCCAACCAGTGTCGGTTTTCTTCGTCAGGTACAATGCTTGCGACCTCGAGCAGTGACTATTCTGCCCGGATTTGGAGCATACCAGATATGCGCCTTCGCGCAATCCTGGCAGACCACGAAGATGACGTTGAAATGACCGCGATCTCGCCGGATGAATGTCGTGTAGCGACGGTCTCCAGGGATAGGGCCGTACGGATTTACAGTATCGACGGCAAGTTGCTGCACCGTATGGATGGCCATGAGTCCGACGTACTATCCGTCGAATGGGCTGCGCAGGGCTCGCAATTGATCACCAGTGGCGACGATGCCACGGTGCGGCGCTGGGATGCCGAAACCGGAACCCTCACTAGTACGACGAGACTCGGCGATGTCGAAACCGATACCATCGCGATAGTTGACGACGAGCTGCTGTTCCTCGGAAACGACAATGGCGAACTGGTCGCCATCACTCAAGAGGCGCCGCCAAATTTCTATGCAGCCCACGATGCCGGTATAAAACGGCTTGCCTATGATCGCGACAGGCTCACGCTTGTCAGCGCAAGCTATGACCGGACGGTTCGTTTCTGGCAACTAATGCCAGGTGGAATTCCTACGCAAAATCAATACGCGCGTATACCAAGCGAGGTATGGCCACGGTCATTCGCCCGGCTTGATCAATTCCGCTGGGTATTCGGGACCTTCGGCACCACATATGCCGAACTTGATGCAGCTGATTCCCAGTGGATCACCAGTAAAGTTGAGCCGACGCCTGGCCTCAATGCGGTTCGTGCTGTGCAGAGCGCGATCTACAGCGTGGGAGATTCTGGTGAGGTTAGCAAGGATGGCAGACAAGTCGCGGCACTCGGCAGCTGCTGTAATTTCCTCACGTCATTCGGTGGCCACGTCTTCACTGGCGGCCAACTCGGAATACTGTTCGACGCCCGCACTGGCGCTGTGGTCTACAAGCATACATCTCCGTTGAACTGTGCGACGACGATCGGGGACCGCGAAGATGGGCGTCTGATCATTGGCACCTATACCGGTGAAGGCCTCGTGTTCCGCGAGGATGGTATGTCGGTTACCTACGAACGCCAAGTCAAGCTACATGACAACGCGATCAAGGGCCTCAGCTCGCACGGGGCCACTCTGTTCAGCGTCTGCGCTACCGGGGCGGTCGGATTCCACCACTTCCCTGATCTGCAGGCATGCCGATTTATCCCGAACGCGCACGAACGTATCTGCAACGGCGCAGCGTCACTGCAGAGCGGTGAGTTCGTTAGCGTTAGCAGGGACCGCACTTTGCGTCTTTGGAATACCTCTGGCGAGCAGCTGGCTATCGTCCAGACCCCGCACGAAAACTCAATAAAGTGCGTTGCAGCAGACTCTGCCACTAGGCTCATCGCCACTGGCGGGTATCGAGGGCGGGTGGCGGTCTACAGCCTCAGCGGGGAGCGCTGGGTGTACAACCGCCGCGTCACCCATGCCGGCATATCAGGCCTATCCGAAACGGGGGAGCCCGGCACGTTCTTGGCAAGTTCATATGACGGTACCGTATATACGATCAGAGCGGCGAACGTTTGAGCGGGTAAACTGGTAGCCTACCGATAGTACGTTAAGTGGCGAGCACACGGCATATTCCTATCGTTTCTGTAATTTCTAGAGGTCATCTGCGGCGATACCACCACCGGCGGTCGTTGCAGAGCTGCCCGAAGTTAATGACAGTCGCTGGAGGACAATGTGGATACGGTTTCACTAACAGAGGTCGAGCGGAAGCTGCTGCATCGGGCGGTTGGCATCCTCGCTACCGTCGACATCGACGGTTACCCGCATGCAGTCCCAATAACCGTCAACGTGGAGGGATCGACTTTGGTATGCAACACAGGAACCTCATCGCACAAGGTATCGAATATGCGCCGCAACCCATACGTTTCGGTGTCCGTGATTGGGGACCCTAAGTGGTGCATACTGATACAGGGCGATGCCTCCCTCGAACCTGCGCAAACGGATCGATCCTGGGTAAGAATCCAACCCATTCGAAAGATAGCTTGGGGTATTCCAGGCGAATCTGCTGATAGCTAAAAGATGACCAGCACTGCTAGCAAACAACTTGCAGGCGATCGTTACAGCACAGTGGTAACCGACGCTTGCATTGACCTTGGCCTGAACGGCAACGGCGCTCGTATTATAGCGGAAGGCCGTCGTTTGATAGTCGCGTCAACCGACTAGAAGAGTTGGGTCAACAATCCTGGCGATCGGGCGAAGAGGGCGTTCTTCGGAGAAGAAGCCTAGTCGGCCGCTTGTAAACTTGACGATATAGGAGATCGGGAATGACCGATATTTCTATCGACTGGGCGTATGTCCCCGATGGCATCGTGCATCGCGGGACCCCCGCGGCGGCTATTGACGGAATCACCCGCGCGCACAGTGATCTCGGAATGCCTCGTTCATACTTCGCCAAAGAAGCACCGCGGACTGTTGTCACGGTGGCGGCATATTATATATCCCGCGTACCTATTACCATCGGCTATTGGAACCAGTATGCGCGCGCCTGTCGTCGGGAGATGGTACCTGGGAATGCCGGTTATCCGGTCGATGGAGTCAGCTGGGACGCTGCGGTTGCGTTCTGCACCTGGGCAAGCGGGGAACTGCAGCTCGACGTGCGCCTGCCAACCGAGGATGAGTGGGAGCGAGCAGCCCGGGGAAGTGATGAGCGAGAGTACCCATGGGGGGATGACTTCAATCCGGCGCTCGCCAACCTGGCAGAGCATGGGCTCGGCCATCCGCTTCCTGTCGGATCGCTGCCCGAGGGCGCCAGCTGTTTTGGCGTCCTCGACCTAGCGGGTAACGTCGATGAGTGGACCGCAACGACTTACTATCCATATCCCGGTGCCCCGGAGGATGTTCCCCAGGTCGAGACTTGGGCCGCAGATCCGCATATCACCCGGGGCGGCGCTTATCGCAACCATCGCGACTTGGCGCGCTGCGCCAGGCGGCACGCTGTGTATCCGCCCTGGACTGGTGCAGGCTTCCGGCTAGCTTATTCGAAAGGATAAACTGTCCTGCCGAGCGCAATACTGGCTCGGCCGGTTGCAGATCGGGACCTGGTGCCGGGGCCGGTATCGGGAGAGGCGAGATGGGACTGCTCCTGCGGGCGGTGGATTTCGCGGGGCCCATGCGGTGGCGGTGGCTGGTCACCGATGAGGACACTGGCGAGCTGGTCACTGACCATCAGGTGGACCTGGAATCAGTACCGGGTGAGGTGGCGCGGTTCCAAGATCTGTATGGGTATGCGCGGTCGTATGCGGCGCCGGACCGGCCGGTTGAGGACGGGGCTCGGATTGTCGCTGACGCCGGGGCGTGGGCGGGGCACGCTCTTCTAGGGGAGGCGGTAGGGGCAGCAATCGTGGCGGCAGCGCCGGTCACGGTGCGGGTTGCGGTTCCCGTGGTCGCGGAGTCGGTGTTGTTGTGGCCGATGGAACTGGCACATGTGGGCGGGAGGCCGCTGGCCGCGCGAGGGGACGTGGCGTTTGTCTACGAAATCGGAAATCATGTCGGCAGGGCAAGCGAGAGCGGTGGTGCTGGCGGTGCCGCCGAGCGGAAGGACGTGGTGGGTGGGGCGCTGCGGATTTTGGCGCTGTTCTCGCAGCCGATGCGGACAAACGTGCTCGCACTGCGGCGGGAGCGGTACGCGCTCGGGCGGCTGATCCGGCGGATCGCGGCGCGGGAGCGCGCGGTGGTGGAGTTGCGCGTGGCGCAGTACGGGGCAACGCGGGAGCGGCTGGCAGAGATCGCCGAGGATGGAGACGGGTGGGATGTGCTGCATCTGTCGGGACACGGCGCAGGCGGAATGTTCCTCCTGGAGAAGTCTGACGGATCGCCTGATCCGGTAAGCACCGCCGACCTCGTCGGGCTACTGCGGCGGGGGCAGCAGCGGGTGAAGCTGGCAGTGGTGTTGGCGTGCGAGTCGGCTGCGAACGCGACGGTGCAGACGCTGCGGTTGATCGGGCTGGAGGAGCAGGCCGACGCGCTGGAGACGGCGGAATCCGGTGCCAACGAACAGCGTCCTGCTCAGGTGCCTGGGCTGGCGCAGGTGTTGGTGCGGGAGTTGGGGTGCGCGGTGGTCGCGATGCGGTACCCGGTGACCGACGAGTTCGCGATCAGATTCGGCGACATGTTCTACGAACGCCTGCTGAGCCGCCAGCAGTCCATCGATGTTGCGATGGCGAGGGCAGTGGCAGAAGCCGCAAAACCTGCACCGTCGGCCTCGCTGCCGTCAGGCAGAGTTCGGCCCACCGAAATCGGTACAGATCCAAGACAAGCCTGAGCCGTATGTCCTCGTGCTGTCGCGGGCTGCGGACGCGGTCGGACGCGTGGCAGAAGACTCGGGACATACCGCACCCGTCACGCCTGGAGGCGCCCGAACATTGGTTGGTTAGGACGGTCTCAAATGAAGCCGTCATAGCCAATTGGTACTGGCGGGCACGATAGGACCCAGATCTCCGGAAGTTCCAGTAGGTCAAGCCGCTGACCTGCAAAGTTGAACGAGCCGCTCGGTGCGTAACTAGTTAAACTCGGCCGAGGATACCTACCAGCGAGTAGCAGGAGATCATCCTGACTGATGACAGGGATCCCAAAGAATCTTCCATTTACGAGATCTTTCACGGGAGATCCTTCATTCGATCTTGTCGGCGCCCCCTGGCATGCGTGCTCCACTTTTAACCTCTCACCGACCGCGACTTCCGGAGATCTGGGACCAGCGCTGGGACGAAGTGTGTCAGCGGATCTCAGCCCGTGACCCAAGGAGGGGATTAGTGCCCGGACAGCCGTCCTCGAGAGCTCCTACGTCGATACGGGTCCGCTGATGTGAGCCATCACGGTATACCTGATCGCCCTGACCGTGATCGCCATCATCGCAATCGCGCTTCTGGCGGGGTTCGACCCTCAGCAGCTGATCAGCCTGGTACGGGAGATCGAATCCGTGATTCGCTCCGTGCGCGGCTGAAATTCTCGTCGGCGCTTGTTGCTAGCAGGCGTGACAGCCTCGCCATAGCTCAACTTACAACAGGTAGGTGGCGGCAGATGATCACGGCAGGTGCGCCGTAGCAATCGCAAACCAGCCGATAATGCGGACGACGTCCACGTTGTCTGTGCGATGCACCGTCCGGAAGGCCACATTCACGGACACATAGCGGACAGTGCCGACGCCGAGGTGCATGATTGTAACGTTTAAGCATGTCAGAGGCCAGGTGGAGGTGCAGACAGGAACGTACTGTAAAACCGTCGGCTCTCCTCAACCGGTTCATGCATGCTCGGCGCCGAGATCATGCATTGCGGGTCCGCCCATTGGCCGTGCCTTGGCTGACCTGACTTCGATGTTGAAACCGGCCGACTTGCGCAGTTAGATCATTGGGTGGCGGTGCGGGCGCGGTCGAGGATGCCGGCGGTGGTGCCGATGTACATGTCCAAGGTGGTGCGGACGTTGGCGTGCCCGGCGATGGCGGAGACGTCGGTGGCGTCGAGTTTCCAGGCGAACAGAGCGGTGGTGCACAGCACGTGCCGCAGGCTGTGCCAGGTCCAGGGGCCGTTGCCGGCGGGGTCGCGCCAGCCGGCCGCGAGGTAGGCGGGGGCCAGGACGCGGCGGTCGAAGTTGGAGGACCGCCAGTAGGTGCCGCGGGGGGAGGGAAACATCAGGCCGAACGGGTTGGCGCTGGCTTGCTGCTCAGCGCGTGCGGCCTGGATGCGGGCTGTGATCTTGTCGGCCAGCGGGTAACCGGAGGGGGTGCGGGCAGGGTAGATGGTCTTGCGGCGCTTGCGGCCCTTGGGCGCGCCGGTGAGCAGTGTCCCGCTGACCTCGATCACCTTGCGGTCCACGTCGATGACGCGGGCGGCCGGGTCGATCTGGCCGGTGGTCAGGGCGAACAGCTCGCCTTGCCGCAGCCCGGTGTAGGCCGCGGTGTTGGCCATCAGCTCGTGCAGGTCGCCGCGCCGTCCGGCGGCGAGGGCCTGGCCGAGCCGGGCGACGTCGGCGGCGGCGGGGATCTCGGCGGGGTCGATGAACTGCGCGGATTCTCCTTGCATGCTGACCTGCGGGGCAGGCGCGGGCCGACCGGCGGGCTGCCAGTGCACCTGGCGCAGCCGGGGGTTGGTCAGGTACCCGCCGGTGATCCCGGCGGTGATCATGGCGGACAGGCACCGGTGCAGGCGGGCGCCCTCGCCCGCTGTGGGGGCGGCGTTGACCGCCTGCTGCATGTGAGCGACCTTGATGTCCTGGCAGGTGATCTTGGCGAGGACGGGGACGACGAACCGCTCGCACAGCCGCCGCTGGGTGTCGGCGTGCTTGGCAGACCACGGCCTGTCCGCCGGGTGCCGGGCGGGTGAGAGGTACCAGGCGATCAGGTCCGCGCCGGTCCGTTCCAGGTTCGGTGCGTCGGATGCCAGCCGCTCGGTGACCTTCTCCAGCCTGGCCGCCAGCCGGTCCTCGGTCGCCGCCTCGCACTGCCGCCGCACGCCGTTCTCGTACCAGACCGCCCGCCACCGGTCCCCCTCCCCCCGCGCCGGATACACCGTCACCCCGCACTCCAACTCCACCACCAGACGACCACCGCCGCGGGTAGCCGTGCGGGCATCCCCGAGCTGCAGGACGCCGGGCTGCGGGTTGCGCCGTGATCGCGTGCCGCCGCGAGTACGGCTAGCGGCCCGTCTCGCCTCGGCGCGCGCGGGTTGTGGGTTTTTTGTGGGGATCTTGGGCTTAGGGCGAGGATCCTGCAGCATGGCACTCCCAGGCTTCCTGCGTCCGCCCTGCTCAGGAAGGGTTCCCCGCTGTCAGTGGATCGGTGGCCTGAGGAGTGATCATCCGCCTGAAAAGCGGAAGGTCGACAGTTCGATCCTGTCCCTGACCACAACTTCCTAGATGATCAGTCAGTCCTCTCACCTGCGCAGACGGCAGGAGGAGAGGATTCCCGTGGCGCCGTCAGCGCTTTCAGAATCCAAGATCAACACAGAAATAACACAACCGGCCCCGAGCCAGGCGCCGCGGCGTGCCCGCCCCGCGGGGAAGGCTTCCCGCGGGGCGCGCGGCGCGGCCCGCGTGACCGGGGACACCCGCGAGTCGGTCCGTGATTCGGCTCGTGTGGTGGTGGAGGCGGAGTGCGGGATTCTGGTGTACCCGCCGGAGGCGGAGGGTGAGCCGTGGCGGGCGACGTTCACCGAGAACGGGCGGCGCCGGTTCCGGCAGGCCCAGACTGAGGCGGAGCTGGCCGCCAAGCTGGCCAAGGTCACCGAGCGGCTGCGGGCCGGGGCGCCGGACATGGAGCGGCCCGGCGCGGACCTGATCGCGCACTACCTGGACCCCGACCGGCTGCCGGTGAGCAAGCGGTGGTCGCGGCGGCACGCCGACACCCAGCGCAGGCTGTGCCGGCGGTTCGCCGACCCGGTCATCGCGGCGGTCACCTGCCAGGACATCACGCCCGGTCACATGCAGCAGATCGTCAACGCCGCGCCGACCGCCAGCGAGGGCGACCGGCTGCACAGGTGCCTGTCGGCCATGGTGACCGCGGGCATCAAGGGCGGGTACCTGACCAGCCCGCGGCTGCGGGAGGTGCACTGGCAGGCCGCCGGCCGGCCCGTGCCCGAGCCGGCGGCCAGCGTATCCGGAGAGGCCGCGCTGTGGGTCGACCCGGCCGAGATCCCCGCCGACGCCGACGTCGCCAAGCTCGGCCAGGCCCTTGCCCGGGGCCAGCGGGGAGAACTGGATGAGCTGATGGCCCATGCCGCGGCCTACGCCGGGCTGCGGCAAGGAGAGCTGTTCGCCTTGACCACCGGCCAGATCGCCGCGGGCACCCGGGTCATCACCGTGGACCGCAAGCTGGTCGAGGTCGCCGGGCACCTGTACGTCGAGGCGCCCAAGTGCCGCAAGTTCCGCGCCACCATCTACCCCGTCCGCACCCCGGACGGGTACCCGCTGGCCGAGAAGCTCGCCGCCCGCATCGAGCAGACCCGCGCCGAGCAGGACGCCGGCTGCAACCCGCTCGGGCTGATCTTCCCCAGCCCCAGGTTCCGGCACTGGCGGTCCTCCAACTTCGACCGCCGCGTCCTGGCCCCCGCCTACCAGGCCGCCGGGTGGCGCGACGAGCACGGCGACGGCTCTTGGACCTGGCACAGCCTGCGGCACGTGTTCTGCACCACCGCCCTGTTCACCTGGAAACTCGACGCCACCGACGTGTCCCGCAT
>JBOHCG010000298.1:0-9338 GCA_050698735.1 Streptosporangiaceae bacterium | reverse complement strand
GCGCCGACCTGCTCGCGCAGCCTGGCCACGCGCTGGGCGCGGGCGGCGGCGGCCCTGGCCCCCTCGGCGATCCTGCGCTCGGTCGCGGCCAGCGCGGCCTCGGCCGCGGCGCGCTGCGCCGTGGCGACGATGAGCACCTCGCGGCCCGCCTCGAGCCGCTCGGTCAGCTCCACCTCCTCGGCCCGCAGCTCCTCGGCCTGGCGGTCAAGCTCGTCGGGGTCGCGGCCCGGGCGTTCTGGCTCGGCGGGCTCGGCAAGCAGGCGGTTGCGCTGCGCGGCCAGGTTCTGCGTCGCGCGCAGCCGCTCGGACAGCGAGGACAGCGCGAACCAGGTCTCCTGCGCCTGCGCGAGCTCGGCCGAGGCCCGCTGCGCGGCCTGGTCGAGCCCGGTTTCCTGCCGCCTGGCCTGGGCCAGCTGCTGCTCGAGCGCGGCGCGCCTGGCCAGCACCGCCGCCTCGTCGGTCTCGTCCCGCTGCAAGTCGGCGGCCAGCGTCACGTAGTCGTCGGC
The DNA here is from genome assembly GCA_050698735.1 of Streptosporangiaceae bacterium. GTDB lineage: Bacteria > Actinomycetota > Actinomycetes > Streptosporangiales > Streptosporangiaceae > Palsa-504. Next base: position 8,832 of record JBOHCG010000298.1, on the reverse strand, counting down.
AAGCAGCCTGAGCCTGGCGTCGCGCAGCTCGGCCTGGATCGCGGCCGCCTTCTTGGCCATCTCGGCCTGGCGGCCCAGCGGCTTGAGCCTGCGGCTGAGCTCCGCGGTGAGGTCGACGAGCCTGGTCAGGTTGGCCTGCATCGCCTCCAGCTTGCGCAGCGCCTTCTCCTTGCGCTTGCGGTGCTTGAGCACGCCCGCGGCTTCCTCGATCATCGCGCGCCTGGCCTCGGGTCCCGCGTGCAGGACGGTCTCGAGCTGGTTCTGCCCGACGATTACGTGCATCTCCCGGCCGAGCCCGGTGTCGGACAGCAGTTCCTGCACGTCGAGCAGGCGGCAGTTGTTGCCGTTGATGGCGTACTCGCTCTGCCCGGACCTGAACATCAGGCGGCTGATCGTGACTTCCGCGTACTCGATGGGCAGCGCGCCGTCACTGTTGTCGATGGTGAGCGTGACCTCGGCACGGCCGAGCGGCGGGCGCGACGTGGTGCCCGCGAAGACCACGTCCTCCATCTTGCCGCCGCGCAGCGACTTGGCCCCCTGCTCGCCCATCACCCAGGACAGGGCGTCGACCACGTTGGATTTGCCTGAGCCGTTCGGGCCGACCACGCAGGTGATGCCGGGCTCGAGGTGAAGCGATGTGGCAGAAGCGAACGACTTGAAGCCGCGCAGAGTGAGGCTCTTCAGGTACACGTGCCGTCACTCCTCTCCGCTTCGGAGCACCTTACCGCCCCGCGACGCGCGATCCGGGCAATCGCAGCCCGGCAGGCGTGCCGGCCGACGCCTTGCGCGGCCAGGCGCTGGCCGTTTGCGCTGGCCGTTTGCGCTGGCCGTTTGCGCTGGCCCAGCGCAGGCCAAGGCCGCCGCTGATCCTAATGAGGCCGTTTCAGCGGCAATGCCGTGTGGTGATTGGCATATAACGGGACGATATACAACGAAGAGGGGCGCCTGAGGAGGGCACCCCTGATTCGTACTTTGTCGGTTTGCCTCGTCCAGCCGACGCTCGTCAGGCGAGCGCGGGCTCGCGATCCCGGACCAGCATGTCCTCGTGGTCTGCCACCCCCGCGAGCGCGTCGTTCTGGTCCTGGAGCCGAACAAGCTCGGCTTCCAGGTCCCGTACGCGCTGCTGGAGCCGACGCATCTCGGAAAGCATGCGGGGATCGGGACCGCCGACGTGGCCGAATAGAGCCTTCGCCATTGTTAAAGGTCCTCCACGCTGAGTGACCAGAGTGGGCACATACTTAGCACGCGTGAACCCGCGCGCAATCAACAGTTACTAGGATCGCACCCAGCCGTTTCCTGGTCAAGTTAGGCCCGGCTGGATGGCTGATATGCACTCTATCAGATGAAACACGGGATTTTGGCCTGGTCCGGCACGCTGGTCACCCGCTGTCAGCGGTGTTGCTCGCTTACCAGCGGCCTCGGCGGGGCCTGGACTGGCACCGGGGGCAGCTGTACGCGGAGCGGTTCATGAACGCGTCGCGCCTGATCATCGTGCCGCACCTGGGGCACGGCTCGCCCTCACGGCCGTATACGGCGAGCGACCGCTCGAAGTAACCGCCTTCGCCGCTGACGTTGACGTACAGGCTGTCGAACGAGGTGCCGCCCGCGACCAGGGCCTCGCCGAGCACCTCGCGGACGGCCTCGAGCAGCCGGCTGACCTGCGGGCCGTTCAGGGTCTCCGTCGGGCGTGCCCAGTGCAGCCTGGCCCGCCATAGCGCCTCGTCGGCGTAGATGTTGCCGACGCCGCTGATCAGCGACTGGTCGAGCAGCGCGCGCTTGACCCCGGTGCGTCGCTTGCGCAGCCGCTGGGCCAGCAGGCCGGGATCAAAGGCGGGCTCGAACGGGTCGGGCGCGATGTGCGCGATCGGCGCGGGGAGCTGCGCGCCGTCCCGCACCACGCACATGTGGCCGAACGTCCGCTGGTCGGTGAAGCGCAGGTCAGGTCCTTCGCCGGAGAACGTGAACAAGATCCGCACGTGCGGCGAGAGCGGCCGGTCCGGCTCGCCGACCAGCAGCTGCCCGCTCATGCCCAGGTGCGCGAGCAGCGCGTCCTCGCCCACCGACAGCCACAGGTACTTGCCGCGCCGCATCGCCGCGTCCAGGCTGCGCCCGGCGAGCGCGGCCTCGAACTCGCCCGCGCCCTCGACCTGCCGCCGGACGGCACGCGGGTGCAGCACACGGACGGTGTCGATCTGCCTGCCGACGACGTTGCGCTCCAGGCCCTGGCGGACGGTCTCCACCTCGGGTAGCTCAGGCATTGCGGCTCACCCCTCCGGGGCGGAGCCGGCCGCTTCTCCCCTGTCGTCTTCTGGCTTGTCATCTGCGTTGTCGCCGGTGTTGTCGCCGGTTTTGTCAGGGGCCTTGTCGACTTCGCCGGCCGGCGGCGCGACCTGGGCGGCGGCGGCCTCGGCGGTGATCGTGGTCCAGGCCATCTCGGCCGCCTGCTGTTCGGCCGCCTTCTTGGTGCGCCCCTCACCGGAACCGAGCACCCGGCCGCCGATCCTGACGATGGCGCGGAACGACTTCTGGTGGTCCGGCCCGCTCTCCTCGACCTGGTACTCGGGCACGCCGAGCAGTTCGCCCGCGGTAAGCTCCTGCAGCGACGTCTTCCAGTCCAGGCCGGCGCCCAGCCGTGCCGACCTGTCGATGACCGGATCGAACAGGCGGTGCACGAGCGCGCTGGCCTCCGACAGGCCGCAGTCGATGTAGACCGCGCCGATCACGGCCTCCAGCGTGTCGGCCAGGATCGACGGCTTGTCCCTGCCGCCGGTCACCTGCTCGCCCCGGCCGAGCCTGACGTACGCGCCCAGGTGCAGCTCCCTGGCGACCTCGGCAAGCGCGCCCATCTGGACGACCGCGGCGCGTAGCTTGGCGAGCTGTCCCTCCGGGAGGTTCGGGTAGCCGCGGAACAGGGTGTCGGTCACCACGAGGCCGAGCACTGAGTCGCCGAGGAACTCAAGCCGCTCGTTGGTGGGCGGGTTGTCGTGCTCGTAGGCGTAGGACCGGTGGGTGAGCGCGCGCTCAAGCGACTTGGGCATGATCGGCACGCCCAGGGCGTGCCGGAGTCCGGCGGGGTCCTTTGCGTTGTTCCCGCCTTCCCACGACTGACTCGCCACGCCCACCACGTCCTCCTCCCGGCACTCGCTGATCATGCCCGGCCGGCTGCGACGTTTAACCCGGTCCCTGGCCGTGCCGTCAGGACGGTTTGAGGACCTGGCGGCGATTGTAGGTTCCGCACGTCGGGCACGCCACGTGCGGCAGCTTGGGATCGTGGCACTGCGGGCAGCTCACCAGCGCGGGCGCGGTGGTCTTCCAGTTCGAGCGTCGCGACCTGGTATTGCTGCGGGACATCCTCCGCTTGGGAACAGCCACGTCAGCCCTCCTGTATATCGATGGCTCCGGCCCGGTGGCCGTTGTCCTCTGGTCTTGTCATCTGCTTCAGCCCGGCCCATCCGGGGTCGAGCGCGTCGGTGTGCCCGTGGTCCGGGCCCGCCTCCGCCAGCGGCACGCCGCACAGGGCGCACAGCCCGGGGCAGTCGTCCCTGCACAGCGGCGACATCGGCAGGGCCAGCACCACCGCGTCGCGGAAGGCCGGCTCCAGGTCGAGCAGGTCGCCGTCGAGGTAGCGCTCGTCGTCGTCCTGCTCGTCGTTCTGGTCGTTCTGGTCGTTCTGGTCGTTCTGGTTGTGCTTGTCACGCCTATCGTGCGCGCCGTGCGCGCCGTGCCTGTCGTGCCTGTCCGGCGAGTGGCGCGACTCGGGGTACAGGTACAGCTCGGTGATGCTGACCGTCACGGTGGAGTCGACCGGTGCCAGGCACCGGGCGCACTCGCCCGCGAGCGGGGCCGTCGCCGACGCGGTGACCAGGACGCCCTCGGTCACGGCCTCGAACCTGGCGATCAGGTCCACGTCCGCGCCGACCGGCACGCCGGCCAGCTCGAGATGCAGATCTATCGGGGCCGGCACGACCCGCGTCTGCGTGCGGGAGGAGCCTGCCTGGCGGCTGAGCGAGCGCATGTCAAAGACAAGCGCGCCGCGGGGGGCATTACTGCGTGTGTTGGGCATGGCAGTGTACTCGTGAATGATTGTCGGGAACCGAGCGCCCAGCCTACCGGCGACGAGCGGTAATCCCAACTTGACGTCAGTTTGGGCTCTGCTCGCTCCCGGGCTCACGCCCGGGCTCACGCCCGGGCTCGCTCCCGGGCTCACGCCCCTGGCTCGTCCTCGGCGAGGCGCTCGCGCAGCCCGGATAGCACCACGTCGGGGACCAGCCCGCTGACGTCTCCCCCGTACCTCGCGATCTCCTTCACCAGGCTCGAGCTCAGGAAGGAGTACAGCGGGTTGGTGGTCATGAACAGCGTCTCCACCTTGGCCATCCGGTAGTTCATCTGCGCCATCTGCATCTCGTACTCGAAATCGCTGACGGCACGCAGGCCCTTGACCACCGCGGCGATCCCGTTGGCGGCGCAGAAGTCCACCAGCAGGCCGTGGAACCGCTCGATCCGCACGTTGGCGTAGCGGCTGGTGACCTGGCCGAGCATCTCGACCCGTTCGTCGACCGTGAACAGGCTGCGCTTGGTCACGTTGATAAGCACCGCGACGATCACCTCGTCGTAGAGGCCCGCGGCGCGGCCGATGATGTCGAGATGGCCGTTGGTGACGGGATCGAATGAGCCCGGACAGACTACGCGTTGCACCTGGTGCTACCCCTTCGCTCCTGGCGGGTTCTGGCCGGTCATGCCGGTCATGCCGGTCATGATGCCGGTCATGATGCCGGTACCTCAGGGCGCAGACCGTACCAGAAGGTGGCCTCACCGTACCGACGTGCCCGGTCCGGCACGAACCCCTCCGGCCAGCGCAGCGGTCCCGAGCGGGTGGCGCGCTCCACGACCACGAGCGCCCCGGCCGCCAGCCAGCCGACCCCGGCCAGGAGGGAGAGCATGCGGGTCACCTCGTCGTCCGGCGCCGCGTACGGGGGGTCCGCGAACACGATGTCGTAACGGCCTGGCGGACCGGGCAGACCGGGCTCCGGGCCGGGCGGGTCGGCCGGGCCGGGCGGGTCGGCCGGACCGCGGGCGAGCACCCGTTCTACCCGGTCGGCGGTCACCGTGGCGCCCGGCAGGCCGAGCGCGGTGATGTTCTGCCTGATGACCTGGGCCGCGCGGGCACCGGATTCGACCAGCAGGACGTGTTCGGCGCCGCGCGACAGGGCCTCAAGGCCGACCGCGCCGGAGCCCGCGTACAGGTCGAGCACCCGGGTTCCGGCCAGCGGTCCTACGATCGACGTGACGGTGGCGAACAGGCCCTCCCTGGCGCGGTCGCTGGTCGGCCGGGTGCTCCGCCCGCCGGGGACGGTCAGCCGGCGCCCGCCCGCCTCGCCTGCGATGACGCGTGCCACCTCATTAGTGTGCACGCAGCAGGCCTGGCTGCGACACCTCGCCCCCCGCCCGGGACTCAGGCGATATCCCTGCGCACCGTGGTGCGGGCCGCGATCGCCGCGAGGACCGCGGTGATGCCGATCAGCAGCGCGGTGGCTGCCGCGAACGGCAACGGCGAGCTGGGAGCGGATCAGCGAGCCGAGCACCGCGCCGAGGCCGGCCAGCAGCGCGCCGCCGACCAGGTGGCCCAGCCCGAACCTGACGAACGTCACCGCACCGATCGAGACCGGATAGCCGCGGCTGGCCACGAAGCCAAGGCCAACCGCGGCCGCCACCAGGTAAACGGCCAGGCCGAACACCGCGCCGCCGCATGCCGAGCGAGAAGCCGCCGATCCGCCGGCCCGCGGCGCGGGTCAGCTGGACCAGGTCCAGCACCTCGTCGATCCTCGACGGGTCAGCGACCGCGGCCAGGGCCTGGATGCGCAGGTGGTTGCGGGCGGTTCGGCCCGGGTGGAAGCTGGCGGCCTCTCCCGCCGCGCCGACCTGATGCAGCGGGTCGGGCAGGTCGCGGTAGGCGCGGCCGTTGATGGTCGCGCTCCCGGCGTCGGGAGCCACCAGGCCGAGCAGCATTCGCAGGTTGGTGGTCTTGCCCGCCCCGTTCGGCCCGAGGAACCCGGTCACCGACCCGGCCTCGACGCTGAAGCTGAGGTCGTCGACGGCCCGGACGCAGCCGTAGTGCTTTGTGAGCCCGTCGCACCAGGGAGGCCCGGCAGGTGCGCGGCCTGGATGAGCTCACCGAGCGGGAGCGCGAGGTGCTCGCGCTGATCGCGATCGGCCTGTCCAACGAGGAGATCGCGCGCCGGATCTACGTCAGCCAGTCCACGGTGAAGACCCACGCCGCCCGCGCCATGATGAAGCTCGGCGCGCACGACCGGGCACAGCTAGTCGTCTTCGCCTACGAGGCCGGCCTAGTCCGCCCCGGCTGGTCCGGCTGACGGCGGCTTCCTGCTACCCGGCCTCAGGTCTTGTCTAGGTAGTCGGCTTGGGTGCCTAGGAGGTCGTCGATGGCGGCGCGCAGCGCGGGGTGGGCGGTCAGGTCGGGGTCGGCGGTGACCACGGCGGTGGCCTCCTGCCTGGCCTGGCCGATCAGGTCCTCGTCGGTGAGCAGGCGGAGCAGCTTCAGGCTGGACTGGCGGCCGGCCTGGGTGGCGCCGAGGACGTCGCCCTCGCGGCGCTGCTCGAGGTCGAGCCTGGACAGCGTGAAGCCGTCCAGGGTGGCGGCCACCGCGTCGAGGCGCTCCCGCGACGGGGTGCCCGGCGGCGCCTCGGTCACCAGCAGGCAGAGGCCGGGGATCTTCCCGCGGCCGACCCGGCCGCGGAGCTGATGCAGCTGGGAGACGCCGAAGCGCTCCGCGTCCATCACGACCATGACGGTCGCGTTCGGCACGTCCACGCCGACCTCGATCACGCTGGTCGCGACCAGGACGTCGATGGCGCCCGCGGAGAACTCGCGCATCACCCGGTCCTTCTCCTCCGGGTGCAGGCGGCCGTGCAGGATGGCCATCTTGAGCCCGGCCAGCGGGCCCGCGTCCAGCGTCGCGGCCACGTCGAGCACGGACAGCGCCTGCCGCCGGCCGAGCACTACGCCGCGCGGGATGCCCCCGGTGAGGTCGAGGTCGCCGAGGCCGGTGTCGTCGCCGAGGCCGGTGTCGTCGCCGAGGCCGGTGTCGTCGCCGAGGTCGGAATCGTCGGAATCGTCGACGGAATCCTGATCGGACCCGGAGCCGTCGCCGATCCGCGGGCACACCACGTACGCCTGGCGGCCCCTGCCGACCTCCTCCCTGACCCGTTCCCAGGCGCGCTCCAGGTACCTCGGCCGGTCCGCCGCGGGCACCACGTGCGTCGCGATGGCCGAACGTCCCATCGGCAGCTCGGACAGCGTCGAGGTCTCCAGGTCGCCGTAGACGGTCATGGCGACCGTCCTCGGGATCGGGGTCGCGGTCATCACAAGCACGTGCGGCCGGTTATCCGCGGCCTTGGCGCGCAGCGCGTCCCGCTGCTCCACGCCGAACCTGTGCTGTTCGTCGATGACCACCAGGCCCAGGTCGGCGAACTGGACCTGCTCGGTGAGCAGGGCGTGCGTGCCGATCACGATCCCGGCGTCGCCGGTGAAGGCGTCAGAAAGCGCGGAGCGCCTGGCGGCGGCGCCCATCGACCCGGTGAGCAGGGCGACGCCCGTAGCGTGCTCGGCGCCGTCGAGCTGGCCGGGCCGGCCCAGCGGGCCGAGCATGGCGGTCACCGAGCGGTAGTGCTGCTGCGCGAGCACCTCGGTCGGCGCGAGCAGGGCGGCCTGCCCGCCCGCGTCCACCACCTGGAGCATCGCCCTGATCGCGATCACCGTCTTGCCCGAGCCGACCTCGCCCTGCAGCAGCCGGTGCATCGGGTAGGCGCAGGCCAGGTCGGCCGCGATGGTCTCGCCCACCGCCACCTGGCCGGCGGTCAGCGTGAACGGCAGCGCGGCGTCGAACTCGGCGGCGATGCCATCGCTTTCCGGCGGCCGGGGCATCGCGGGCAGGGCGGCGGCCGCGAGCCGGCGCTGCGCGAGCGCCGCCTGCATGGCGAACGCCTCGTCCCACTTCAGCCGCCGCCTGGCCCTGTCCCGGTCGGACGAATCCAGCGGCCGGTGGATGGCGCGGATCGCCTCGGCCTGCCCCATCAGCTTGTACCGCCCCCGCACCTGCTCGGGCAGCGGGTCCTCGCCCGCCTCCAGCGTGTCGAGCACGGTGCGGACCGACCGGGACACGGCCCACGAGCTGAACTTGGCGCTGGCCGGGTAGACCGCGATCATCTCGGCGGCGAACTCGGCGGCGAGCTCGGGGGTAAGGTCCGCGTTCGGCGGCGCGCCGGGCAGCAGCTCGAACTCCGGGTGGATCAGCTGGAGCCGACCGCGGAAGCTGGAGACCGTGCCCGCGAACATGCCGACCATGCCGACCGCGAGCTTGCGGAAGCCGAACTGGGCACCTGGGGACCGGAAAAAGAACGTCAGCAAAAGCTTCGCGCGATCGTCGGTGACGATCACCTCGCCGCGGCTGCGGCGGGCATGGCCGGCCTGGCCGTACGCCGGATGCAGGGCGATGCTGGCGACCCTGGCCAGCACGGTGACGTGGTCGCCCTCGCGCAGCGAGGACAGGTCGGTGAGCTCGCCGCGGGTGTAGTAGCGGCGCGGGTAGTGGCGCAGCAGGTCACCGACCGTGCGCATGCCGAAGACGCTCTCCAGCGCTTTGGCCGTCTTGGCGCCGAAGGCCTTCGTCAGCGGCTCGCCGAGCGTGCTCACACCTGGCAGCATAGAAGCGCGCGACGACAATCCGCTCGGAACCGGCGGGTGGGGATGGTTGAGCGAGCGCTGCGGGCCGGCGGGTGGGGTGGTTGGGCCGGGTCGGTATCGGGTTCGCGCCC
>JBOHCG010000297.1:0-9348 GCA_050698735.1 Streptosporangiaceae bacterium | reverse complement strand
GGCTGGGCCGGCGGGGGGGCTGGCGGGCCGGGCAGGAGGGAGCTGAAGGCGGCCCGGCCGGGCGGGTGGCCGGCCAGCGGGGCGGCCTGGCCCTCGGCGGTCCACTGGCCTGCGGGGGTGACGGTGTAGTGCGCCCGGCCGGCTGGCTCGGTCATGGTGGCGACCAGCGCCATGCCGTCGCCGTAGATGTAGCAGGGGGTTCCGGCTTCCCGGGCCCGGCCGGCGGCGTGTTCCTGGGCGGCCAGGGCCTGCGCGGCCGGGAAGACGTGTTCGTCCCGGGCCGGGTGCGACGGGCCGGCGGCCAGGGCGTACAGCTGGTCAGGGTCGGTGCCGGGGCTGGCGGCGTACGCGGCGAGGTAGGCGTCGGCGCGGGACAGCGGGATGAGGCGGCCGCGGGAGTTCAGGACCGGTGCTCCCGGACGTTCCTGGCACAGGGCGAACCGGCCGGGTTGCTGCCCGTCGCTGATGAGGATCTCGCCGCCGAACTCGCCCGGCATGGCGTGCAGCCCGTGCCGGGCCGCCAGGTCGCTGAAGGCGGCGAGCCGGTCACCGGGCTGGTCCGGGCTGCCGGCTGGCCGGGTATCGGCGGCGGGCGGGGGAGGAAGGAGGCTGAGCAGGGAGCTGGCGACGTCGGCCGGTGCGGCGCCCGGGCGGGCGCCGGCCGGGTCCGGGACCGGGAGGCGCAGCGGGGTTCCGTCGGCGTGGGTGAGGCTCAGCGCGTAGGTGCCGGCCCGGGCGTCCCAGGTGATCGTGCGGCTGGTGTGCGGGACTCCGGCGCGGGCCAGGTGTATGTCGATGGCGGCGGCCCGGGTCAGGGTGTCCTGCCTGGCGGGTAGCTGGCAGTGGCGGCAGCCCGAGACGGTGCCGCATCCGCACTGCCGGGCCTGGCCGGCTTGGATGGCCTGTCTCCAGGCCCGTGCCGCTGCGGCGCTGGCACGGTCATGGGTTCCGCCGGCCGGGGCGGTGCCGCCGTGGGCCAGGTACACCTGGCGGGCCAGGGTGGCCCGCAGGTCGGCGGCGAAGGACAGGTCGTCGAAGTAGGCCAGGGTGAACGGCGGCAGCTGCGGGTGCCCGTCGCGGAGGCTGGCGGTGACGTGGCGGTCGGCCCAGTCGGTGAAGACCTGCGCGAAGTTCTCGCCGGAATTGGCGGCGGCGGTCTGGGCCAGCATCTGGTCGGCCAGGGCGGCCTGCAGCATCGCGGCGATGTCGCCGGCGAACCGGTGGGCGGTGGTCCAGGCGTGGTCCTGGTCGCTGCCGTCCGGCACGCCGGGGTCGTGCCGGCCAGCTGGGGCGTCCTCGGCGGGGCCGGCGGCGGCCTGGCTCGCTGGGTCGCCGGCTGGGGTCCGGGCGGGTTCGCCGTTGATGAGGCTGAGCTGCCCGGCGGTGGGCCGGCCGGTGGCGGTGGCGGTGCCGTGCAGGTGGCGGGTCCACTGGTCGTCCGCGGTGACCGAGTAGTAGGCGGCGTCCGGGGGTGGCTGCGCGGCGCTGATGCAGGCGCCGGCGTCGGTGTACACGAAGTGGGTGGTGCCGGTTTCCCTGGCCCGCAGGGCCGCGTCGGAGGTGGCGGTGTGGGATGATCCGCGGCGCCAGGCCCGTTCGCCGGCGGCCGCGGCGGCGGCCTGGCCGGGGCCGTGGAGCCGGGTCGTCGTCCGCGCGTACAAGGTGTCGGGTTCCGCGCCGGGGTCGGCGGCGTACTCGGCCAGGTACGCGGCGGCCGCCTCGGGCGTGAGGAGCCGGCCGTCGTGGTTCAGCAGCCGGCCGCCGGGTTCGTCCTGTTCGGCGGCGGCGGGCCGGCCGGGGTCACGGGGGTGGGTGATGGTGCGGCGGCCGTCGGCGCGGACGGTCACGGCGAGGCCGTGCGCGGCGGCCAGCTCATCGAGCCGGCCAGGGGGGATTCCGTCATCCGGCGCCGGGGATCCGGAGGTGGCCCCGGGCGGGCTCGCCGGTGCCGGGGTGCCGGTCGGGCAGGCCGCTGTCCCGGCGTTCTGGCTGTCCTGGCCTGGCGGGTCCGGCCCGGTCGCTGCGGGGCCGGCGGCCTCGGCGGCCTCGGGCTGGTCGGCGGCGTGCTGCCCGGCGGCGCGGGCTTCGGCGAACAGGTCCTTCTCCAGGGCGTCCAGGCGGCCGCGCAGGTCGGTGAGTTCCTGGTCGCGGGGGAACTGGCCGCCGGTCTCGGCTTCGGCGGCTTCGGCTTCGGCGCGTCGGTAGTCGATCTGGCCGGTCAGGTCGGCGCGGATTTTCTCCAGGCCGGCGATCCGGTTTTCCAGCCGGGTGATCAGGCCGGCCAGGGGCTTGCCGGACAGGTCATCGACGCCAGCGCCGATCGGGTCGCCCGTGTCGGGGATGCCGTCGAGCCACAGCCGGATGGGTGCCCCGAGATACCAGTCCAGGTTGATCCGCAAGGTCACGGTGAACCCGCCCAGCGTGCCGATCTCCCAGGTTCCGCTCCGTCGGCCCTCCGCGGCGGCGTAGGTCCGGTCGAACCGGGGAGTGATCGCCGCGGTGAGCGCGGCCGCGGCGTCCGCGCGGCGGGTGTGCCGGTGGCCATCGATGGTCATCGCGAACGCGTCGCCGCGGGTGTCGACGCGGCGGGCGATCGCCGCGCCGACCCGGCTGATCTCCTTCTGCCCTTCGGCGCAGAACTCGCGGGCATCGCGGGCGCGGTAGGTGAGCATGGACTGGTTGCGGGCCCAGTCGCGGCGCAGCATGTCCAGCCGGGCGATGTTCGCCTCCAGCTGGGCGCGTTCGAGGTGGCGGGGGTCGCCGGAGGACGCGGCGACCATCTCGGACGGGGTCAGGTCGTCGTCGGGCACCCGGATGGTGCGGCCGTCGATCTCGCCGGTGAGCAGCTGGTAGAAGGCGTCTTTCTTGTCCTTGGCGCGCTGCCATTTCAGCGCGTCGCACGACGGGGAGGTGACGACCCGGATGCAGAACACCTCGTCGTTCAGGTTGCCCTGCCGGATGACCCGGCCCATCTCCTGGTCCGGTTCGTCCCAGTTCCACGGGGCGGTGACCTGCACCAGGCCGGCCGCCCGGTCCTGGACGTTGGTTCCCTCGCCGAGCTTGCCGGTGGAGCCGAACAAGAACGCGACCTCGCCGGCCCGGCAGGCCCGGAACAGTTCTTCCCGTTCGGCCATGTCGCGGGCCTCGTGGATGAAGCGGATCTTCGCGGCGGGCACGCCGAGGGCGGTCATCTGCCCGCGGACCTCGTGGTAGAAGTTCCACTTGCCGGGCTCGCCGGGGACGCCGAGGCTGGCGAAGACCAGGATCAGGCTGCCCGTGACCGGATCCGGGGTGCCGTCGGGCCGCGGGTACACGTCGTCGCGGTGCGCCAGCCACAGGTCATGCAGCAGCCCGGCGACCACGTCGGCTTTCTGCGGCTCTTCGGTCTGCCGGCCGACCAGCCGCAGGTCCAGCGCGGCCTTGATCGCGTCGTTCTGGACCGACAGGTAGCAGTCCTGCCCTTTTTCCGGCGGGCCCTTGGGCAGGTTCTGGATCCGATTCTGCAGGTGCACGGAGTGGCGGCGGTGGGCCGCGGTGGCGGTCACCGCGGTGATCTGCGGCCGGCCGCCGCGCAGCCGGGGCAGTTTCAGGGTCAGGCCGTGGCCGTGGAGCTTGAAGTCGGACCGGTCCCGCAGGTACAGGTACAGGTCCGGTGCGTTGATGATCTCGCGGAGCCGGACGCGGACCTTGAAGTGCCCGGTCGGGGTCATCTCGTAGCCCGGCTTGAACCGGGCGAACGTCCGGCACCACAGGTCGTAGGGGCCGAGGTCGTGGCCGAGGTAGCGCAGCCAGACGAACAGCTCGGAGATCCGGTTCACCCACGGCCGGGCGCTGGCCAGGCAGATCCGGGACTCGCCGTGGACATCCAGGTGATGGGTGACCTTGATCAGCAGGTCCCGGGCCCGGTCGCTGCCACGGGCCGACTCGCCGGGCAGCGCGGAGGTCAGCGGGCCGCGGCGGTAGCCTTGCGCCTCGTCGATGACCAGGTAGTCGATGCCGGTGTCCTCATAGGTCAGGCCCTGGTCGTGGCCGATCCGATCGACGTGGTACTTCAGGCGTTCCTCGGCGGCGTCGAGCAGCTTCTCGATCTTCTTGGTGGTCAGGTCCCGGCGGCCGCCGCGGGTCTTCCCTTCTCTCTTGGCGTCGTCGAGGACTTCGCGGAGCGCTTCGAGCTCGGCGCGGATGAACCGGGCCTGCAGGCGGGCGCTGACCGGGATGCGGGTGAAGGCCTCGCGGGACATGATGATCGCGTCGAAGTTGCCGGTGGCGCAGCGGGCGACGAACTCGCGGCGCTTGTCGCCTTCCAGGTCGGGGGTGTCGGCGACCAGCAGGTGGGCGCCGGGGTAGGCGCGCAGGTACTCGTCGCGGAAGTCGGACAGCTTGTGCCGCTGGACCACGAAGCACGGCTTGTGGGACAGGCCGAGCCGGCGCCGTTCGTGCACGCCGATGATCGCTTCGAGGGTCTTCCCGGCGCCGGTGTCGTGGACCAGGCCGGCGGATCCCTGGTAGATGACCCGGGCGATCGCCGCCGGCTGGTGAGGATGCAGGGCCAGGGTCTTGGAAAGCCCGGGCAGGATCAGCTGGACCTTGTCGAAGTTGACCGGGACCTGGGCGTTCCACGCCGCGTTGTAGGCCTGGCACAGGTCCCCGGCCCGGCCGGGATCCTCCCACACCCACGCGGCGAACCGGTCGGCGATGTCGCGGGCCTTCTGCTTGGCCGCCTCGGTCGCCGCCGCGTCGTAGACGCTGTGGTCTTTGACCTTGTAGGTGAGCCGGATGTTCTCGGCGGTCCCGGTGAGCAGCCGCTCGATCAGTTCCTGGGCGCTGAGCCGGTCGGTGCCCCAGGTGGAGGTCGCCGCGACGGTACGGCGGGCGCCGCCGTCGACCTGCCAGATCGCCGCCTTGGGGTTGTAGATGATCGTCGTGCTGGCCGTCCCGTCAGGGTCTTCGCCGAGCAGCTCGCGGGTGAACTGCTGCACGTAGCGGGCGTCGATCCAGCCGACGCCCAGCTGGGCCTCGATCTCGGCGGGGCCGCGGTCGCGGGGGATGATCTCCCGCAGCGCGGTCACGTTCGGCGCGAACCGCGGGTCGGTTTCCGCGGCGGCCTGCGCGGCGGCGAGCTTGTCCCGCACGTTGCCGGACAGGTACAGCGGCGCCCACACCGGGTCGCCGCCGGCGGGGTCGTCGAAGACCAGGGTGCCGAGCTCGTCGCGGGCCTGCTGCTCGCCGGGGACGCCGAGCAGGCGGGCGATCTCGTCCAGGCGGACCTGGCCGTGGGCGCTGATGCAGATCGCCAGCGCCTCCTCGGCGGTGTCGGCGCCGAGCAGCGGCGGGTCCGGGACGATGACCCGCTGGGAGAAGATGTCGGCCTTGGCGGCGGTCCCCGTCGCCGGGTCGTAGCGGCCTTCCAGCGCGTACACGACCGGGTAGAACGGGTCGGTGCGGAAGCCGCCCTGGCCGGGCCGCAGCCGCGGCGCGGTTTCCACTTCGTCTTGGTCGTCTTGCGCCGCGTCGTCGTCCGCGTCGTCCTGCCGCCGCTTGGGCTTGGGCCGGGGCTTGCCCCACTTGAACCGCTTGGCCGGGCCGTACAGCCGGGCGTAGGCGTCGTAGTCCCGGTTGAGTCGGGCCCGCAGCCTGTCGATCTCGGTGGTGTCGTCCAGGGTGCCCTGCTCGGCGCGCAGCAGCGCCAGGGCCGTGTCGCGGAGCCTGATCAGCCGGCGCAGCTCGGGGGCCTGGGTCTTGGGCGGCCGGTAGGGGCCGGCGTAGAACCGGCCGTCGTCCTCGACGGCGGTGACCCGGGCGAAGGTGCCGTCGCGGTGGGCCAGCAGCATCCCGGGCATCAGCTGCGGCAGCAGTTCGGGCCCCGCGGCGGCGGGCTGGGCTGCCGGGACGTCGGCGGCCGGGCCGGTCATGACCAGGGCGCGGTTGCGGCCGCTGGTCACGGCCTCCTCCAGCGCGGCGCGCAGGTCCGCGGCGGTCTGCCCGGTGCCGGTCACCTCGAGTTCGCTGGTGCCGTACATGCCGGTGCCGGCGCGCATAAGGCCCAGCACCATGCCAGGGTTCGCGGCCCAGTACTCGTTGACGTGGACCTCGCCGCCGGGCAGCCCGGCCGGGAGGGACTGCTCCCAGGCCGGGCTGGAGGCCGGGGCCAGGAACGGTTCGCGGCGGCGCAGGATCAGCAGGTCGGTGACCACGTCGGTGCCGGCGGCGCGGCGGTGCGCGCCGGACGGCAGCCGGATCGCGGCGACCAGGTCGGCGGCCTCGGCGATCTGCCGGCGGGCCTGCGGGTTCCGGGCGTCCATGGTGTACCGCGAGGTCAGCACGGCGACCAGCCCGCCGGGCCGGACGGCGGCCAGCGTCTTGACGATGAAATGGTCGTGCGTCGACAGGCGCCGTCCCGGGTTGTGCACCGGGTCGTGCAGCTTGACCTCGGAGAACGGGACGTTGCCGATCGCCGCGTCGAAGCTGCCGGCGGGCAGCCGGGTGTCGGCGAACGACCCGGTCATGATGTCGGCGTCCGGGTACAGCGCGGCGGCGATCGCGGCGGTGACCGGGTCCAGCTCCACGCCGGTCATGGCCGCGCCGGACGGGGCCAGGCCGATGAACGTCCCTGCCCCGCAGCCCGGCTCCAGGACCCGGCCGCCGGCGAACCCAAGCTGGCCGAGGGCATCCCAGATGGCCTGCGCGTACCCGGCGTCGGTGTAGTGGGCGTTCAGCGTGGCGTTCCGGACCGCCGCGTACTCCTCCGCGCTGGTCAGGGCCTGGAGCTCGGCGCGGGCGGCGGCGTGCTCGGCGCGGTCCTCGTCGAAGATGGCCGGGACGGCGCCGAACCCGGACCAGCGGGCCAGGACCTGCTGCTCGGCGGGCGTGGCCGCCCGGCCGCCTGCCTGGATGCGGCGCAGCGCCGCCAGCGCGTCCAGGTTGGCGCGGATCCGGGCGACGGCGCCGGGCGGGGCCAGATCGTCTTGCCCGGCGGGCCGGAACCGGGTTAGCCCGCTGCCGTCCCCAGGTCCGCCAGGTCCTCCGGGTCCGACGGGTCCTCCGGCTCCTCCGGGTCCGACGGGTCCTCCCGCGCGGGCAGCATCTCGGCCAGGACTTGCACTTCCGCGTCGTGCCGCAGCGTCGTCATCAGCGCCAGCTGCGCCAGGTACGACGGCGGCTGGCCCTGGCGGCCCGGCCTGGCCGCCGTCTCGGCCTGGTCGATCATCTGCTGGGCCCGGGCTGTCACCCGGTCCTGGATCTGCTGGCCCAGCCGGTCGAAGAACCCCGGCCGGCTGTCCGGCGGGATGGCCTCGTACTGCGCTGGCAGGAACCTCCGCCAGTGGTTCTCCGCCCGTTCCGCGTAGGCTGTCGGGTTCGGCGGGTAGGACATCGGCATCCTCGAACAGGGTCGGCTGTTGTATGTCATCTTGCCCCCGGCCGGGGCGGCGGGCGGTCATGACCCGCCGTCCCCGTGACCGCCGGCCGGGCCGGGAGCACCCGCGGGGGCGTCGTCCAGCACGTCGTAGTCGACGTCGGCGGCGGGGAACGGCGGCTGGTCCAGGTGGCCGCTGTCGGGGGAGCACTGGAAGAACGGGCCCCGTGCGCCGAGCAGGATCGGCAGGTGGTGGTCCAGGTGGTCGCGGTACCAGTCGGAGATCCCGCTGCTGGGCTCGAGCCGGAACACCTCCCATGTCCGCCACAAGGCAGTAAGCCTGGAGACCGCCTCCAGGTGCGCCCACCAGTGCGTGCACCACCGGAACTCCCCGCCCAGCGGCCGGCGGATCATCTGCCGGAAGTAGGCGTCAACCCAGTCCTCCACGCAGTCGAACACCGGCTCGGCGGCCTCCTGCGGGGCGGCGCCGCCCGGGGCGGCCGGGCTGGTCACGGTGCCTCGCCGTCCTCGGTCCCGGTCCCGGCCCGCGCGCCGTCCCGGATCATCTCCTCGGCCCGGGCGATGTGCGCGCTGATCTCGGCCTGCCGCGGGCCGGTGAACCAGGTCCGCAGGGCCAGCAGCGCCGGCCGGGCGCCGGCGGCCAGCAGCAGGGCGGTGCCGGGCGGGATGGCGGCGATGTCGGCGGTCTCCATGATGTCCTGGCGGCGCAGCGAGATCTGCTCAGAGGCGCCGCGGCTCTCGCCGAGGGTGACCGACCGGACCGGCACGTCATGCTGGCCGACCAGGCTGGACACTTCCCGGGCCAGGCGGGGCGAGCTGACCCCGGAGCCGATCATCTTCTTGGTGGACGCGCCCCACAGCGCGGCCATCCCGGACTCACCCCACGTGCCGATTCCCTGCTCGTAACTTTGCAAGATGGTCACCGGCACGATGCCGCGGGACCCGAGATGGGAGTACAGGTCGGGCAGATCCGCGATCCTGCAGATGTTCGCCGCCTCGTCCAGGATGATTTCCAGCGGCGGGTCCAGGCGGCCGCCGGCCCGTTCGGCCTGCCGGATCCCGGTCCGGATGACCAGGTCGGTGACGGCGGCGATCAGCGGGCCGGCGTAGGACCGGTTCTCGCTCAGCAAGTACAAGGTGCCGGTGCCGCGGGCCAGGCTGGCCGGGTCGAACGGCGGCAGCCCCGGCTGCGGCGTCACCCACTTCATCACCGCGTCGTCCCTCAGCGCCTTCGCCGCGGTCCTGGCCGTCTCGTAGATGCCGTCGCGGGTCTCCGGCGCCCCGTTCTGCGTGCCCAGCAACGACGAGGCCAGCGTCTTGTACCCGGCCGCGGCCAGCAGGGACGCTGGCGCGGGCATGGCCGGCTGGTCCAGCCACATGGCCACGTCTTCCAGCGTGCGGCCGCTGCCGGCCGCGGCCAGGAACAACGCGGTGAGCAGCGTCTGCGCCGCCGGGCCCCACAACTCGCGGCGGCCGGGGTCCTCCACCGTCAGCACGAAATGGCTGGCCATCCGGTGCGCCGGCTCGACCGAGGTCAGCGCGGCCAGCGCATCCCACCAGAACGCCTGTTTCTGATGGCAGATGTTGCACGGATCGAACAGCCACACCGGGCCCATCCCGGCCCGGATCGCCGCGGTGGCAGCCCACAGGTCGGACTTGTTGCTGGTGGCCGCGACCGCGCCGGGCGCGTCCAGGGTCAGCGGGATCGCCCGGGCCGTGGTCTTGCCGCCGCCGGGGCCCATGAAGTCCGTCTCGGTGTCCCGCCAGTCCGAATAAAACGCCGGCCCGGGCTGCTGGCCGGGGCGCAGCAGGTCGCCGAGCATCATCCCCGCGTCCCGCGCCCGGATCTGGCCGGCCGGGCGGTCCTTGAGGGACGGCCGCAGGTGCCTGGCCCGGACGGCCACCGCGGGCAAGGTCATCGGCGCGTCCCGCCGCCGGTGACGGCGGCTCAGCGCCGCGACTGGGTCGTCGGC
>JBOHCG010000296.1:0-9364 GCA_050698735.1 Streptosporangiaceae bacterium | reverse complement strand
GGCCATGACCGGGGCCATGACCGGGGCCATGACCGGGGCCATGACCGGGGCCATGACCGGGTGCGAGCTGGCGGCGCAGGTCGTCGTCATCGCCAAGGAACCGGTGCCTGGCCGGGTCAAGACCCGCCTCACCCCGCCGTTCACGCCGCGGCAGGCGGCCTCGCTGGCCGAGGCGGCGCTGGCCGACACCCTGGCCACGGTCGCGTCCGCTCCGATCGCGCGCCGGGTGCTCGCCCTGGCGGGCGAGCCGGGCCGCTGGCTGCCGCCTGGCTTCGACGTCATCGGCCAGCGCGGCGCGGGCCTCGACGAGCGCATCGCCGCCGCGCTATCGGACGCGCACGCAACCTGGCCCGCGCCCGTGGTGCTGATCGGGATGGACACGCCGCAGGTGACACCGGAACTGCTGGCGCAGGCCGCCGAGCCGCTGGTGTCCGGCGCGGCGGACGCCACGTTCGGCCCGGCCCGGGACGGCGGCTTCTGGCTGCTCGGCCTGCGCGAGATCGATCCAGCCCTGGTGCTCGGCGTGCCGATGTCCCGTGCCGATACCGGCTCGCGGCAGCTGGCCCGGCTCACCGGGGCCGGGCTCCGGGTCCAGATGATGCCCGTGCTCACGGACGTCGACACCGCCGCCGAGGCCGAGCTCATCGCGGCCGAGGTCCCGGATTCCCGCTTCGCGGCCCGCCTGGCCGCGGTGACCGCGGGCGCGCCGCCCGCGCGTTTCCTCGCGGCCGCGCACCTGCCTGACGCCCCACCGGTCCTGGCTACTCTCAGATAATGATATTTCTCACGGTTGGGAACACGGCCGTTGCCGAGAGTGGTTAAATTAACCCTGGTTGCGCGAAGTTCGTGTACGTGTCACAGCGCCTGCGAAGTTCTGACCGCGGGCGTCCTGGTTTCCCGAACGCCTGGCCCGCTAGGGCACTGGTCGCAGCAACCCGGGACGCACGACCGTGGTCCCGGAAGACTCTCAGTAGGAGAAGTACATGCCTCAGGGCACCGTGAAGTGGTTCAACTCGGACAAGGGCTACGGTTTCATCGCCCCCGACGACGGGACGGCCGACGTGTTCGTGCACCACTCCACCATCAAGATCGACGGTTTCAGGACCCTCCAGGAGAACCAGCGGGTCGAGTACACCGCTGGTCGCGGCCCGAAGGGCCCCCAGGCGGAAGAAGTTCACCCGCTGTAACACGTCGCGAAAATACGACAGGGCGGGCGGCCCCCCGGGGTCGCCCGCCCTGCTTGCTGTCTGGGCTTGCTGTCTGGGCTTGCTGTCTGGCTAGCCCCCGACCGGTCCCTCGACGGTGACCAGGCTGCCGTAGGTGAGGTACGGGTAGGCCTGCTTGGCGGCGTCCCAGGGCAGCTCCACGCAGCCCAGGCTCTGGTTGTAGCCGTAGCCGCCGCGCGGGAAGTAGTGCACCGCGTCGCCGCCGTTGAAGTACGAGACGTAATAGACCGGGTCGTCGTACGGGGTGCCGTCCGGGTTGTTGCCCTTCATGTAGGTGAAGTAGAACCGCAGGTAAACCGGGAAGGTGCCGTCCACGGTTGACGAGTCGGGGATGCCGGTGTTGGCCAGGGTCTTCAGCACCACCTTGCCGTCGTGCCAGATGGTCAGCGTCTCGGGCAGGTTCTGGTTGGCCAGCGCGTAGGTGTAGCCGTTGGGGTTGTCCTTGCCCTTGCCCTTGGCTACCGCCTTGAGCAGGTCGGACCAGACGGTGTGGCCTGCCACCCCGTCCATGGTCAGCCCCTGGTTGTACTCGAAGGCCCTGATCGCGCCGGTGTCGAGCATGTTGCTCTTGCCGACCTTCCACTGGTCCTTCAGGTTCGACGGGTAGTCACCCTGCCAGGCGAACGTTCCGGCCGGCGCCCGGTACGCGGCCGCAAGCTCGGCGTTCGCGTCGGCCGTGCTGACCGTCTTCGCCGTCGCCGGCAGCCAGACCATCGGCAGGTAGCCAAGCTGGGCGAGCAGTTCCTGCAGCCGCAGGGTGCTGAACGAGGCGGTGGTGAAGGTCTGGGTCACCGGGGCGCTCAGGAACCCGCCGCCGCCCGCGGCCAGTCCCGCGGCCGACAGCATGCCGGACGGACCCGCCGGGATCTTCACCGTCACCTTGGTGTTCTGGAAGAACCCCTGGGTTGGGGTGAAGACCGCGTCGCTGCCCTCGGTCTGCCAGGTCCCCGCGATATCGGGGGAGAGCGTGGGCATCGGGGAGGTGGACGCAAGCGGCGTGGAGAACTGCACCGTGATCGGGTTGGCGCCGTTGACCCCCTTCGCGCTCGCCGCCGGGGTGACCGACACCACCTGGAGCGGGACGACGGGCAGGTCCGCATGGGCCGCACGGCCGGAGGTCGCCACCTGGGCCGCGTGGCTGCCCGGGGACGCGAACACGACGAACGACACGCCGGAGACCAGCACCAGCGAGGCACTGCCCGCGGTTAGCATCGCACCGCGCCGCCTGGACCGCGGCGCCACCACCGCCGCGCCGTCTGCAGGCGTCGCGCCGTCTGCAGGCGCCACGGGCGCCGCAGCGTCTCTAGGCCCCGCCCCGGTCAGCCGCCAGATCCGTTTAGCCGTCGTGGTCCCGCGGGTCGCCAGCATTGATTGCTGTCTGCGGAACCATCCGGGTCCTGACACGGTACCGTCCCCTCGACGTGCTTGCAGAATGGTCAACTGTTTCAGGCCGAGACTCTCGAAGCAGGCAAGGTTAGATAACGAACTCCTTCCCTACTGACAGACGCGCACGCGGCATAAAAGGTTGCGGTCGCTAACCGATCTTATCCGGCCCGAAACCATCGACGAGAGGCATGTTTGTTGCTGTGCGTAGCGACTCGGATGCATACTGCTGCCCAGCGTGACCTGGGTAAACATCGGGTAACGAGTTAGCGTCTGGCCGGGGGAGAGCCGCCCGCGGCGAGAGTCGGCATCGATTCGGCGGCCGCAGGAGAAGCGGCGGCCGTCATGTGCATAGAGCGCTACCAGCCGATTACTGTACGCACACGATGAGCGCCTGTCAGCCGAGCCACGCCGCGCCGCGCGGTGCGTGAAATACCCGTCAATGATTTGCAGGGATATCGAATCTGCGGGAGCGGGGTAAAAGCGCGGCCCGGCCCGGGTAAAGGCCGTAGAGAAAACTCGGTCCCCGGCATCGCGCCGGGCCATTACGAAACGAGCGGATTACCGAGACCACCGACCGTGCTCGCCGTTACGTGGCACACGCGGCGACATCCTGTGCCACCGGCCCGGGCCGGAAACCGGACGGCGTGCCGCGCAAGGGCGTCTCCGCCGAGGGCCGGCAGGCCGCGGGCAGGCCGCCCGCACATGGCCTGCACACCGTCCGCGCGCGACCGTCGCGACCTGCCGGGCAAGCCTCCCGGGCGGCCGCGGACGTAACCTCCGCGAAACATCTATCGCTAACATTCAGTATTTCTGTGACTACTTTTTGTTCATAGCGCTCACCTGCGACGACGTGCCCGGGTGCGCAGCCGCCAATCACGGTCGTATATCGAGCCGGTCGATCCGCTCTCACCTGCGACGTAATAACTTGGCAATAAATTCCATAGGTTTCAGCACTGCTCCGCACATAAAACCGGACAAAACGTGAATCTTCTTAATTCCCCGCTCTGCATCTAGTCGCGGGTCTAGCGTGATCCACCGGGAGCGTCACAGCGGACATCCATGGAGGTGGATTGAATGCTCAGCGGGCATCGGTCCGCATGGCGCCGTCGTAAGAACAGTCGCGCGGCGCGCATTGCGGTACCTCTCGCCATACCGATGGCGTTGGGCCTGACCCTGGGGATCGTCCTCGCGGTCTCAGGTGGCCCCGTCAAGACGATCGACCAGTCGGCGCTGGGTGACTGCGCCTCGCCGTCCGCGAGCGTGGGCGCGAGCGCCGGGCCAAGCGCCAGCCCCGCCGCCTCGACGGCACCGTGCGTCTCCGCATCCGCATCCGGTGCCGCGTCGGCAAGCGCGACTGCTACCGCGCCGGTGGCCGCGGCGAATGTGAACTGCGACATCATCGTCCCGGCGAACCCGCTCAGCGCGAAGGGCCTGGCCACGCCATATCAGCTCACGGGCACGGACGGCCAGTCACCGGCGGTCTCTGGCTGCACCATGACCAACGCGGCCAACCTGGGCGCGTTCGTCCAGGCCACCATCTTGAACCCGCGTAATGGCAAGCTCTTCGTCTACGATCCGCTGGTCATCACCCAGGGCACCACCCCGGCCGTCACGCCAACCGTGCCGACCTTGCCGAGGAACGCGGTCGTGACCGTCGACTTCGGGTTCAACGGCACCGACCTGTTCCAGGTCGGCGCCACGCCCAACGCGCTGCAGCAGGGCAACTGCACCAACGGCCAGGCGGGTTCGATCTTCGGCCAGGTGTCGTTCTGCAACGGCACCAACTTCTTCAACACGGCCTTCATGCTGGAGCGCTTCGGCATATTGCGCGTCCCGTCCGAGGGCACCTCGGCGAAGATCGTGCCGTCCGGCGGCCAGCTGGGCACCGGCAATGACTGCCCGGTCACCCGCAACTTCGACATGGTGGACCAGGACCCGAGCGACAACGTGACCACCGAGTACCTGCTCAACCCGGCCACCGGCCAGACCGCGCAGGACACCACGGCCAACGCGGCCAACATAACCAACTCCACCCTGCTGCTGAACGGCAGCGACAACACCCTGCTCGACCTGTTCATGGACCCGGTGCTCGGCTGCACTCCGTTCCAGGCTCCCGACCTGGCCAACAACGACATGCCGAGCAGCTCCCAGGCCCTTGACGAGCTGCTTGCGTCCAAGAACCAGCCCCGGGTGGCGGCGCTGGTGCCGGAGAACGACGAGATGACGCTCGACGGCAACGACCAGTTCGACGTGGCCAAGACCGACCTGTACCGCGAGGAAGTGGGCCAGGCGCCGGTCAGCAACCAGAACAATCGGACCAGCAGCCCCGCGATGTACTGCCAGAACATGGTCAACATCCAGACGCCGTTCCTGGCCGCCAACCAGACGGTGCTCGCCACGGGCCAGGCGCCGGTGGCGGGGGTCGGCGACAACCTGTTCACGTTCCTGGCCAACCGGCTGAGCATGTCGTTCGTCAACCTCGCCTGCCAGAACTTCGGCCTGACCAACCCCGTCACCGTCACCCTGAACGCCCAGGGGGCCGCGGTCGCGGCGACCTTCAACACCGCGCAGCAGACGGCAAAGAACACCGCAACGGTGGTGGCCATGCCGGGCTCGGGGCTGCCGGGTTCGCATGATCGCTTCGGCCGCAAGCACCACCGGCTGATGAACCCGTCCGGGATGTAGCGGATCCGGGTTCCGCAGGTACGACATCGACGGCAACAGGAGATCACAATGGGTTTTCTTCTACTAGGTGTAGACAGCCTTATCGCGTGCATCGCGATCGGGCCGATCATGAGCCGGAGGCTGGTGGCGTGCGGCACGCTGGTGGTGCTGTTCGGCGTCGGTGACGGGGGAGGGTTCCTCCTCGGCTCGGCCTTCCGCTGGTCGGTCTCGGACAATCTCAGCAACGTCCTGCAGACGGGGATCCTCGTCGCCCTGGGCATCTACTGGATCGCGCTCGCCATCTTCTCCAAGAGGGCGGCGATAGCCGAACAGGAGTCCAGGTCACACTGGGGCATATGGGTCCTGCCGTGGGCGCTGAGCATCGACAACATCACCTACGGCCTGGTCGACGGCGTTCCCGCGCACGCGTCGGTCTGGGCCTCCGCCGGCGCGCAGGCGCTGTCCAGCTCGGTGCAGGCCGGCATCGGGCTCGCGATCGGCCTGGGCATCGCGTACGCCTTCCCGGCGGTGCGGCGCCGCATGCCGCTTGCCAACGGAATCGCCGGAGTCGCCCTGATCGCCGCCGCCGGCGTCCTGCTAGCCGTCGGCTGACCCGCAAAACCCCTGCGCCCGGCTTTCACCAGAAAGCCGGGCGCAGCCGCGTGTGGTGGCTTGCCGGGGTGCCTGGACACGGCGCGCCGATGATGCACTGAGGCTGGGCCCGACGGCCCGCCGCCGGATAGCGAAGGTCTGACCAGCAGGTGACCTGGAACCACGGCCGGATCGCGGGCATCGGATCCGTGCGCTGGTTGCGCGGCACCGCCCGGGCGCAGGACGCGAGCACCGGCTAGGCCGCAAACGGCCCGCTGGGGGTACCGAAGCCTCAGGCTATGGGACGCAGCCGAAAGCGTATCGTCAGCGAGTTGGCGCACTCTATCTGCGTGGCGACCGAGAGCGCCGTGTTGATCGGGATCGCGTAGCCGACGACGTCCAGGCCGCTTCCCGAACCCCCGACGATGATGCCGATCACCTGGCCGTTCAGGTTCACAAGCGGGCCGCCGAGCACCGACGGCGCCGCAGACTGCAGCACGGACGCCATCAGCCCGCCCCGGCTTGTGCTGCCGACGTCGACGGTCGTGTCCAGGGTGACCAGGGTGCCGACGTCCATGGTCAGCGCGGTCTGCCTGCCCGTGGTGCCGACCGCGGTGTCGTAGACCTCGCCCGGCACATGATAGGAGGACTGCCTGGAGGCCTCGGTGCTCTTGACGAGCGTGGCCGAGTTCCCGGCCTCGACGGTCGAGAACGGCTTCCCATGACCGCCTTCCAGCTGGAGCAGCGCCAGGCCCGCCGCCGCGTCCGTGCCGATCACCCTGGCCTTGAAGGTGATGCGGGAGACCACATACTCCGCGGCCAGGTTCGCCGCGCCCGCGGAGGGCCGGTAAGTGGTCAGCACTTTCCCCGACTCGGTGAGCACCAGGCCGATCCCGACCGAGGTCCCGTCCGACAGGATGTGCACCATGCCAAGGGCCGTCGAGGAGAGGATGTTCGCCTGGTTGTCCTGACCGGTCTCGTCGTCGTCCTCGATGAACGCCGTGTTCACCGTCGCCGGCCTGGGAATCCCCGCGAGAATCACCGTGTCGCCGAGCCCGATAGCCCTGCCGCCGCCGAAACCGACCCCCGCCGCAAGGATCATCGCCGCCGCGAGCACGCTGATCCTGAAGCGCTTGTTCCGCCAGGCTTCCGGGACGGCCTGGCCGGACTTGGAGGCATCACTCGCGCCCTCGTCGTCTTCCGCAGGCGCGCGCTGTTCGCCCTCGTCTGCTTCCTGACCACGGATCGTCTGGCTGATCGTCACAATGCTCACATCCCGGCCGGGTTCGCCGTCTGCACGGCGGCGTTGAAGGTCGCCGCGACCGCCACGCCCGCGCCGTTCCCGGTGAGCGTGACCGGATTCGTCAGGCCGAAGCGCTGGCAGGCAAGGCCGGTGAACGACGTGCTCAGCCGGCTGGCCATGAACGTGAGCAGGTTGTCGCCGACCCCAACCCCCGGCGACTGGGCGGTGGCGAGCAGCTTGGAGTTCGCGGCCAGGAACGGCGTCTGGATGTTCACGATGTTCTGGCAGTACATCGCGGGGCTGCTGGTCTCGTCGTCCTGGCTGCCGACCGGCGCCTGGCCCAGTTCCTCGCGGTACATGTCGGTCTTGGCCGCGTCGAACTCGCCGCCGCGGCCCAGCACCACCTCGTCGTTCTCCGGCACCAGCGCCGCGATCTTCGGCTGATACGCACCCGACAGGATCTCGTCCAGCGCCTGGGAAGCGGCCAGCTGGTCGTTGTTGGCCAGGTCAGGTGCCTGGAACGGGGTGCAACCGAGGAGTGGGTCGAGGAACAGGTCGAGCAGGGTGTTCCGGCTGCGGGACAGCAGCAGCGTCCCCCCCGCGATGTTGCCCGCGTTGGCCGTGGTGTCCTGCGCCGTCTGGCCGGTGAGCGGGTTGAGCAGGTACTCGGTGGTCACGTTGCCGCCCGTGTCCGGGCCGGCCACCTCGAAGTTGCGCGTGACCGGGCACGCCTGGCCCGTGCCGGCCTCGCCGCCCGACGGGATGATCTTGTCCGAGATACCAGGGGATGGCACCTTGAGCAGCCCCTCCCGCTCGGCCTTCTTCACCGCGGCGAAGAAGCTGATCCCGTTGCAGAACGACACCTGCCCGAAGACCGACCCCGCCTGGCCGTTGACGCAGCTGGCATCCGCGAGCGTGGTCGGCGTCGCCCCCACCTGGAACAGGTCCGTGCCGTTGAACCCGAAGTCGATCGTCACGACGGCGTTCGCCGGGATCGCCGGCACCCTGGGCACCACGGCCGGCCTCGTGCCCCGGGTTACCACGAGCGGGTCATAGACCGACAGCGCCCCGGTGGCCGGGTCCAGGATCGTGGCCTGGACGAAGGCACCCAGCTTCGCCGCGTTGCTCATCTGGCACCCCGACTCCGCCGGCGTCATCCCGTCGGTGCCCGTGAGCTGATAGGGAGTAGCCAGCCCCCGCGCGCTCAGCGGGTCAGCCGGAACGATGATGTCGCAGTTGACGTTGGTCGCCGCGGTGCTCGCCTGAGTCGTCATCGACGCCGGAACGCTAACCGAGGGAGTCGGGCTCACCCGAATACCCAAAGGCACCGGGTCAACACCTGAGTTGCCCGAGCCCGCCTGGAACGCGATCACCCCGCCGATCACCAGGCCCAGCGCCACCGGCACGGCAAGCTGGGCCGCAACACGTTCCGTACCGCTTCTTGGCATGCGGCGTCGCCAAACGAACCGACGCCCGTCATGCACTCCCACCTCCATGCCCGCCATTCCGCTCTGGGCGGCATGAGGCATACGTTAGACCAGCCAGGCGGCATGACGCGGGGAATTTGAATATCTAGGTTGATAGCGGAGTGCATTACTTCTTACCAACTTATTACAAGCCTGCGCTCGTCTTTTCCAGGTGGTATAAGGGCGGCCGGGTGCTTCCTCGGGCCTTTTTTCCAGAACACCGCACCTGCCGGGCCGATCCGCCGTTCAATGGGTGTTACCTCCTCGTGATGCGAGGTCAACCCACCACGAGCGCGGCGGTCACCCCAGGTAGTGAAGGGTCGGAACATGGTCAAACTACTGGCCTTTACCCTGCCTTTGTGCCTGGACACCTTTGCCGTGTCATTTGCCGTCCTCGGGGAAATGCGCCTGACCCGTGCGCAGCGGCTACGCGTCATCGTGCTGTTGATCGCGTTCGAGGCCGGAATGCCGCTGGTCGGGATAGCACTGGGGGCGCCGCTGACTCACCTGGTCAGCAAGCCCACCCACCTGGTCTTCGATCCTTACCAGTACGGCAGCCCGGCCGAGGCCAGCGCCCTTCGCCTGGCCTATCAAGGTCACCTGGCCAACACCGTCGACCTGACCTTCGTCGGCCGGTATATCGTCCCGATTGTCATCCCGGTGGTCGTCGGCGGCCTTGGCATCCTGATGCTGGACGAGGGCCTCAACGAGGATGACGACGACGATGACGAGGCAGGCAAGGCGAGGGCGCTGGTAGGAGCGCGCGGCCTTTCCGTCATCGGGCTCGG
>JBOHCG010000295.1:0-9388 GCA_050698735.1 Streptosporangiaceae bacterium | reverse complement strand
TCACCTTGTCGTCGGTGCAGGTGTGGCGGCTGGTCACCCAGACCCCGGAGCGGCTGTCGCTGCCGGTGCTCGCGGCGCTGTGCGACATCTTCGGCGTCACCCCGGCGCAGCTGATCGCCACCCGCGCCGAGAACATCCCGGCCCGGCGCCGCGCCGCCGCCGGCCAGGACGGCCCGGCCGACCTGAGCGCGCTGCGCCCGGCCCGGGCCCGGCTGCGTCCTGGGTCATGACCCGGCCTGCGAAGAAGCGGACGTGCGCCCGGTGCGGGCACCACGGATACCCGGCCGCTTCGTTCCCCGAGGGGCACCTGTGCTGGCGGTGCCTGACCGCGGCGCTGGCGGTGGCCGGGACCTGCCCCGGCTGCGGCACCGGCGGCCGGCTGCTGCCCGGCCTGCGCGACGGGATGCGGATCTGCCGGGACTGCGCCGGCATCACCCGGGAGTTCTGCTGCCTGCGGTGCGGCACCGAAACCGGCATGACCGGCCGGCGGCGGGGCCCCAGCCGGCTCTGCGGCCCGTGCTCGGTGACCTGGACGGCCGCCCGGCTGCTCGATGACGGGACCGGCGCCATCGCGGCGCCGCTGAAACCGCTGGCCGAGGCCCTGGCCGCCGCGCCCAGCCCGGCCGTCACACTGGAATGGCTGGACCAGCCGCACATCCGCGACCTGCTGATGGCCCTGGCCGCCGGCCAGCTGGCCCTGACCCACGAGGCGCTGGACGCCTGGCCCCGCCCGCGGGCGGTGGCCTACCTGCGGGACCTGCTGGTCAGCTGCGGTGCCCTGCCCGCCGTCGACAAGCAGCTGCGCGAGTTCGGCGTGTGGCTGGACCGCCGCCTGCAGACCCTGGCCGGGCACCCGCACCTGCGGCTGCTGCGCCAGTTCGGGCTATGGCACCAGCTAGCGGCGATGCGCGCCAGGACCGCCGCCGGGCCGCTGCGCACCACCGCCGGCCAGTACGCCCGCAGCCGGTTCATCCAGGCCCAGGCCTTCCTGACCTGGACCGCCGCCCTCGGCGTCCGGCCATCCGCCCTCACCCAGGACTGCATCGACGCCTACTACGCCAGCCACGGCGCCCACCAGCGCGAGGGCGTCCGCGCGTTCCTGGTCTGGGCAGCCGGGCACGGCCACATCCCCCGCCACCTCGACATCCCCCGTCAGCAGCCCTACTCCGGGCAGGTCATCACCCAGCAGCGCCGCCTGGACCTGCTGCGCCGCTTCGCGACCGACACGGCCATCCCGGTCCGGCCCCGCGCCGCCGCCTGCCTGATGCTGCTCTACGCCCAGCCGCTCAGCCGCATCCTGCGGCTGTCCGCCGCCGGCCTGACCCGCGACGAGGCCGGCCAGACCTGGCTGCGGCCCGGCGACCCGCCCAGCCCCGTCCCGCCGCCGTTCGACGCGCTGCTGCACCAGCTCGCCGCCACCCGCTACGACCATGTCCCCGCCAACCACGCCAGCACCTGGCTGTTCCCCGGCCGCCATGCCGGGCAGCCCGCCGAGTACCGCGGCATCGCCGCCCAGCTCCGCGAGCACGGCCTGCCGCTGCGCACCGCCCGCATCTCCGCGCTGCGCCAGCTCGTCCTGCAGGTTCCCGCACCCGTCGTCGCCGGCGCCCTCGGCTTCCACCACACCACCACGACCCGCCAGCACATCAACGCCGGCGCCACCTGGAGCCGGTACGTCGCAGGCGAACAGCCAGGCCGGCGCTCCCGGCAGGACCACGATGACTAAGAGCACCGCGGGGCCGCGGGCACCAGACATCCCCGGCCACAGGACATCCGCCCGGCAAGGATTCCCGCATCGCTGACCTGGACGTGAAGGGACCCGCTGACAGCGGCACACGGCATCAGCCAGGACAGGGAAACCAGCGAAGGAAGAGGAACAGCCATCCCCAGCATGAACCTGGACGTCGTAGACGCCGCCGAGCTCGCCGAGCTCCTGCAATTCCTCACCGGCTGGATCACCGCCGACCCCGCCCGCCTCGCCCCTTCCCTGCTCGCATACGTCGGCCACCCCGCCTACGGCCTGCCGCAGCTCCGCAACGACCTGAACCGCTTCACGTTCCTGCTCGGCGGCAATGACGGCGAACCGCTCTTCCAGCCCAGCCAGTTATCCGCACTCCGCCCACCATCACCCGGCCCTTCTCTTCACAGCCGGTAACCCGAAATCAGGCTGACCGCCGAACACGTCAACGACGAATACGAGCGTTCACCAGTACGGTGGTTCCGGGCCGCTTTCATCCAATGCAAAAGGCGCTGGAGGGTGACCGTGCTTCCCTTCCTCGCCGCCGAGGTAGCGGTCCCTGGCGCCTGCTGGAAGGCGAACTGAAGTCGGCTAACCCTAGCTCTCCATGCCCCTGCTGGGATTGTCAGCCAAGCTGAGCCGCAGGCCAGCGGCCGGACGTATGTGCCCCGCGAGGCCACCGTGGCACAATGGCGCCACGTCGGCGATCACCGCACGGCGTGTTTACGTGAATGCTTGAACACGCCGAACGGGACGTATCCCCGGTTTACGTTTTCAGGTAAAAAAATTCTGCCGTACTAGTCAGCGATATCCAGTGCTGCCGGGTGAGGTCCAGTGCTGCGCAGTGATGCCTGGTGCCGTTTAACGCGGTCTGCGGTGGCGCACGTTGATTTGCCGCCCGGCCGCAAATACATAGCTTTAAATCATGCCAGGGGACCAGCACCGCCGTAAATACGGGGACCGGGGATGAGGAATCGGCCGGGCATCCAATCTGCCCGTCCGGGACCAGCCAGATCCTGCCCGCCCCCGGCCGGGGGAAGCCAGCAAGACGAACGCCCAGACCACGGCGGGCACCCCGAAGATGACCGTGAGACCGGCCTGGATGCCTACATCAAAGACCTGGCCGCTGCTGCCCCGCCGCTGACCGATGAACAGCGGGACACGCTCGCGCTCCTGCTGCGCCGCCCACGCCGCAGGTGAATAGCCCAAGAGACTTCATCCCCGGCACGGGGAGCGATGCGTCCTGGCTAGTGTCATGCAGCGTCCGGCTGTCTCCAGGCGACCTTCACCGTGGCCGGGTCGAACGGCCGGCGCGGACCCCGGCCCGGCGAATGCAACGTGATGCTCATCAGCGTCTTGATGACCGCGCGCTTGCGGCCGATATCCAGGCCGGCCCACAAGGTGGCGGCGTTCTCCGCGGCCACCAGCGGGGCGAGCACGTTCTCCCGCGCCGCGTTATCCAGCTCAGCACCGATCTCAGCCAGACGCGCGTTTCCCTTCCCGGTAGCCGAGAGCATCTGCGCGCGGCTGATCCGCCCCAGCGCGCAGTCCCCGGCCATCTCCTCCAGGTTGCGGCGGATCGCCGCTGCTTCTTCCCGCAGTCCCGCCACGTCGATGCCGACCTCCTCGACGGCCACCAGATCGGCGGCATCGGCGCGCGACAGCCTCGCCACGACAAGTTTCTCGATGAACGTCTCCACCGGTTCCGCTTGCCGGGCCACATGCCCGCCTGGATAGGCATGGTTGCGGGTGGCGGGGGTGCACCGGTAGATGTGATGCCCGGTGTGCGACGGCATCCCGGTGACCACGTTCCCGCACGGGCACAACGCCAGCCCCCCCAGCAGCGTCCGGACCCCCCGCGGCGGCTTCCGCGCGGGATCTTCCAGGATGCCCCGCACCGCCCGCCACGTCTCTTCCGGCACCAGCGGCTCCCACTGCCCTTGCCCGACGATCTCCCCATGGTAGGCCGACAGGCCCGCGATCCTCGGGTTCAGCAGGATCATCCGGATGCTGGTCCGGTTCCACGTCGTAGTACCGCGCTGGGCCTGCTGCGGCGGCTGCAGGCCCAGCGTGGTCCACTCCCGCCTGATGCCGCTGATCGTCCCGCCGCCCAGCAGCGCCGCGCACGCCTCCGCGACCGCGGGTCCTTCGACCGGGTGGGCGGTCACGTGATCGTCCAGATAACCGAACGGGCGCGGGCAGCCCGTGAACCGCTTGCCGTTGATCGCGGCCTGCTCGAAGGCCAGCTTCTGCCGCTCGGCCTTGCGTTCCTGCTCGGCCTTGGCCACCGCGATCATGATCCGGGCGTGCAGCCGCCCAGAATCGGTGCCCAGGTCGATGCTCCCCTCCACCTCGGCGAACCGGACCCCGGCCTTGTCGAAGCGGGGGATCAGGTACTCCAGGTCCAGCGGCTCGCGGATGAACCGGTCCCACTTGAAGCACAGCACCGCGTCCACCATGCGCGCATCGACCAGCCGCATCGCTTCCTCATAACCGGGCCGGTACTTGCCCGGCTTGGTCGGGTCCTTCCTTGTCACGCCGATGTCGTTGTCCGACAGCCGGTACGCCACCGTCCAGCCCCGTGCGATGGCTTCCCGTTCCAGCCTGGCCATCTGGTTGGCCACGCCGTGGGCGTCATGTTTGCCGTCCAGGCTGATCCGGACGTAGATCAGGCAGCGTATGACGCCGTCGGGTGGCCTGCTGACCTCGGCTAGCTGTAGTGCCTCGCGAATCGTCATATGTGTTATTATAACGATTAGGAGCCTGGATGCTCACACTGCATCAGCACGGCAAGGCGGGGGCGGGGCGGGCGCCTCGGGTGTCTGCATCGCGCTGCTGGGTCTAGCGCGGCATACCTGACCTGGACGTGCGGGTGCCCGGCCACGCTGCGCTCCGATCAGGCAGGGCCGTGATCTCAGCCGGTGGTGACAGCTAGGGCTAGGGGGAGGATGGCGGGGGCGCCGGCCTCCCTGAGGTGTCTCGCCGCGACGGTCATGGTCCAGCCGGTCTCGATGCGGTCGTCGACGAGCAGGAGCGGACCGGCGAGCTGGGCGAGTGCCTCGCGCAGGTCATCAGGGACGGTGAGCGCGCGCCATAGCGAGCACAGCCGCTGGGCGCTGTTGTGGCGGCGCGGGCCGGGGCCGTCGGGGCTGGCGTAGTCGAGCGAGCCCAGGTAGGACAGCCTGCCGAGCTGCGCGATCCGCTGGCCGAGGCTCGTTATCAGGACCGGCTTGGTGCGCGACGGCAGCGTGAGGACGCCGGCCGGGCGCTGGCTCCAGTCCCAGGCGGCGAGAACCTTGACCACGGCGTCAGTGAGCTGGTCGGTGACCGGCCCGTCGGGAGCCTCGTCGGCGAGCAGCATCCGGAGCGTCGTCCCCCAGCCGACGTCGGTGAGACGGCCGAGCGCGCGGCCCGGCTCTGCCGCGCGATCCGGCGGGATCTTGCCCGCGGCATCAGTGATCCCCAGGTCCTTCATCCCCGGCGGCCACATCCGCCGCGGCTCGACCTCGACACCGGGGCGGAGCAGCCGCTGCCGCGCCGCGTCGGCGGCAGGCCGCGGGACTTCCTGGTCCGGCCGCCGGCCAGTGCAGTTGTCGCAGCGGCCGCAGCGGGCGGCGTCCGGGTCGTCGAGCTCTCGGCGCAGGTACTCCATCCGGCAGGCGTCCGTCGCCTGGTAGGTCAGCATGGCCTGCTGCTCGCGGATCCGCTCCTGAGCGACTCGCTGGTACCGCTCTTGATCGTAGGCCCAGGCCTGGCCGGTGGCCTCCCAGCCGCCCGCGGTGCGGCGCACCGCGCCGTCGACGTCGAGCACCTTGAGCATCGACTCCAGCCGGCCCCGGGAAAGGTCGATCCGGGTCTCCAGTGCGGCGACGGACAGCGGCCGGCCTGCCTGGGCGAGTGCGGTGAGCGCCGCACGGACCTGGTGCTCGGGCGGGAACGCCAGCGAGGCGAAGTACGCCCAGATGTCCCGGTCCTCGCGTCCGGGCAGCAGGATCACATCCGCTTTGGCGACGCCCCGGCCGGCCCGGCCGATCTGCTGGTAGTAGGCGACCGGGGACTGCGGGGCGCCGAGGTGCACCACGAACCCCAGGTCGGGCTTGTCGAAACCCATGCCGAGCGCGCTGGTCGCCACCAGCGCCTTGACCCGGTTGGCCAGCAGGTCATCTTCGGCCTGCAGCCGCTGCGCCTGGTCGTCGCGGCCGCTGTAGGCGGCGACGTCGATGCCCTGGTCGCGGAGGAACGCCGCCGTCTCGTAGGCCGCGGCGACCGTCAGCGTGTAGACGATCCCGGAGCCCGGCATGCCGCCGTCGGCGAGCCGGGCCGCCAGCCAGGCCAGCCGCTGGTGCGCAGTCGGCAGCGTCACCACCGCGAGGTGCAGCGATTCCCGGTCCAGAGCGCCGCGCAGCACGAGCACAGCGCCTGGGTCCTGACCCGCGCCGAGCTGCTCGGCGACGTCGCGGGTTACCCGTGCGTTCGCGGTGGCGGTCGTCGCCAGCACCGGGATCCCCGGCGGAAGGACCTGCAGCAGCGTGCGGATCCGCCGGTAGTCGGGGCGGAAGTCATGGCCCCAGTCGGAGATGCAGTGCGCCTCGTCGATCACGATCAGGCCCGCCGCCGCGGTGAGCTTCGGCAGCACCTGGTCGCGGAAGCTTGGGTTGTTCAGGCGCTCGGGGCTGACCAGCAGCACGTCGGCCTTGCCGTCCGCGACCTCCGCGTAGACCTGGTCCCACTCCTCGGTGTTGGCCGAGTTGATCGTGCGCGCGTGGATCCCGGCCCGGCCCGCCGCCTCGACCTGGTTGCGCATCAGCGCCAGCAGCGGTGACACGATCACCGTCGGCCCGGCGCCGCGCGCCCGCAGCAGTGCGGTCGCGACGAAGTACACGGCCGACTTCCCCCACCCGGTGCGCTGCACCACCAGCGCCCGGCACCGGGCGGCGACCAGGGCTCTGATCGCCGTCCACTGGTCGTCGCGCAGCCGTGCGCCGTCGCCGGCCAGCGCCCGCAAGTGCCGTTCAGCCTCGTCGCGCAGCCTCTGCTCGTTCTGCTCTGGTGCGGGTCGGTCTGTGTCGGCCATGCCCCATTGCTACCAGACGGTTCCGACATCAGCCTCGGGTGCTGCGCAGGGATGCCGCGCTCAAGGGCCTGCCCGGTAGCCCGCTGTGCCCTCGTAACGGCAGGCCCTACCGGGCGGATGCTAGACCCCGGAGACGTGCACCTAAGATTCAGTCCGTGGATTCGCCGACGTCGCGGGAGCAGGTCTCGGCAGTTGCCGAGGGCGGCGTCAGGTGGGGGCAGATGGCCAGGCTGGCGTTTGGCACCGCGTCGGCGCTCGGGCTCGGCCGCTTCGCCTATGGGCTGATTCTCCCCGCAATGCGCGGCGAGCTTGGCTGGAGCCTGGCCCAGGCCGGCGGGCTGACCACTGCCAACGCCGTGGGTTACCTGCTCGGTGCGGTGGCCGCCGCGCACGTGGCACACCGGCTGACCGTGACTACCACGTTCAGGCTGGGCATGGTCCTCACCGCCATGTCGCTCGCCGCGACCGCGGCAACGGGTAACTACGCGGTGCTGTTGCTGACCCGCGCTGCGGCGGGGCTTGCTGGCGCACTGGTCTTCATCACCGGCGGGGTAATCGCCTCCCATGCCGCGGCCAGCGCCCGGTCAGCCGCCCCCCTTGCCGTGTACTACTGCGGCGCCGGGCTGGGTATAGCGGTCAGCGGCGCGGCCGTCCCCAGCCTGCTCGGCCAGCACCCCGGCCGATGGCAGCTCGCCTGGGTTGGGCTGGCCGCCGCGGGCTGCCTGGCCACCGTCATCAGCTGGACCGCCGCCCGCGGCAGCCACGACACCGGAACAGCCGCGACCCTCGCAGGTGCGCGCACAGTCGTGCGACTGTGGCAGCCCGCGCTTGCTTACCTGCTGTTCTCGGCCGGGTACATCGCCTACATAACCTTCCTTTCTGCCTACCTGACCAGCCAGCACGCAAGCGTCGCCCAGATCACGCTCACCTGGACGGTGCTCGGCCTCGCGGCCGTCGCCTCACCTGCACTCTGGAGCCGGCCAATCGGCACCTGGCCCCGCGCCAGCGCCCTCGCGACGCTCCTGGCATTGCTGAGCGCCGCGGCAGTTGCGGCCCTGGCCGGTACGCCGCTCGCGATCACCGGATCAGCGGTTGGCTACGGCGCAACGTTCCTGGCTGTGCCCGCCGCGGTCACCGGACTGATCCGGACAGCAACCCGGCCCATCCAGTGGACCGGTGCGCTGGCCGCCTTCACCGTGGTTTTCGCGGCCGGGCAGACTGCCGGGCCCTATTTGGCCGGGGCGCTGGCCGACCACTATGGCGCCGGCGTCACCCTGGTATGGACCGCTGCGCTCTGCGCGGCTGGAAGCGTGCTGAGCGGCCTCACGCGAAGGTAGGCCGCCGCGGCTAGGCCGACACACGACGCGGCTCCGGCCGAGCCGACGACGAGCCAGCGCCAGGTGCGCGGCAGGTCCTGCCAGGCGAGCGCGCTTGCGGCCACATCAAGGGCATCGGAGAGGGCGCCGGCCGCGATCCAGGTGCTGGCTTCGCCATCCGGGCGCCGCAATGCCTCCAGAGCACCGAGGCCGAGGGCCAGGTCGCGCGCGCCGAGCGCCCGGCCGAACACGCTTGCGGCCAGGTCATCCGCCCCCGCGCCCACCCAGGGACGGGCCGGCAGGGACGGCCTGGCCAGGGCGGCCAGGCCTATCACGACGCGTCCGGCGGCCACGGCCGTCGCACCACGTCGCAGCATGGCGGGGATCGCTGGTGTCAAGACGCACTTCCTTCGCCGGCGAGAATAAGTGTCATGGGGAAAGATAGCGCGGAGGTCCGGGATCAGCCCCCGCGCCGGTTGCGGCGGGCGGGGCGGGTGATCGTGCTCGATCCGGACGATCGGGTGCTGCTGTTCAGGTACGACGACGGGCCTCCCAACGAGCGGCACTGGTGCACGCCGGGCGGCGGGCTGAACGACTGGGAGGACTACCCGGCGGGGGCGAAGCGGGAACTGGCCGAGGAAACCGGCTGGGATGACGTGCCGCTGGGGCGCGAGGTGCACGAGCGGACGCTGACCATGGGGTACGCGGACGAGATCGTCCGGCAGTATGAGCGGTTCTTCCTGGCCAGGGTTGTGACGGCCAGGCGCGAGCTCGGCGAGGTGGCGGCCATGCACGCCTCGGACGGGATCGCCGCCTGGCGCTGGTGGACGCTGGCGGAGCTGGACGCCACCAACGAGGTGATCTGGCCCCGCGAGCTCACGGACCTGATCAGGGGCCTGCTCGACGCCGATGAGTGACGCCACCGTACAGACGCAGATGGGCGGGCGGAGTACCACGGCCCGTTGGGAATAAAGGGAAAAGACGGCGAGAAGCGGGCGGACGGTCAGCTAGGCACTCAGGTCTGGGTCCACCACGGGCCGTCGGCGGGCGGCGCGGGGGCGCTGCCCGGGCCCGGCGCGGGAGAGACGGTGGGACCGCCCGCCGGGGGCTGGACGGGCCAGGGACCGGTAGGCGCGGCGGGGCTAGGCGAGGGCGGCGCAGCCGACCAGGGCGCGGCGGGGCTAGGCGAGGACGGCCCGGCGGACCACGGCGCGGCAGGACCTGACGAGGACGGCCCGGCGGACCACGGCGCGGCAGGAC
>JBOHCG010000294.1:0-9396 GCA_050698735.1 Streptosporangiaceae bacterium | reverse complement strand
CGGGGAGAACGCTCCGCCTGCACCGGCCCGGGACGGAACCGCGGCCGGCCGCTCGCCGCCAAAGGCATCGCCGCCGAACGCAGTGCCGCCGAACGCAGTGCCGCCGAACGCAGTGCCGCCGAACGCAGTGCCGCCGAACGCAGTGCCGCCGAACGCGCTGCCGCCCAGGGCAGTGCCACTGAAGGCGGTGCCGCCGAAGGCATTGCTAGGACTGTCGGCGGGCCCGTGCGCGCCCTCGCCCCGGGTCCTGCGCTGATCCACGATCATGAGGGTGGCGACCACCAGGACCAGAAGCAGGAGAAGGATCTCGGTTAGCATGCGGTCCACATCTCGTCGGTGAATGGGGGCACGCTGACACCGCCGTCTGTGGCTCCACGGGTCGCCCGGAACCTACCCAGCGGTACTGCCAACATGACACCCCCCAACTGGGCTATACCGCGCACCGGCACGGGATAATCCCGCTCACTCTAACTGCTGACCCGCGGGTCGCACGCCCGATATGGAGTGAAAATTCGGCATTTGTCTCTTCGAGAGTCCCACGCGGCTCACGGTTGAACCGTCGCCTCGCGAGGAACCTCTTGCGATACGGATGGTACTGAGCGTGAGAAACCGCTACAGTCGCAAAGCGGACAAATTACCGATGATGCCTGCAAGCGATGCAAGCCGATGGGGAGGATCTGGTGGCGCAGGAAACGGCAGGCCCGGGCGTTGTCCAAGCGGTGGACACGGCGGCGGCCGCCCAGGAACGCAGCAAATTCCGCCGCTCCGTAGGGCGTGCGGACACCGCGTTCCTCATGCTGGCCGCGATCATCGTGCTGGACACGCTCGGCGCCGTGTCGAGCTACGGCGCGCAGGCGTTCACCTGGCTCATCGTCATGGTGGTCTTCTTCCTTGTGCCCTACGGGCTGATCACCGCGGAACTCGGCACCGCCTTCCCCGAGGAGGGCGGCCCGTACGTCTGGGTCAAGCTCGCCTTCGGCCGGGTCGCGGCGGCGGTGGTCGCCGTCATGTACTGGGTCGACAACCCCATCTGGCTGGCAGGCACGCTGTCGATCACGGCCATGGCCACGTTCAGCACGTTCTTCGTCAACCTGTCGCTGACCTGGGAGTACATCTTCGGGCTGCTGTTCGTCTGGGCCGGCATCGCGTCGGTGATCATGGCGCTGAAGTTCGGCAAGTGGGTCGCGACCATCGGCGCGATCATCCGCGTTCTGCTGATGGCGTTCTTCACCCTGACCGTGTTCATCTACGCCGGCGAGCACGGCGTGCACGGGCTCGGCGGCGGCGCGTTCAAGCCCACCTGGCTGGTGTTCCTGGCGGCGACGCCCATCCTGATCTTCAACCTGGAGGGCTTCGAGCTGCCGAGCGCCGCGTCGGAGGAACTGAAGAACCCGCGCCGGGACGTCCCGTTCGCCATCCTTCGGTCTGGGATCGGCACCGTGCTGTTCTACGGCGTGCCGATCCTGGCGATCCTGCTCGTGCTTCCGGCCTCCAGGCTGTCCAACGTGGACGGGTTCGTCGACGCGCTGCAGCAGGTCTTCGTGGTCTACGGCGGCCACCTGACAAGCTCGGGCGCGGTGCTGACCGGCGCGGGGAAGGCGCTGGCCGACGTCGCCGCGGTCGGGGTGATCTTCGGCCTGCTGTCCTCCGGCGTGGTCTGGCTGATCGGGTCCGACCGCGCGCAGGCGGTCGCGGGCTACGACGGGTCGGCGCCGCGGGCGCTCGGCTACTTCTCCAAGCGGCTCGGCACCCCGATCGGCGTGAACCTGCTCTCCGGCGTCGTCGCGACCGTCGTGCTGATCCTGACGCTGCAGCTGACCAGCGGCAACGCGGCGAAGTACTTCAGCGTCACGCTGGGCCTCGTCATCTCGATGGTGACGATCACCTACGTGCTGATCTTCCCCGCGGTGATCAAGCTGCGGTACAAGTATCCCGATATACAGCGCCCGTACCGGATCCCCGGCGGGACGATCGGGCTGTGGGTGGCCGGGATCCTGACCACGGCCTGGGCCGCCTTCACCGCGATCATCTACCCCGGCATCGGCACGTCGGATCCCGACGCCTCGCTGCCGAGCGGCTTCGCCGGCGAGCGCCTGCAGTACACCCTGTCCCAGCTGATTCCGCTCGCCGTGATGATCCTCATCGGCCTGGCGTTCTACGCGGCGGGCGCGCCCACGCGGCGGCAGGCGCGGGCGACGGCTGTGCAAGCAGCTACAGGGCAGGCGGCAGCGGGCCAGACGTCAGCTACCCAGGCGCCGGCCACCCAGGTCGGCGCACCTCAGGCCGAGGCTCCTGACGCCGAGGTACCAGGGGAGTAGCCGGCCGCGAGGGCCGTGTATTCGCGCAGGTAGTCGCGGTCACGCGACGGCGGGCCAGGCGTGTCGAGTTCCTCGGCGTAGCGTCGGCCCGCCCAGACGGCGGCGGCGATCGTGCTCGGCGCCCAGGCGTCTCCCACGCACCGCACCGAACGGACGCCGCGGGCCTGCCATTCGTCCTGCCGCTGCTCTAGAGCCGAGAACAGCTCGTCGCGGGGAATCCGCGCGGTAACGAGCAGCACCGCGTCGGCGGCCACGCCGGTCTGCGAGCCGGTGAACGCGCACGCCGTGCGCGCCTCGCCCGCGCCGACGGCGACGAGCACCTGGTTGGCGGACACGACGATCCCCGCCCCGAGCACCCGCCGCTGGATGTCGCCGATCTCCAGGGTGTTGGCGGTCCACGACGAAACAAGCGGGGCCGGGGTGACCAGCCGGACCTCATGGCCGAGCCTGGCGAGCAGTTCGGCGAGCACCCCGCCGAGGTAATAGTGGTCGTCGTCGAACACCAGGACCCGCCGCGGCGCCGCGCCAGGAAGAAGCAACGGATGATCCCCGGCCAGCAGGTCATCGGGCGTGAGCACGACGGCGCCACCCTCGACAGGGATCGCGCTCGTGTGCCACCGCCCCACGCCGTCGCTGCGCCACAAGGCGCCGGTCGCGACCAGGATGTCGGTGAACCCGGAGCCGAGGGCGTCATCCGCCGTGACCGCATCCCCCCTGGCGACCGTCACCACATCGCGGTAATGCCGGTCAAGCTGCCCGATCCGGTACTCCGCGACGCGCCGCCAGGCGGCCAGGCCCGGCAGACCAGCCTCCCGGACCACCCGCCCGCCGAGTTCCCGGCTGGCCTCGGCCAGCATCACCTGATAGCCCCGCTGGCCGAGCGCGCGGGCGGCCTCCAGGCCGGCCGGCCCGGCGCCGACGATCAGGATGCTGGCGTCCGAAGCCCGCGGCCTGATCCGCTCCGGATGCCAGCCCCGGCGCCACTCCTCGCCCATCGAAGGGTTCTGCGTGCAGCGGATCGGCGACATGGTCATGTCGCCGGAGATGCAGATGTTGCACCCGATGCACTCGCGGATGTCCTCTAGCCGCCCCGCCTCGATCTTGGCCGGCAGGAACGGGTCCGCGATCGACGGCCTGGCCGCGCCGATCATGTCCAGGATGCCGGCCCGCACCTGGCGCACCATGGTGTCCGGCGACGTGAACCTGCCCACCCCGACCACCGGCTTGGCCGACAGCTGCTTCAGGCCGGCGATCAGCGGCTCGCGCTCGGCCTCGGCCGCGAAGCGCGACGTGGCCGAGTCCAGCTCCCAGCTGCCGAGGACGAGGTCCCACACGTCGGGCAGGTGATCGAGCAGCGAGATCACCTCGCCCGCCTCGGCCGGCGTGATCCCGGCCGGGCCGAGGCCCTCGTCGACGGTCAGCCGGCACGCGACGGCCGCGCGGCCCGCGCATTCCTCGCGGGTGTCCTCGAGGACCTGGGCGAGCAGCCGCGCCCGGTTGGCGACCGAGCCGCCGTAGCAGTCCGTGCGCTGGTTGTACCGGCGGGACAGGAAGTGGTGCAGCATGCTCAGGTTGTGGCCGCTGTAGACGTAGATGACGTCGTAGCCCGCTGCAAGCGCCCGCCGGACCGCAAGCCGGTGCCAGCGCCGCAGGTCGGCAATATCCGAAGCCGACATCATGCGCGCCTGCACCGGGTCGTTCGACCACGTGACGACGGGCAGGTGGGCCGGCCCCATCGGCGGTTCCCTGGTCGAGAGGTTCGGCGCGTTCATCCCGTTGTGCGCGAGCTCGATCCCGGCCAGCGCACCCCCCGCGTGGATCGCCTCCGCGATCCTGGCCAGCGCGGGCAGGTCGCCGTCGTCCCACAGCCGCAGCTCGATAAACGGGGTGATGTCCGAGCTGGGATGGATCTCCACCTGCTCGGTGCAGACCACGGCCCAGCCGCCCTCGGCCTTGACGTTGCGCATCGCGGCCTGCGCGGTGGGGTCCCGGTACCCCATGCCGTTGCAGTGCGGCACCTGGAAGAACCGGTTCTTGGCGCGGACCGGCCCAAGCTGCACCGGCTCGAACAGGATGTCGTAACGGCTGTCGCGCTGCGTATTGCCCACAGTTGGCTTAGCGTACCGGGCCTTCGGTCTCCCGCCGCAGGTGGAAGAACTGCGGCCGGAGCACGAACCGCGCGATCAGCATCAGGATCACCCCGACGCCGAGGATCCCGACCAGCGACCAGATCTGCGGCGCGGTGGAGACCAGCAGCGACTTGACCAGGAGCCAGCCGAGGAAGGCGGCGGCGGCCAGCGGGAGTATGCCGATGATCAGCCCGTCCATGACGTTGCTGAAGACGCGGCGCCAGTAGTACGTGATGGCGGCCAGCGCGGTCAGGATGTAGAACGCGGCGTACAGCAGGGCGGTGATCGCGATCGCGTCGTTGAAGGCGTTCGCCAGCGACGTCGACAGCAGGTAGGCCCAGGTGCCCCCGAGCAGGATCACGCCGACCACCAGGCTCGCGGCGACCGGGGTGGAGAACCTCTGGTTCACGTTGCCGAGGAACGGCGGCAGCACCCGGTGGCTCGCCATCCCGTAGACGACCCGGGCGCCGAGCACGATGCCGACCCCCGTGGTGGCGATAACCGACAGCGCGAGGCCGAACGCCATGACCTTGGCCCAGTTGCTGCCGCCAAGCGCCTGGGCCACGTAGACCAGGCTGGAGGTGGCGTTGGCCTGCAGCTTGGACGGCGATACCACGCCCTGCAGGCCCACCTGGGCGAAGGTGTAGACGACGGCAAGCAACGCCACCGCCATCATGGCCGCCCGGCCGGGGTTGGTGCGCCGGTGCCTGACCTCCTCGTTGACGTAGACCGTGCCGTCCCAGCCGGTGTACGCGAACAGCGCGACCAGGAATCCGGCCGACAGGCTGCCCTTGCCGCCGACGCCCCTGATGCTCCACCAGCCCTTGGTGAGGGGGTAGCTGCCGTGGTGGTGGCCGATGACAAACGCCAGGCCGACGCCGGCGAAGCCGAGCAGGATCGCGTACTCGAGTATCCCCATGCCGACCTGCGTGCGCGCGGTGATGCGGATGCCGACGATCGCGATCATCAGCATGCCGACGATGACCGCGGTATCGATGGCGAGGTTCGGCGGGACGGCGGTGGAGTCCGAACCGAAGACGGCGAGCACCGACGGCCCGAGGACCACCGTGGTGCTGACCGTCCCGATGATCCCGCCCATGATCATCAGCCAGCCGACGATGAAGCCGACGTAGGGGTTGAGAATCCGCCCGACCCACTCGAACGCCGCGCCGCAGTTGGCGTTCCACAGATTCAGCCGGCGGTAGCAGTTGGCGATCACGATCATCGGCAGCGCCATCAGGATGAGCGCCGGCCCGCTGGCGTAAGCGGTGGCCGCGGCGAGCGAGGCCAGGATCAGCCCGGCCGACGCGGCGGGCGCGGCCGTGGCCATCCCGATGACGGTGTCCTGCGCCACGCCGATCGCGTTGGGCTCGAGCCTGGTCTCGCTGGTAGGCGCGGGACTCGTGAAGGCCGGCGACTCAATCGCCATCTAGGTCTCCTCCCCTGCTGCTGCCAGGGCGATCGTAGCTGTCAATTCCCCCGTGAGGGGACAAGATACGCAAATATCCCTACCGCACGGGTAGCCCGAGGGCGCCACCAGCATCAGGCCTGCCCCAGGTTTATCAGGCTCTGCTGGACGGTCCGGGTCAGCGGGTCGCCCGGCGGCAAGGTCCGCTCGCAGCGGAACGCGGTCTGCCTGAGCACGGACACGGCGTCTCCCACCCGCCCCGCCCGGTAGTACAGCTGCGCCAGGCTGAGCATGCGGGTCAGGGTAACCGCGTGGTCGGGGCCGAGCGCCTGCTCGGAGTCCGCGCAGCACTGCTCGGTCAGGTACGTCGCGTCCGGTATCCGCCCGGCCGCCTGGTAGGCCGCGGCCAGGTTCGCCCTGGTCGCGATCGTGTCCGGGTGCGCGCGCCCGAGTACCTTCTCGCGATCCGGCAGCGCCCGCTTGTAGTAGCCGATGGCGTCCTTGACCTTGCCTTCGGCCAGCGAGGCGGCGGCCAGCCGGTCCTTGGTGGCGATCGTCTGCGGGTCGCGCGGCCCCTGCAGCCGCTCGCGGTCGGCCAGGTTGCGCGCCAGCAGCCGTCGCGCCGCCGCCAGATCGCCGGCGGCCGCCTGCGCGGCGGCGAGCTCATCCCTGGCGCCGAGGGTGTCCGGATGCCCCTCGCTGCGGAATTGCTCGCACTCGCCGACGGCGCGGAGCATGACGGTCACCGCGTCCGCGGCCACGCCGTCCAGGATGAGTGCCCGGGCCAGGCCGATGCGAGCGGCGACGATGGCGGGGTGCCCGGGCGCCAGCTCGCGGGTCCGCTCGGCCAGCACCCGCTGGTACCACTGGACGGCGTCCTCCGCGCGCCCGGCCGTCAGGTACGCCGCGGCCAGCTTCCCGGCGACAAGAAGGGTGTCCGGGTGCCCGGGAGCCAGCTTGGTTTCGCAGCGCGTGGCCAGGTCCTGCCAGTACTCGACGGCGGGCCCCACCATGCGGGCCTCGTCCAGGCTGCGTCCTGCCCGCAGCAGCAGCGGCGGGCATCCCTGCGCCCACAGCACGTCGGTGCCCGACTCATGCAATCTGGCGGCGTTCGCCCGCAGACCCGCCGCCGTCCACGGCTCCGCCTCGTCGCCCGGCCATAGCTCGAGCAGCGCGCTGGCGGCCGCGCGCGCCGCGGGCTCCTGTATCTGGGCGGGTGCCGCCAGCCGGATCGCCGCCTGGACCGCGGAGTTCATCCCCACGGCCGGCGCCGTGACGTCTTGGTCGATGCTGACCAGGCCGGTCCGCTCCATGACGAGCAGCACGTCCCAGGCCCACTTGGGGTCCGCGGATAGCCCGGCCGGCCCGCCGTCTGCGGCCAGGTACTCGGTCACGGGCTTGGTGCTGAAGATTTCGCCGGGGACCGCGTGACCGTCCAGCAGCGCAAGCAGCACCAGCATGAGCCGGACCGGCGCGCCCGGCAGCAGCAATTCCGCCCGCTCCATCGAGATGGTCCAGGTCGTGGCCGCAGACGACGTCTCGCCCGACGCGCCCCACGTCTGCTCGCGCCTGCTGATGAAGAAGTCCCGGTAATCCCGGCAGGTCAGGTTCGAGCTCGCCACCACCGCGCCGGCCTGGGCAAGCGCCAGCGGCTCGCGGCCGAGGGTCTCGATCAGGTCCAGTGCCCCCTGGCGCTGGAACGGATTGACGCTCAGCCGTTCGTT
This sequence comes from Streptosporangiaceae bacterium, assembly GCA_050698735.1. GTDB lineage: Bacteria > Actinomycetota > Actinomycetes > Streptosporangiales > Streptosporangiaceae > Palsa-504. The sequence goes on along the minus strand of JBOHCG010000294.1, from coordinate 1,817 downwards.
CAGGCCGTTCAGGGCTTCCCTGAGGCTGACCGCCCCGACCGGGATGACCTGCGTCCGGGGCCCGCGCCCAGGGTCGGCGATGCCGGACCGCGCGCCGGTCACCAGCAGGCGGCCGGCGGGCCCGGTCGGCCACAGCCCCGCCAGGTCGATCGTTTCCGGCAGCCCGTCGAGCACCACGAGCCAGGGCCGCCTGGTCTCGCCCAGCCAGCCGACGAAGCGGATCGCGACCGATTCGGCGGTGCCTGCCGGCTGGATGCCGGTGGCCGCCACCGATGCCTCGACAAAGCTGGACAACACGGCGGCGCGGTCGACGACACAGACCCAGACCAGCACGTCAATGGCCTGCGACCGCCACAGCGACTCCGCGATCATCGCGGCGATCTGGGTCTTGCCCGATGCGCCGAGCCAGTCCGGCGGGGCGTGGGCAGGCGGCGAACCCGGCACGAGGGCGGCGGCGGAACCGGGAACGAGGATGTCGGCGATCCCGCCGCTGGTGTCGGGTCGCTCGGTAATTCCCTCGGCGAGCGGAGGCACCTCGCCGACGCGGAATCGTTGCCCTTGCTCTGCTGGCATTCCCCCCAGGGCCCGGCAGCCCTGCCCGCCCCCCTCGTTATCTGTGGTCCCACGAACTCTCTAGATTCTAGATAAACATGCGAGGCCCCAGGCGGGGAGGATTTTGGCACATATCGGCATCTTCACTGACATAAGCCACCCCCCGCTCGCGGCCTCGCGGCACTGACACCACCGTTCGTTCTGAAAAAATAAGAAATTTATTCCGAACGGGAAGTGGCGGGAGGCCTCGGCCCGCTCGACGGTGCCCGTGGTGTCCGGCCGGCCCGTGCGTCAGAAGGACCGTGCGTCAGAAGGACCGGCCGGGGTTGAGGATGCCGGCCGGGTCCAGAGCCGTCTTGATCGCCTGATGCACGGCCAGCGACGCGGGTCCGAGCTGCTCCCGCAGCCAGGCCCGCTTGAGCACCCCGACGCCGTGCTCGCCGGTGATGGTCCCGCCGAGCCGGCGTGCGTGCTCGCACAGCTGCTGGCCCGCCGCCATGGCCCGGGCCACGGTCTGCGCGCCCAGGTCGGGCAGCACCAGCACCGGATGCAGGTTGCCGTCCCCGGCGTGCGCCACGGTCGCGATCGGGATCCCGCAGCCCGCGCTGACCTCGCCGACGAGCGCGAGCATCTCCGCCAGCTGCCCGGGCCGGACGCAGACGTCCTCGATGACCGTCGGTCCCGCGGCCATCACCGCGGTGCCCGCCAGCCGCCGCGCCTCCAGGAGCAGGTCCGACTCGGAGGCCGTCGTCGCCTGCAGCACGAGGTCGGCGCCCGCCTCCTCGCAGCACCGCGTCATCCGCCGGACGTCATCGTCGGCGGCGGCGCCGTCGGCCTGGCCGATGAGCAGCCCGGCGGCGGAGCGGTCCAGGTCCATCCGGCGGTAGTCCTCGATCGCGTTGACCGTGGCCTGGTCGATGAGCTCGAGCATGCTGGGCACCACCCCGCTGGCACCGATGGCGTCCACCGCGTCGCCGATCGCGGCCAGCGTGGGGAACGACGCCACGAACGTGACCGGGTCACGCGGCGGGCGCGGGCGGATCCGCAGGGTGGCCGACGTGATCACGCCGAGGGTCCCCTCCGACCCGATGAACAGCGAGGTCAGGTCGTATCCGGCGACGTCCTTGCGGGCGCCGCTGCCGGTGCGCAGCACCGTGCCGTCGGCCAGGACGACCTCAAGGCCGAGCGCCGAATCCCTGGTCACGCCGTACTTGACGCAGCGCATGCCGCCCGCGTTGGTGGCCAGGTTGCCGCCGATCGTGCAG
>JBOHCG010000293.1:0-9422 GCA_050698735.1 Streptosporangiaceae bacterium | reverse complement strand
ATGGCCTGTCCCGGGCCCAGCTGGCCGACTACCGCCGCCGCACCGGGTTCGTCTTCCAGCGGTACAACCTGCTGCCCGCCCTGACCGCGCTGGACAACGTGCTCGCCCCCGTCCTGCCCTACCGCACCGGCTATGACAAGACCCGCCGCGCCGCCGGCCTGCTCGCCCGGGTCGGGCTGGCCGGCCGCGAACGCGCCCTGCCGTCCCGGCTGTCCGGCGGCGAACAGCAGCGCGTGGCCATCGCCCGCGCCCTGATCAGCTCCCCCCGCCTGCTGCTGGCCGACGAGCCCACCGGGAACCTGGACTCGGCCACCGGCGCCGACATCGTCAAACTCCTCATGCACCTGCGCGAAGACCAGGGCATGACCGTCATCATCGCCACCCACGACCCCCACATCGCCGCCGCCGCCGACCGCACCGTCCGCCTCCGCGACGGCAAGATCACCAGCGAGCCGCACGACACGGCCGGCCCTTCCTAACCTAAACAAGGCGGTGTGCTCCTGCCGACTTCTGCTGTCCGGTATCCATGCAGATTTCCGGGATGAACTCTTGACCGTTCGTAGCTACAGGGTGACACTCGGATATAGAGTCTCTTGCAAAGAAGGTGCAACATGGGCCATCTCCTCCGGTCTGCCGGGGATTCCCTGCTACGTCGTATGGTCCCGACTGTCACCGCGGGCGCGTGCGTGCCCAACAACGGTCAGATCTGTTGTCATTGCTGCGCGTGCGGCGGCAGCAACAACTGCTGCTACAGGGTCAACTGCTTCGGACGCTGCGTGGTAAACAGCTCGGTTTGCTGCTGACCCGAAGACACGGCACCAAGGTCACGGCTCATCATGCTCGCAGGGGTCACCGTCGGGTGCCGGGTGCTACTGGCGGTCATCTTCGGGTCAGCGCTCATCGGCAAGCTCTCGTCGCGGGCTGCGTTGCATGGCTTTACGGATTCGCTTACGGCTCTGCCATGGTGGTCCAAGCCATGGCATCCGGTGTTCGCGATCGTCATTCTTGCTGCCGAAGCCGCAAGCGCCGTGCTCATGATCGTGCCCGGCACTGCGCTGGCGGGGCTCGCGATCGCCGCAGGACTCCTGGCCGGGTTCACTATCGTCCCAGCGGCTTCCTTGAAGAGGGGAATCATGCTTACCTGCCGCTGTTTCGGTCTGCGCAGTGCCACGATCGGACCGTCTCACGTGGTCAGGAATGGCATCGCGTTGACTGCTGCGGTAGCGGGAATCGCGGCCAGCCAGGCTTCCGGCGCAACCGCCGCTTGGACCCCGTTCCCTGTCGGCGTTGGCGTCCTGTGCGGAGCGATCTTTGTCGGCTGGGACGAAATAGCTTACCTGCTCCGATCTCCCGCCAGAGTACAGGATCACCATTGGAGGGTACGACCGTGACCGGTGTGCTGCTCGTGGTAGTAATCTTCCTCGGCATTGTGACGTTCGGCAACGTCCTGCTGCTTTTTGCCGTGATCCGTCGGCTGCGTTACCTGCAAGAACTTGCGATGCCCCCAGCACCCGTGCCGACAATTGGTACCGCCGTCGAGCCGTTCCAGATAGAGACCACGGACCATGCAATCCTCAATGAGGATGCCTTCGGCGCTGGCCCGGTTCTGGTCATAGCCTTGAGCACCACTTGCCCCGCATGCCAAGATGTGGCCGGGCGGCTCGCTTCATTGAGACCCCAGGTACCGTCCCCGCTCGTGATTGTCGTGACTGCGTCGCAGCAGGAGGCCGTCCCACTGCTCCAGATGCTCGCCGACGTGGGCCGGATCGCTGTGATCGGGAAAGCTCATCCCGCATTGAGAGCTCTCGGGGGCATAGCCGCATTCCCTACCGTCCTGGTCATCGCTCAAAACAAGATCGTAAGTTCGGGCATCAACCTCGATGAGGCACTTCCGGTTCTCGGCGAGAATCCTCATGTGACCGCTCGCTAGAAGGCTCCCGGTGACAACGGTACCGGCGATTCCGACACGACGTCCGTGGTACCGCCTGGCGGGTGCGGTAGCGCTCCTCACGCTCCAGGCCGCTCCCGTCGCGACCGTCTGCTCACTTATCGTCACAACTGTCGCTGGCATCGTGCCCGCGGCGGCTGCCTACTTCGCCAAACTCCTCATCGATGAGTTGACTCACCACGCGGGTGCAGATGGCAGCCGCGCTGTACTGTTCGCCGTATTCACCATCGTCCTGAGTGGCGTGTCCTTGGCCGCCGGGTACGTTGGAGGCTACCTATCCGGGTACGTTCAGCAGGCGGTGCTGTGCTTGGCTGAGGATCGGCTTTATACCCGCGTCAACTCATTCATCGGCCTGCGGAACCTTGAGAATCCAGAGTTTCACGACAGACTGCGGCTCGCCGAACGTGCCGCGGAGACAGCTCCTCAGGATGTGACACTCTTCCTCTTTAGCTCCGCGCATCAGGTCAGTAGCATCGTGGTCTACATGGGTCTGCTTTTCACCCTGTGGCCTCCGATGACCGGCTTGCTCATGCTGGCGGCAATTCCGGCACTTATAGTTCAGGTACTTCTGTCCCGCCAGGCTATGCGCGCGGAAGTCAGGATGGCGTCATGTCAGCGCAGACGTCAATACTTCCGGGGACTGCTGATGGATCCGTCCAGCGCGAAGGAGATACGGCTGTTTGGTCTCGGCCCGCTTTTCCACGCCCGCATGATGAGCGCCCTGCACCAAGCGGCCGATATAGAGATCAGGCAAAACCGACGGGTTACGGCGCGGGAGCTGATCTTTGCGGCATTCAACGTTGCAGTCTCGCTCACTGGCGTGGTCGTGGTGGTCCATGCGGTGCTCGCCGGCCACGTCACTATTGGCGATCTTTCCCTCTTTCTCGCCGCCCTGGCGAGCACCCAAGGTGCGTTTTCGGTAATCATCCCTCAGTTCGGCCTCGCGCACAAAGGCTTGCAGCTGTTCTCGAGTTACCTGGATGTTGTCGAGGCGCTATCCGATCTCCTGGACGGCGAAAGCAATATTTCCAGGCTGCGCCACGGGATAGAGATACGTGATCTGTGGTTCCGTTACGACGACACCGGGCCCTGGGTTTTGCGGGGAGCGACATTCACCATCCCCGCCGGCCGCAGCGTGGGCCTCGTTGGCGCTAACGGGGCCGGGAAGACCACGCTGGTCAAGCTATTGCTTCGGCTTTATGATCCTGCCCAGGGCCTGGTGATATGGGATGGTGTCGACCTCGCCCGCTTGCGGGTAACGCAACTTCGACAGCAGATTCGCGTGACTTCTCAGGATTTCGTAGCCTTCGACCTCTCAGCGGCCGAAAATATTGGACTTGGCGACCTGGACCGCCTGGACGACCGTGAGCGTATCCGTGCCGCTGCATCGCTGGCGCGGGTAGATGACACTCTTGATCAGCTATCCGCTGGATACGACACTTTGCTGAGCCGGGTGCATACTGATGAGTTCGGCAGAATCGGCACAACGTTGTCAGGCGGACAGTGGCAGAAGGTAGCTATCGCTCGCGCGCTAATGCGGAAAGAGGCGAGCCTTCTCATCCTTGACGAGCCAAGTTCGGGACTCGACGCCGAAGCGGAGTATGAGATCCATCGGGCGCTTGCAGATCATCAACCGTACACCAAGCTGCTTATTTCTCATCGGCTTAACGCGATTCGGGATGCAGACATTATCGTGGTTCTCAGCGACGGTAAGATCACCGAGCAAGGTACACATGAGGAACTTCTCAGAATCGGCGGTGAATATGCTCGCCTCTTCGCACTCCAGGCCACCGGATACAAAGAGGCACCCACGACAGCAGTGTAATGCTGTCTGCTGGCTGTTGAGTGCATGCATCGCAGCGCTTCTGGTAATCTCGATCGGCCGCAAGTGGTTCCTTATCGTCATCGTCCAGGGTCACAGCATGTCACCCATATATGCGGATGGTAATATCTTGCTTGCCGTGCGCCGGTCAAGGCCTCACGCATGGCGCCCCGGAGATGTTCTCGTGTTTGCTCGAACCGGCCACCTGGAAGTTACACCGGAAGATCCGAAGTATCTGGTCAAGCGGGTCATCGCAGTTCCGGGCGATTCTGTCACCGACCTGCCAACCATACCCGATACGTCCAACCACGGCCTGATGCCCGAAGGCCATATCCTGCTTCAAGGCACGGGGATCACTCAAACAGCGCCATTTTATTATTTCGTTCCCGTCGAGGCTGTCGTCGGCAAGGTCATCTGCAGGCTCCATCAGGATTCCTAACTCTAATTCAGTTTAGTGCGCTCTAGCGCGGGGTTCTTGACGGCGGGCCAATAAGCAAGTCTGTGCGGTTCTGACAAACGTTGTTCACAACGCGAAGGGTCATAACGACGGCATAGCAAAGGCGCACCACCTACTCGCCGCGGCACCTGCGCATGCGGCAGTGTGCGCCGCCAACATGGCCCTGTACCCCCTCCTGCCTGGGCGGATGGGTCGGGGCCGTTCCGCCTCCGTGATCCTGACCTCACCCCCTCAACAAGCAAAGAGGGCGAGGTCAGGATCACTCCATCTCCACTTCGCACAATGTGAAGGAGGGGATACCTATCTGTTATAACTGGGGGAACCCGGAACCGCCCCCGGCCCCGGAAAATCACGGCCCCGGTTCCAGGTTCCCCCAGACCCCTTCCTGCCTCCCCCCGATGCGGTGGTTCCCGTCCCCACAGATGACCGTGGAATCTGCAAGCAAAACCAGCGCGCGTGACCGTGGAAATGTTTACTGGACGCTGCGCGGCGCGGCAATGTTAGCGGTCATTGGAATCTGCCCGCTGGCGGCTATAGGAGCTACCCGTCCCGCCCGGCCTGATCACGGAATATCAATGCGTACGGCGCCACGGTCGCTCCTGGCCCGCCGATGTCCTCGCGTGACGACCGGCTGCAGCCCCCGCGTGAATGGTTGATCTGTTGACAACGACATGTTCAAGCGCTCGGATGCTGCGGACTGGCTCCATTTAAGATCTGGAACGGCTCCGTGAAGCAGACGCAGATCTTGATCAACCTGTTCAATTGGCAGTCTGACGAAGAGCAAAGACATGCGCACGAGGATTGTTAGCCGGCCAGCACGCGCTGGCGCATGCATATACGCGCGCAGCGGCGTCCGCAGATGATAGTAATCAGTTATGAAACAACCGGGTCTGCTTGCCCACTTGTCGTCGCGATTCGCCCGCTCCGAAGAGGACTTGGCCACTGAGGCTCTGACGTTCCTGCTGGGAGGATGCCCGGAGGCCAGCGAGGCCCCGCGCACGTACGTGCTGCGTTCGCTGCAGGTGGAGCTGGCCCCAGATCTCAGCTACCGGAGTCAGGTGGTAGACCCGGAGTCGGGGCGGCCCGACGTTGTCGGCACTGACCCGGCGGGCAGTCACCAGCTGATCATCGAGGCGAAGTTCTGGGCCGGCCTGACGGAGAAGCAGCCTGGCGCTTACGTGAAGATGCTGAATGCCGGTGAGCCCGGCGTGGTGCTCGTGGTAGCCCCGGCAGTCCGGCTGCTAACCCTGTGGCCAGAATTGCTGGCGAACCTAGCGGCCTACACGGGCGAAACGGAAGATGGACGCGTGCCAGCGGCCGGCCACGAGCCCGGCCGCTACGAGCTGGCGCTGCCGTCTGGGCACGTCCTGGCCCTGCGGAGCTGGCGAGACATCCTGAATGAACTCGGCGGCCGTCTTCGCGCTGCTGGTTTGAGCGAGTGGCTGGAGGATCTTGCTCAGCTGCGCGGCCTGACCGAGCGCATGGACCAGACCGGCTTCCAGCCGTTGCTGGCCGAGGATCTGGACACCCGCACCGCCCGGCAGGTCAGCAGCCTGTTCCCGCTGGTAAAGCGGCTGGCGGGAGAGTTCGGCGGCGGCGACCGGCTGGAGAAGCTGAGCAGCAAACACTCGTACGACCCTCTGTATTTCGGCTGGTGGCTGCGGTCCAGGGCCTGCGGGATCGAGATCTGGACCGGCTTGTACCTCAGGGCATGGGCCGAGCACGGCTGCTCGCCTCTGTGGGCCGGCGTCTATCCTCAGGCGCAGGCGGGCTGGACGATGCCGGTCCTGGAGCGGGCACTCAGCTCCGTGCCGCTGCCCGCCGGAGCTGGGCGATGGGAGGACGAGGCCGAACGCGGAGGCGCCTTGCTCATCCCCCTCATGCTAAGCCGTTCAGCCGAAGAGGACTACGTGATAGCCGATCTCAAGGCGCAGCTATCGGCAATTGCCGAGGCCCTAGATAGGACCATCCCGCCGTCTTCGTGACCGCCGGCGGGCAGACCAAGATGGCCGCCGGCAGCCGCAGACACGCATGTACCGGTCCGCACCCGCCGGGCGCGGACGCCTGCAGCATCCCCGTGCTGGCACGCTGACGCGCGTGCTTGCTTTCCGCCGGCGGGCACCGTAATTTAACTCCCGGTTTTGACCTTAGCGGCGAATGCGCGCCATTGCTCGCGTGCAAAGGCGAGCCTGGGGCCGTCCGGGTCCTTGCTGTCCCGGACGGCCACGATGCCGGGCAGGTTGCGCGCGACTTCGACGCATTCGGCCTGCCCGTTGCTGTAGCGGCTCTTGCGCCATACGGCGCCGGGGTAATCGTTCCTGCTCACTGCCGTAGTTCCTCCGCAGCTTGGCGTATCAGTTCCCGGGAGGCCGTCTGGTCCAGCGCGGCGCTCCAGATGTTCTCGAAGGCGCTGGCGTACCGGTCGACCTCGCGGGGCTTGTCCAGGTAGAGGGCGCCGGCGAAGCCGTCGATGTAGACGGTGGCGGGTTCGCTGTCGTGCCCGTCGCCGTTCAACGGGAATCGCAAGATGACGAACGGGCCGGACATGACGCCGTGGTGCAGCCCGGCGGTGAACGGCACGACCCGCAGCGCGACGTTGGGCAGGGCAGCGGCGTCGGCCAGGCTGTCGAGCTGGGCGGCCATGACGCCGGTGCCGCCGACGGGGCGGCGCACAATGGCCTCGTTCAGGACCACGGTCAGCTGCGGCGGCGCGGTCGGCCGCCGGACCAGGGCCTGGCGGGCGATCCGGACGTGGACGCGGCGGTCGATCTCCCCGGCGTCGACGCCGGGGTTGTCGGCCTGGATGACGGCGCGGGCGTACTGCTCGGTCTGCAGCAGCCCAGGGACGAGTTCGGGCTGGTAGGCGGAGATCTGGGCGGCGGCTTCTTCCAGGCCGATGTAGATGTCGAATCCTTCGGGGATGACGTCGCCGTAGGCGTGCCACCAGCCTTTGGCCTTGGTTTCCTTTGCCAGGCCCATGAGGGCTCCGGTGAGGTCGGGCGGGGCAGCGTAGATGCGGCACATCAGCTCGACGTCGTGGCTGCGCAAGGAGGTCTGGCCGGTTTCGATGCGCCAGACCTTGGTCTCGGACCATTCCAGTTTCCCGGCGGCGGTCTTGACAGTGATGCGCTGGCCGTTGCGCAGTTCCCGCAGGTACCTTCCGAGCTGCCGCCGGGGGACCGTGGAGCCGGTGGTCTGGTCGGTCATGGTGTCGCCTTCCCTTGCAGAACGAAGCCTAGCTGACCTTCGGTTTGAAAGCAGCTTCTTTTGCAGTCCGGAATGCATTATCTCAAATGAGAAAATACCTATGAAGGTTCTTTCTGAAATCTTGCATTCTCGTCCGGGAGAGGGGCATCCTGTCCGCAGGGAATGATGCCGCCACGCGCGGCCCCCGGCCCCCGCATCCCGCCCTGCCCCGGGCCGGGCGTTACCGCCGGGTCCGGGCCACCGCTGAGGAGGCGACGTGATCAGCAAGGACACATGGGCAACAGCAGTGCCGCCAAGGAGGAGCCGTGCCTGATACCGACAGCTACGAGATGCTGTGCGAGGACTGGGGCAGCGCCTACCTGATCACCCGGGCCCCCGGCGCCGCGCGCCCCTGCCGGGCCGGCCGGCGCGACGACCCGGCTGTCATCCTGGCCGCCGCCAGCCCCGCCGCGCTGCGGGAGTTGATCCGCGCGGACTACCTGGCCCGCCCCGTCCCCCGGGAGGTGGCACCGTGACCCTCCCCGCCGAGCCCCCGGCCGTCACCGGGCCCGCGCACCCGGTGCACGCGCTGACGACCTCCGAACTCCGCCGCTACCAGCGCGACCTCGAACAGGCCATCGCGGGCCTCGCCGCGGCCGCGCCGGTCCAGGAGGATCTGCGCCGCAAGCTCGGCGAAGTCCTGGCCGAGCAGGAATCACGAACCCAAATCCAGCACGCCCGCAGGAAAAGCGCCCGGGGCCTGTGACCGCCGCGCCGCCCGGTGACCTGGCCGCGATCGTCTTCCAGGCCCTGTGCCGCGACTTCGGCTTAATCACCGCCGGCGTCCTTCACATCGTCGTGCCGAAGGGCGCCCCGCTGCTCGCCGGGGACAGCCTCGGCGAGATAGCCCGCCGGATCAGCGCCGCGTCAGCACCCGCCGCTGACCCTCTGCAGCCCGGCCAGCCCCGTCAGACAGGAACGAGCCCATGACCATCCTCCCCGCACCCGCCGACGCCGCCCGGCTCACCAGTTTCCTGCACCACCATCCGCGCTGGTCCGCGTTCTGGGACAAGCAATACGGGGTGTGGCGCGCCGCCGAAGACGACCCCGACTCCTCCCTCTACACCGAGAGCCGGGACCTGGACACGGTCATCAGCTACATCACCGCCCACGCCTGAACCAGCGCAAAGCGTCACCCGCGCCGCCTCCGGACCAGGCGGCGGCCGGCCGCGCCGCCCGGGGTGCCGTCCCGATCCCCGCCGGGAACCACGAACACACCATTTATGCCGAACGGGTTCGGTGCCTGCCTCCCCGGACCCGGCCCCGCCCCGCTCGCGGCCGGCCCGCCGGCAGCCCCTCCTGGTCAGATCCGCCTGTCTTCACCGCCCGCAACGATGACTACGGTAAGTAATCATGACGATGCGCTTACGGCGGCGGCACGGCCCTACCGGACACCGGTCCCGGCCGGAACAATCATCACATCTTGTGTTCTCCTGGACACGAGAGGCAACTGAGGCTGCTGTTACTGCGGGGAAGGCAGGGATCAGCATGACGGCACAGGCACACGAATCCGGCACGATTACCACTGCCCGCCCGGCCCGCCGCGCTGACGCCGGGACGGTCCGGCTCAGCCAGCGCGACATCGACGGGCTCATGCTCTGCGGGGAGCACTACGGAGCCCCCGCCGACCTGCTCGCCCTGGCGCTGCGGGTGCAGCCGGAGCGGCTGCCCGCCATCGTGGGCCGGTGGCGCCGCGCCGGGTACGCCGAGACGGGGAGGCTCGGGCCCGGGCCAGGCTGGTGCTGGCTGTCCCGCGCCGGGATGACCGAGACCGGGCTGCGGTTCCCCGCCACCCGCCCGGCGCTGGGCCGCCTGGCCCACGTCCGCGCGGTCCTGGCCGCGCGGCTGTGGCTGGCGGGCAACCCGGCCTGGAGCCAGGGCCAGCCCTGGTGGCATTCCGAGCGGCGGCTGCGCGCCGACCATCCCGCCGCCGGGCGCCGCGAGCATGT
>JBOHCG010000292.1:0-9423 GCA_050698735.1 Streptosporangiaceae bacterium | reverse complement strand
GGTTGGTGTGCACGAGCACGCCGGTGGCGTTGATCACCGCCCGCAGCGAGGCCGCGCAGGCCGGCAGTTCGGCCACCGCCGCGTCCGCGACCTGGCCCGGCTCGATCTGCCCCGCGCGCGCCCGCTGCTGCGCGCGGCCGACCGCGGCCTTGACGAGCGCCCGGCCGAGCCTGCGCTCCGCGTCGACCAGCCGCGGATCGCAGAGCAGTAGGTCGGTACGCGGCACGGTACGCCTGCTGTCCACGTCGCGAACGATACAGCCGGCGGAACCGGAATACCTCGCGCGGCTCCGGGTAGAGGGTGGCGGTCAGGTCCATCTACTACATATCGTTCGTTACTCACTCGGGAGTGATAGGCATGGCTGGGATGCTGCAGATGCGGCGCAGCCGCGGGGCGTTCAGCGGATTCCTGCTGGTCCTGCTTGGACTGTGGGGCGCACTAATCCCCTTCATCGGACCGTACTTCCACTTCGCTTTCACGCCGGATACCGCCTGGACCTATAACACGGCCCGCCTGTGGCTGGAGATCCTGCCCGGCGCGGCGGTGTTCCTCGGCGGCTTCTTCCTCCTCGTCGCCACCGGCAGGCACATCGCGCTGTTCGGCGCGATGCTGGCCGCCGCGGCCGGCGCCTGGTTCGTGCTGGGCACGGTGCTAAGCCCGCTGTGGAGCACGGGCAGCATGAGCCCCGGCACGCCGGTCGGCAGCACGACCCTGATCCGGGTCATGGAGCAGATCGGCTTCTTCTCCGGCCTCGGCGTGGTCGTGGTCCTGGTGGCCGCGGCGGCCGCCGGGCGGATCGCGTCCGTGGCCTCCGGGATCGTTCCCGTCGGCGCCCACGCCCGCACGGCTCCGGTGACGGAGACCGTCCCGGTGCAGACCAGGCGGACCGAGGACACGGTGGACGACACGGCGGACACCGAGCGGACTGAGGTCATCCGCTAAGGGTTGTCCGTTCGGGCTTGTTTACGGGCCCGCCGCCGACGCCTGCCAGCCACTATCATCGGCACGTGCCAGCCGATGATAGGGCCTGAGGAAGGGGCGTTCGCGGTGCGGGCAGAGCCAGCGGCGACAACCGAGCCTTCGGCAGCCACCGGGCCCGAGCTAGACCGGGCCCGGTGGCTGCTGCCTGCCGGGGCCGCCCTGCTCGCGGTGGTCCTCGCCGTCTACCTGGCGGACCTGGCCACCCACCTGTCCGTCATGGCCGCGATGCGCGACCTGGCGGTGTACCGGAACGGCGGGCTCATCGTCAGGCACGTCGCGCCCCCCTACGACGGCCACCGGGCGTCGCCGCTGTACGACTGGACCGGCCAGAACGGCGTCCAGTTCACCTACCCGCCGTTCGCCGCGATGATCTTCGCGGTCGCCTCCCTGCTCCCCTGGACCCTGCTGCGCTGGGCGATGACCGTGGCCAGCGTTGCTGCCCTCGGCCTGTCCCTCTGGATCACCTTCGGCGCCCTCGGCTACACCAGCCGCCGCGCCGTCCGCCTGGGAGCGACCCTCGGCGTCACCGGCCTGGCCTTGCTCACCGAGCCGGTCCAGCAGACGCTCGCGCTCGGCCAGGTCAACCTGCTGCTGATGCTGCTGATCGTCGCCGACCTGCTCACGGCCGACGCGCTCGCCGGGTCTGTGGGAGGACGCAGCCGCTGGTGGCACGGCGTCGGGATCGGCGTCGCGGCCGGGATCAAGCTCACGCCGCTGATCTTCATCCCCTACCTGCTGCTCGTGCGCAGGTACCGGCAGGCCGCCACCGCGTCGGCGGTCTTCGTCGTGACCGTGCTGCTCGGCTGGGCGCTGCTGCCCCGCGACGCCGGGACCTACTGGGCGGACGGGCTCGTCTTCAAAGCCAACCGGATCGTGTTCCTGGGCACCCGGGGCAACCAGTCGCTGCGCGGCGTGCTGACCCGGGTGGCGGGCAGCGTGACGTCGGGGACGCTGCCCTGGATTGTGGCCGCCATATTGGTCGTCATCATCGGGCTGCTCGCCGCCGCCGCCCTGCACCGGGCCGGCCACCCGGTGCCCGCGATGCTGGCGTGCGCGCTGACCGGTCTGCTGGTCTCGCCGCTGACCTGGGATCATCACTGGGTCTGGGTGGCGCCGGGGATCGCGCTGCTGGCTCACCTGGGCGCGCGGGCAGCCGGCGCGGTCCGGGCCGCGTGGTGGGCCGCCGCGGCCGGGCTGGTGCTGGTGTTCGGCGCCTGGCCCCAGTTCTGGAATCTGTCCCAGGCGGGGCTGACCCCGGCGGGCCTGTTCTGGTACGGGCCAGCCACCTACTTCGCGAGGGGCGACGAGCCCTGGTACCACGAGTTCCACTGGCACGGCCTGCAACTGCTCGCGGGGAACCTGTTCGTGCTGGCCGGGCTCGCCGCGCTGGCCGCGTTCGCGGTGGCAGCGCTGCGGGTCTGGCGCCGCGCATGAGCGACGAGCTCGACCGGCTGCGGGAACGGCTCGCCTCCCGGGTCATCACCGTCACCCGGACCCGCAGCGACCTGGTGGCCGCCGCGTTGCGCGCCGTGCCGCGGCACCTGTTCCTGCCCGATCTGCCGCCGGAGGCCGCCTATCGCGACGACGCGATCGTGACCAAGCGCGACGCCGACGGACAGGGAATCAGCTCCTCGTCCCAGCCCGCGATCATGGCGATCATGCTGGACCAGCTGCACCTGGCGCCCGGCCATCGGGTACTCGAGATCGGCGCGGGCACCGGCTACAACGCCGCGCTGATGGCTTACATCGTCGGGGCATCCGGCCAGGTGGTCAGCGTCGACATCGACGCCGACACCGCCGCGGCCGCCCGCACTCACCTGGACAGTGCCGGGTACCCGGACGTCACCGTGGTGTGCGCGGACGGCGCCGGAGGCTACCCGGCCGGCGCGCCCTACGACCGAGTGATCGCCACCGTCGGCGTGAGCGACCTGGCGCGAGCCTGGCTGGAGCAGGTCACCCCGGACGCGAGGATCGTCGTACCGCTGGACCTGCGCGGGACCCAGCTATCGATCGCATTCGGCCAGGCCGCCGAGGGGTACTGGCGGAGCAGGTCGCTGGTGCCGTGCGGGTTCATGCGGATGCGCGGATCGCTCGCCGGCCCGGAACGCACCGTCCTGCTCCAGCCCGGGCTGTCCCTGCTGCTGCCCGAAGGCGGGCTGGCCGACGGCCAGGAACTCGACGCCGGGGCGCTCGCGGCGGTCCTCGCCGAGCCTCCCGCCATGCAGGGCACGGACGTCCGCGCCGGATCCGACCAGGTGTTCTGGGGATTGGGCCTGTGGCTGGCGGCCAGGGACCCACGGCTGTGCCGGATGAACGAGGAACTGCCCGCGGGAGCCGGCGGCCGTCGCCGGAGCGCCCGCCGGTCGGTGCTCGCGCGCGCGCCGCTTCGCAGCCGCTACTGGCGTACCACGCTGGGGATCCTTGAGTCCGGCGGCATCGCCGTCCTGACCGCGACCCCGGTGGCGTCCGCGCCTGGCGAGAGGGCGGGAGCGTTCCAGCTGAGCGCGGCCGGGTTCGGAATGAACGGACCCGAGCTCGCCGGCGAGCTGGCCGCGCACGTCCGGGCCTGGCGGGAGGCCGAGCGGCCGGCCACGGCGGGCCTGCGGGTGGACGCCTACCCCAGGGCGCTGGCGGACGCGCCTGACCCGGCCGGCGCCGAGCTGGTGATCGACCGGGCCGATATGAGGTTCGTCGTGTCCCACACGTAGCCTTGGGGCGTGACCGATGCAACCGGCGACCACCTGGAAACCGAGCACAAGTACGACGCAGATGCCGGCTTCGTGCTGCCCAGCTTCGATGACCTGCCCGGCGTCGACGTCACCGGGCCTGAGCTGAACCATCTGCATGCCACCTACTACGACACCGAGGACCTGGCCCTGTCGGCGAGCCGGGTCACCCTGCGGCGGCGCGTCGGCGGTGCCGACCAGGGCTGGCACCTCAAGCTGCCCGTCCGCGCCGACACCAGGCAGGAACTGCACGCGCCGCTCGGCGACGGCGACACCGTGCCGCCGCGGCTGTCCGACCAGGTCGCGGACATCATCGCGGGCCGGCCGCTGCACCCCATCGCCACCCTTGATACCGAACGGACGACGCTGACCTTGACCGGTTCGGCGGGTCAGGTGCTGGCAGAGGTCGCCGACGACAGCGTGGCGGCCACCCGGCTCGACGCCGCGGGCGGCCCGGCCGCTGCGCCACTGCGATGGCGCGAGATCGAGGTGGAGGCGGGTCCGGACGGCCGGGACGGGACCGCCGAGATCCCCGCCGTGCTCGAGGCGGCCGACCGGCTGCTGCTGGGCGCCGGCGCGAGGCGGTCCTCGTCCGCCTCGAAGCTCGGCCGCCTGCTGGGCCGCTGAGGGAATTCATAGCTGATGCTCAGATCAGCGTGACCTGCCTGGGCATACTGAGCACAGGTGAGCGTGATGGAAAACCAAGGCCGGGCGCCAGGCACGTCGGCTGCGGCCCGTAGCGAGGGCCTTCAGCGAGCCGACGGCACGCCAGTGCGCGTACTCGTCGTCGACGACGAGCCGAGCCTGGCCGAACTGCTGTCCAGCGTCCTGCGGTACGAGGGGTGGGACGTCCGCGCCGCGGGCACCGGTGCCGAGGCGGTCCGGATCGCCCGTGAATTCCATCCTGACGCGGTGGTGCTCGACATCATGCTTCCCGACTTCAACGGCCTGGAGGTCATGCGCAGGCTCCGCGCGGAGGTACCGCAGGTATGCGTGCTGTTCCTGACGGCCAGGGACGCGGTCGAGGACCGGGTGGCAGGCATTACGGCAGGCGGCGACGACTACGTGACCAAGCCGTTCAGCCTGGAGGAGGTCCTGGCCCGGCTGCGCGGCCTGCTGCGCCGCGCCAACCTGACCCGGGTGCACGCGGAGGGATCGCTGGTCGTAGGCGACCTGACCATGGATGAGGACGCCCGCGAGGTGCGCAGGAACGGTGAGCTGATCGACCTGACCGCGACCGAGTTCGAGCTGCTCAGGTTCCTCATGCGCAACCCGAGGCGGGTGCTGTCGAAGGCGCAGATCCTGGACCGGGTATGGAATTACGATTTCGGCGGCCAGGCCCACGTGGTCGAGCTGTACATCAGCTACCTGCGCAAGAAGATCGACGCCGGCCGGTCTCCGCTCATCCATACCGTCCGCGGCGTCGGATACGTGCTGAAACCAGCGGGCTAGTGTCGGCGCGCAAGGCTCACCGGCCGCTGTTGTCCGGGCTGCTCTCCCCGCGCACGATCAGCGGCAGGCTCATCATCGGCTTGATCGTCCTGATCGGGCTGGCCGGTGCCGCCGTCAGCGTGGTCACCGCAAACGCGCTCAGCGACTCGCTGATGTCGTCGCTCAACCAGCAGCTGCAGTCCGCCACCTCGCGCTGGATGGACTGCGTGCACGCCGCCCAGGGTGACAACGACTCGGACAGCTACACGGGCACAAGCCCGGCGCCGAACTGCTACGGCCAGGCTACCGGCACGTTCGAGGCGGTGCTGACCGGCGACACGTTCAGCTCTGTCGTCCTGGTCGGCGGCACCTGCCGGCTGTCGGCGGCGGATGAGAAGACGCTGCTTAGCCTGCCGACGACGCAGGCCCAGCAGACAGGGCAGGGCGGGCCGCCCGGACATCCCGGGACGGGGAAACCAGGCAATCCCCGCGTTGCGCCGCAGGGATCGCTGCTGACCTCCACAAGGACGCTAACCTCGACCTCGCTCGACGGCCAGTACATGCTCACGAAGGTCCAGGTCGCATCGGGCACCATCCTGATCACCGGGCTGCCGCTGAGCACGGTCCAGACCGTGCTGAACAGCGTCGAGAACAAGGAGCACATCGTGTTCGCGGCGGTCCTGCTCGTCGTCCTGGTCATGGGGACCGTATGGGTGCGGATCTCGCTCCGGCCGCTGCGCAGGATCGCCGCCACCGCCACCCAGGTGACCGAGCTGCCGCTGGATTCCGGCGAGGTCACGCTGCCCGCGGGGGTACCCGACAGTGACCCTCGGACCGAGGTTGGGCAGGTCGGAGCCGCCTTCAACCGGATGCTCGGCCACGTGGAGCGGGCGCTCGGCCGCCGCGCCGCGAGCGAGGCGCGGCTGCGCAGGTTCGCGGCCGACGCGAGCCACGAGCTGCGCACCCCGCTGGCCGCGATCCGCGGCTACGCCGAGCTCGCCATGCGGCATCCCGGCCCCGTGCCCGAGCAGGTAGCGCACGCGCTCGGCAGGGTGCAGTCGGAGTCGGCGCGGATGGGCGTCCTCGTCGACGACCTGCTGCTGCTCGCGCGGCTCGATGCCGGCCGCCCGCTCGAACGCGCGCCCGTCGACCTGTCCCGGCTGGCCATCGATGTGACCAGCGACGCGAGGGTGGCACGCGGCGACCATCGCTGGCGCCTCGACCTTCCCGACGATCCCGTCCTCGTCAGCGGCGACGAGCACCGCCTGCATCAGGCCCTGGCCAACCTGCTGAGCAACGCGGGCAAGCACACCCCGCCCGGCTCAACGATCAGCGTCGCGCTCGTTGCCTTGGACGCGGCCACCCCGCCCCAGGCGGCGGCTGCCGTACAGCGAGGCACCCTGCCGCCGCCCCCGCGGGTCGAGCTCAGCATCACCGACGACGGTCCCGGCATCCCTCCCGACCTGCTGCCCGATCTGTTCGAGCGGTTCACCCGCGGCGACACCTCGCGGTCGCGTGAGGCCAGCGCCGCAGGCAAGAGCACCGGTCTGGGCCTCGCCATCGTGGACGCGGTGGTGGCCGCGCACTCGGGCTGCATCACCGTGACCAGCCGGCCTGGCATGACCAGGTTCGCCATCGTCCTGCCACTGCTGAGCGAGCCAGCCGAGCAGACTCAGGCCTCACCGGTCTGAGCCGCGGCGCGCAATAGGCAGCCGCCGAATTCGCTGGCCGCAGATGCAGCAGGCCAAGCGGCCCAGCGGTGTGCTAGTTCTTAGCTCATGGACAGCGCCAGTCAGCGGCTCCTCGTGACGATGCCGCTGCACGCGATCACCTCGACCTATGGCGAGGCCGGACTTCGGGAGCGGTTCGCGCTGGAGATCGCGGCGATGCCGGACGCGGACCGGGAGTTCCTCGAGCGGGCGCTTGACCTGGCCTCCCGGCTGCACGCCGCCGACCGCAGGGACCGCGAGCCCTACGTCAACCACCTGCTCAGGGTGGCGATCCGGATCATGTCGCACTACGGCGTGCGCGATCCCGACGTGGTCGCAGCGGGCCTGCTGCACGACGCGGTCGAGGATCATCCCGCTGAATTGACTGCTGGTACCGAGCCGAGCCAGCGGGCAGCTCTTGCCGTGGTCGCCGCCGAGTTCGGCCCGCGGGTCGCCGAACTCGTCGCCGCGGTGACGAACCCGCCGGGGGCGCCGGACCGCGACGAGAACGAGCAATACCGGGAGCACGTCGCCGACAGCCTGCAGCGCAACCCGTGGGCGCGGGTCGTCAAGGCCTCCGACTTCACCGACAACGGCGTCGGCCTGATCCACACCACCGGCCCCCGGCTGCGCAAGCTGGCCGGCAAGTACGCCCCTCTGGTCCCGATCCTGCGCGACCTCATCGCCAGGCCGGACACGCCGCTGGACGCGGGGGTCAAGGAGCACATCCTGGCCCAGCTCGACCGCGCCGAGGACAGGTTCGCCGCCATCCTCCGGTAGTCCTGCGTGTTCAGCTGGTTCCCGCCGTTGCCTGCGGCCGGGCGGCTGTCCATGCAATTAGCTGCGGGTATGGGACGTAGCCGTAGAAGATGGTGCTGGTGATGTCATTGAGCGGTCCGGCCACCCGCTCGGCGGATTTGCTCCCGGCTGGCAGCAGCCACAACCAGTTATCGCGGACGAACATCAGCGCGCCGTTCTTCGCCCAGATCGGGTCGAGTGCGCCCGCGCCGGTGCCGGGTAGCCGAGCCTGCCCGGTGCCGGTGCCGGCCGCCGACCAGAGCTGCTGGGTGGCTTCCCATCGGGTGACCCACGCCGGGCTGAAGTCGGCCTTGCCGCTCGGGCCGAACGGCCCCGCCGCCGAGCCGCGAGCGAAGGTCAGCCGCCCGGCCTGGGACCAGCCGGGCTGCGTCGAGACCGTGCCGGATGGCTGCGGGACCGGCTGGCAGCTGGCCGTCTGCCCGCAGACCGTGATCGCCTTGCCGCCCTGCCAGATCTCCCTGTTCCCGCCGGAGACCACCGCGAGCTCGTGTCCCCCGGGGGCGAAGGCGATCCATGAGCTATGTACCAGCATGCTGGCGGCTAGGGTCCTTCGGGCGCTGGTGGCCCCCAACCCGATGCTGTCAAGCGGCAGCCCGTCGGCGGCCAGCGACGCCGACCCCTGAGGGTCGGGCCAGTACAGCAGGCCGGAGCCGTCCGGCCACCAGCCGGCCAGCTCGAGCAGCCCGCCGGCCCAGGACCGCACGACCGCGGCCGGTCCGCCTGCGGCCGACAGCGTCTCCAGCTGGCCGATCCAGTGGAAGCTGTTGCTGCCCGGCTGCCCGCTCGTCTCCCCCTTGCCCGCGGCCAGCGTCCTGCCGTTCGGTGACCAGGCCGCTCCCACTATGGCCGGAGCCGACATCAGCACCCGGACCGCGCCGCTGACCGGGTCGATCGTCTCCAGCCTGGACGCCGGGATACTCGTCCCAGTGGCAGGCGGGGTGACTACTGCCGCGAGCTCGTCCCGTGCGGGTGACCAGGCATACTGCTGCGTGGTCCAGCTCTTGGGGGTGAGCGGACGGACACCCGACCCGTCGGCGCGGAGCACATACAGCACGGTCGGCTCGGCCTGGTACGGGTTCGAGGCCGGAGCCGGAGGGGTGACCTGCACCGCGAGCCAGCGGTGATCGGGCGACCAGCCAGGCGCACCCGGCACCCCTGGCAGACTGATCCTGCGCATCGATCCCGCGCTGCCCCCGAGCAGGTACAGCCGCCCGCCCGCGACGTAGGCGAGCTCACCCTGCCCGTCCAGCACCCCCGCGCCGCTCGTTCCCTTGCCGCCTGCCGATGCCGCGTCGGCCGGAGCATGGCCAGGCTGACCCGCGCCGGACGCGCAGCCGACGGCAAACAGCAGAACCGACGCCAACACAGCCCACCATCGCACGGCCGCACCACCGCCCCCGCCTGGATCGCTGACTGCTCCGACGACACGGATGCAGGATTCGTGTCACACATCGTAGCGCCTAGAGCCCCGTCCCAGGCCGTGAGCTAAATCGGGTACCGGGTGGGCTCGGTCGGGTACTGCCGTCCCGACGGGGTGGTCCAGGTGAAGGTGCCGGGCGGGCCCGGACCGCCGCCTCCGGCGTCACGTGGAGTGCGTTTCCGCGGTTCGGGGCGGGCGCAGCCGTGGCCGATCGCGCGGCCGGCCTCGTCGGTGACGGTGAGGCACCAGGTGGTGCGGGGGTTGCCGGCGGCGGAGCGGACCAGGTCGCGGGCCAGCCACGGGTCGACCGGGCCCAGCGTGCCGGCCTGTCCGGGCC
>JBOHCG010000291.1:0-9431 GCA_050698735.1 Streptosporangiaceae bacterium | reverse complement strand
CGCGCAGGCCGCCGGCGTCAGCCTCTACTTCACCGGCGTCCGCCACTTCTGGCACTGAGTCTGCCCGGGGGGACGACCCCCCGGAACCCCCCGAATGCGCTCCGCGCCCCGGTTGCGGCGCTCGCCCGGGCACAAGGCCCGGGACTCGCTGGCCGGTGGGAGCCTACGCTCCTCTATTGTCCGTAACCTGGCCGGCCGAGGACGTGGACCGACCAGCCGGCGGCCTGCCACAGGTCTCGGTCTAGGCAGCAGCGGGCGTCGATGATTGTCTGCTGGGCGACGACCTTTGCCAGGGCGGCGGGATCGATGGCGCGGTAGTCGGCCCACTCGGTGAGGTGGAGGAGGACGTGCGCGCCCTCGGCGGCCGCGGATACCGACTCCGCGCAGACCAGGCCGGGGCGCTTGAGCGCCGCGTTCGGCATGGCCACCGGGTCGTGCACGGACACGATCGCGCCGCGGGCGGTGAGCCGGTCGCAGATGTCCAGGCTGGGGGACTCCCTGAGGTCGTCGCTGTTGGGCTTGAACGCGACGCCGAGCACCGCCACCCGCTTGCCGTCAAGCGTGCCGCCGACGGCGTCCCTGGCCAGCTCGACGACCCGGTGCCTGCGGCCCAGGTTGACCGCGTCCACCGAGGTCAGCAGGCCGACCAGCGAGTCGACGCCCAGCTCCGACGCGGTGGCACGGAACGCGCGGATGTCCTTCGGCAGGCAGCCGCCGCCGAAGCCGAGCCCGGGGGACAGGAACCGCCGGCCGATGCGGGCGTCGTAGCCGAGCGCCTCGGCCAGCGGCATCACGTCGGCGCCCGCCTGCTCGCAGACCTCGGCCATGGCGTTGATGAACGAGATCTTGGTCGCGAGGAACGCGTTCGCCGCGACCTTCACCAACTCGGCCGTCTCCAGGTCCATCACGAGCAGCGGGATTCCCGCCGCGAGCGCGGTGGCGTACACCCGGCGCATCAGTTCCTCGGCCCGGCTGGACGTCACGCCGAGCACGATGCGGTCCGGGGTCAGGCTGTCGGTGACGGCGAACCCTTCCCGCAGGAACTCCGGGTTCCAGGCCATCTCGACCGCCGCGCCCGCCGGAGCGGCCGCCTGCACTCGCCCGGCGACCCCCCGCGCGGTCCCGACAGGGACGGTCGACTTGCCCACGATCAGGCAGGGCGACGCCAGGTGCGGAGCCAGCGCGTCGACCGCCGCGTGGACGTAGCTGAGGTCCGCCTTGCCGGCCGCGCCCTCGGGCGTCCCCACGCACAGGAAGTGGACCTCGCCGAACTCGCCTACCTCGGCAAATGACGTGGTGAACCGGAGCGTGCCCGCCTCGAGGTTCTTCCGCAGCAGCGGTTCGAGGCCGGGCTCGAAGAACGGGGCCTCCCCGTCGGCGGCCATGGCGATCTTGGCCTCGTCCACGTCGATCGCCAGCACCTGGTGCCCGAGGTCGGCCATGCAGACGGCGTGCGTAAGGCCGAGGTATCCGGTACCGATGACCGTGATCCGAGCCAACTGATCGCTCCTTCCCCGGTGCAGGCGTCTGGTCACCTATTCTTCCCCATCCGTGCCGGCGAGACTTCGACCTGCGGGTTGATGGCAGCTAACCGTTGATGAAACAGCAGTTATCGGTGCCTGGGCCACCATCCGGATCGCAGCCTACCGATGGGTAACATATAGGTTGTGACCAGGTGCCCGGGCAACCTAGGAGGTCGGTGGAGCCGATGAACATCGTCGTCTGCGTCAAGCAGGTGCCGGATACCGGGTTCGAACGCAAGCTGAAGCCCGGCAACGGCACGCTCGACCGCGCGTCGGTGGACGGGCTCATCAACGAGCTCGACGAGTACGCCATCGAGGAGGGCCTGCGGATCGCCGAGGCGCGGCGCGAGGCAGGCGAGGACGCCGAGGTCACGATCTTGTCGATGGGCCCGCAGAAGGCGGCGGACTCGATCCGCAAGGCGCTGTCGATGGGCGCGGACAAGGCCGTGCACCTGCTGGACGACGGGCTGGCGGGCTCCGACGCGCTCTCGACCTCCTACGCGCTCGCCACGGTCCTCGCCGGTACCGGATTCGACCTGGTGATCTGCGGGTCGGAATCGACCGATGCCAGGATGGGCGTGCTGCCCGCGATGCTGGCCGAACGGCTGGGGGTGCCGCAGGTCACGCTGGCGAGCAAGGTGGACATCGACGGGGGTGCCATCCGTGCCCGCCGGGTCTCAGACGACGGCTACCACGAGGTGGAGGCCTCGCTTCCGGCGGTGATCAGCGTGGTCGAGAAGATCAACGAGCCGCGCTACCCGTCGTTCAAGGGCATCATGGCGGCGAAGAAGAAGCCGGTCCAGACGCTCACCCTCGCCGAGGCCGGGATCGACCCGGCCGCGGTGGGACTCGCCGGCGCGTCCACCGAGGTGGCCGACTTCGCCGAGCGGCCGCCGCGGCAGGCGGGCGTGATCGTCAAGGACGAGGGCGACGGCGGCGTAAAGGTCGCCGACTTCCTCGCCGCGCGGAAGTTCATCTGAGGGAGGCGGCATGACAGAGGTCCTGGTGCTCGCGGAGCACGCGGGCGGCGAGGTGAAGAAGGTCACCTGCGAGCTGATCACGCTGGCCCGCAGGTTCGGTGAGCCCGCCGTCGTATGGACGGGACCGGGCGCGGAAGAGGGTCAGCCGCGGTGCGCGGAGTTCGGCGCGGCCAGGATCTACGTGGCCGCCGACGCCGCCTTCGACGACTACGTCGTCGCGCCGACCGCGGCACTGCTCGCCCAGCTGGTTACCGAGAAGGCGCCGGCGCTCGTGCTGGTAGCGGGGACGCCGGAGGGCAAGGAGGTCGCGGGCAGGCTCGCGGTCAAGACGAACTCCGGGCTGATCACCGACGCGGTCGACCTCACGCCGGCCGACGGCGGAGGCCCGGTCGCCGAGCAGTCCATCTTCGGCGGCTCGACCATGGTGCACTCCAGGGTCACCCGGGGCACGCCGATCGTGGCCATGCGGCCGAACTCGGTGCCCGCGCAGGCCGAGCCGGGTCCGGCCGAGCTGACCCCGGTGTCGCTGGCCGGCCAGGCCGACGGCGCCAGGATCACCGGCCGGGTAGTGGCCGAGCGCGGCGAGCGCCCGGAGCTGACCGAGGCGTCGATCGTCGTGTCCGGCGGGCGCGGCACCGGCGGAGCCGAGGGCTTCGAGATCATCGAGAAGCTCGCGGACGCGCTTGGCGCCGCGGTTGGCGCGTCCCGCGCGGTGACCGACGCGGGCTGGTACCCGCACAAGTTCCAGGTCGGCCAGACCGGCAAGACCGTCTCGCCTCAGCTGTACATGGCGATCGGCATTTCCGGCGCGATCCAGCACCGGGCAGGCATGCAGACCTCCAAGACGATCATCGCCGTCAACAAGGACCCGGAGGCCCCGATCTTCGAGCTGGCCGACTTCGGCATGGTGGGCGACCTGTTCAAGGTGGTCCCGCAGCTCCTCGACGAGGTCGGCAGGCGCAGGCAGCTGTAGGTCTGCGCCGTACATCCGCATCTGCGTTGGCCGCTAGTCTTGTCGCAGTCATGAGTTCACAGAGCATTAATCCCGTTTACCTCGATCACGCGGCGACTACCCCGATGCGCCCGGAGGCGATCGACGCGATGACCGAGGAGCTGGCCAGGCTTGGCAACCCGTCATCGCTGCACGCCGCGGGCCGGCGCGCCCGGCGGGTGGTGGAGGAATCCAGGGAGCAGCTCGCCGAGGTGTTCGGCGCCCGGCCGAGCGAGGTCATCTTCACCAGCGGCGGGACCGAGGCGGACAACCTCGCGCTCAAGGGCCTGTACTGGGCGCGCCGCGACGGCTCCAGGCGGCGGGTGCTGACCACCTCGGTGGAGCACCACGCCGTGCTCGACTCGGTCCGCTGGCTGGAGGAGGCCCAGGGCGCGGAGCCGGTCTGGCTCGGCGTGGACCCCGAGGGCACCGTGCGCCCGGCCGCGCTGCGTGCCGCCATCGCCCAGGCCGCCGATCAGGTGGCGCTGGTCAGCGTAATGTGGGCGAATAACGAGATCGGCACGGTCCAGCCGGTCAGCGAGCTTGCGGCGGTCGCGCACTCCCACGGCATCCCGTTCCACACCGACGCGGTACAGGCGGCCGCCCAGCTGCCGGTGGACTTCGCCGCCAGCGGGGCAGACGCGCTCACCATCACCGGCCACAAGCTGGGCGGCCCGGTCGGCGTCGGCGCGCTGATCCTGGCACGAGGCGTGGAACCCGTTCCGGTGCTGCACGGCGGCGGCCAGGAGCGCGACATCCGATCCGGCACCCTCGACACCCCCGCGATCAGGGCGTTCGCCGTGGCCGCCGCGATCTGCGCAAAGCACCGCGCGGACGAGGCGGTCCGGCTCGCGGCGCTGCGCGACGACCTGGTGGCCGGGGTCCTCGCCGCGGTCCCCGACGCCGTGCTCAACGGCCCCCCGCCCGGCCCGGCCAGGCTGCCGGGCAACGCGCACTTCTCCTTCCCCGGCTGCGAGGGCGACGCCCTGCTCATGCTGCTAGACGCGAACGGCATCGCGTGCTCCACCGGCTCCGCCTGCACCGCCGGCGTGGCCGAGCCCAGCCACGTCCTGCTGGCCCTCGGCACCGACGACTCCCGCGCCCGCAGCTCGCTCCGCTTCTCCCTCGGCCACACCTCCACCCAGTCCGATGTGGACGCCCTAGCCGCCGTGATCGGCGAGGTAGCAGACCGGGCCCGCCGCGCCTCCGCCCGCTAACGCACCCGTCCCGCGCGCGGTCGAAGTGCCGTTGGGTACGTTCTGCCGGGGCCAGGGTGCCACGAGCTCTACCGGGGCGGTGCGCGGCGAGTACGTTGGTGCAGGCAGGGCCGTAATCGCGGCGTGCTGTGCCCGCACGCGGGTGTGGCGCTGTGCGGCCGGTGTGCGGGATATGCCGGCGGGTTGTGCGGGCGAGCGGAGCGCTCGTGCAGTGAACCCGGGGTGGTCGGCGGCGCTGCGGGTAGGCTGGGTTCGTGGAGCCTGATCCGTATATCACCTGGCCGCCGCATCCGGATGACCATGTTGAGGATCTGTTCCGCCGGGCGAACCGGGATGACTTCGTGATCGTTCACCTTGACGGCATGTACACGCTGATATCACCGGACGGCACGCAGGAAATGCAGTTCCAGGATTGGGTAGTGCCCTCGTCGGGAGCCTGGCGGGCCGTGGTCAGGCAGCTGGAGCTCTGGTTAGGGCAGATGAAGAATGACCCGGGGGGGCCGTGATGGCGGCGTTCAAGATCAGCATCAAGGCGACCGTCAGCGGCTGCTCAGACGAGGAGATGGCGCAGAGCGTCAGGGCTGTTGCCCGGCAGCTAGATGAGGTCCAGCGGAATACGGCCCGCTTCCTGGCTTTCACCCTGTCGTCGGATCGCACGGCCAGAACTGCCCTGTTCACGATGTGCGCGGAAGAAGACGACCAGGTAAAGGCAGTGGCAGCGGCGTACTCCTGGGTTGTCACGGCCATCAACGCCACCGGAGATGGTGCGCGCGGATGGGACATGGCTGCCCGTCCGGAAGAGCGTGAGCGCATCCTGGCCTAGCCATCGGCAGGCGGCAGCCTGCCTCCGGCCAAGACAAGGAGGTGTGCCATCGGGTTCACTGTCTTGGCCCGGCGGATGATCCTGGCCCCGGCGCTGGCACTTGCGCTGGTCGCGGCGGTTGCCGCATGCACCGGCTCCAGCTTGTCTTCGAGATTGTCGGCCCTCGCGTCATCCGTCCCCGCGTCGTCCGCCCAGGCGTCACTTGCGCCGGCCGCCACGAATACTGCCGCTGCGGCGGCCCAGATCACGGCGAACTGGCAGAAGGTCTTCAACGCCAGCACGCCACCATCGCAGAAGGTCGCCTTGGTGCAGGACGGAAGCACGTTCGCCACCGCCATCGGCGCCTCCCTCAAGTGGCCCAGCGAGCTCGCCTCAGTGGTGGCAGCCGTGAGGCTTAACTCGGCTGCCTCGGCCACCGTCACCTATACCGTTGAGGTCAGCGGATTCTCAGACCCCGCGCTGTCCGGTCTGACCGGCACGGCGGTGTACCAGAACGGGGTCTGGAAGGTCAGCGATGTCAGCCTCTGCGCCTTGTTCAAGCTGGTGCCGGGCGGCCCGGTGCCGTCTGCATGCAGCTCAGCCGGCTGAGGCAGGAGCGTATGGCTGCCTCCTTTGACCGGGTCTCCGGGATGGCCAAGCCGGTAACAGCCCGATCATAGCTTCGACAGTCAGCCTCCGCGCCTCGCCAACGTGTGCAGAGTTGGCGTGGTCCGTTCTACCGGAGCGGGTGTGCCATGAGGCCCGTTGCGGCGTAAGCGCTGAGCGGGTTAATGCAGGTGGGGCCATGGATGCCGCGCACATCGCCTGCACGGACGGGCGTTGCGCTGTGTGGCCAGTGCGCGGGAGTCGTCAGGTCGCTGCGGCTCAGGACCTGGCAGCGGCGCAGGCGTCAATGGGGGGCGCCAGCATCGGGCCAGCGTGACGACGAACGACATCAATGCCCCGAAGGAGCCGAAGATCCCGGTCATGGGCTGACAGCACGCCGGGCCATCCCATAAGCGGTTCAGGAGGCCGCCACCGCTTCGATGGCCAGCCGGCGGGCAGGTCCCGGATGCGGTCAGGGGTCAGCGCTCGCTGACGCCGATGATGCGAAGACCGTCGTGATCGGCGAAGTCGCTGAAGTCCTTGATGTTGAGGGTGGCCAGCGGAAGGTAGCGGACCAGGCAGCAGGCCGCGATCCAGGTGTCGTTCACCGGCCGGGGGCGGCCGCGCCGCTCGGCGCGGGCCTGCAGTTCGCCCCAGCGGACCGCGACCTGCCCGGAGTACGGGAGCGTGACCACGTGCTGCCGCCAGTCCGCCAGCGAGGCCAGCTTCCGCGGCCCCCAGCTCCGCAGGACGGTCCACTTGGTCAGCTCGCCGACGGTGACGAACGTGATGCACCAGGTCTGGCCGGTCAGCCGGGCCCGCAGCGGCCCGTCCAAGCGGCCGCGCAGACTGGTTGACGCGACGTCAGTGTCCAGGACGACGAAGCTCACGCCAGGCCGGCACGCCGGGAGGCGTACAGGTCAGCCAGGAATTCATCCCAGTCCCGGTCAGAATCGAACAGCCCGGGGCGGGCCATATCATCGACCGACGTCACCGGCCGGACACCCTGGCGGCGGGCCAGTTCCTCCACCGGCACCTCGCCGGCCGCAACCGGCTCGGACGCGGGTTCGCTGTGCTCAGAGGACATGATCACCACCTCCCTCGCCTACCATTCTCGCACAGCCTGTGCCGTACCCGGCTGGACGACACGACCCGCCCGGATGGCGATAGCCCGGACGTGGCACAGTCCCGGAACTCACAGTCTGGGACCTGCCCGACCCCCGCGCCGCGATCGCAGATCCACGATCGCTTCGATGATCAGGCGGCGGCCGGGGCCGGCGTATGCACAGTTGGTGCGGTCCCCTCTAGTGCACCAAGCGGAGTCGCGCACGCGCTGCAGTCTGTGGTTGTCCCAGGTCGGCGTGGGCATGATCGTCAACTCGCGGGGCCAGGCTACCCGTTGACACCGCGGCGGCGGGCGTGGTGTGACGGGCCTCGCGGCCCTCCGACGCTCTGAGCGTGAGCGTCGTGCTGTGGTGATCAGGCGACAGGCGAAAGATCCGACAGCGGAATATTGACCACTCGATCGCCAGCAGATGTAGTCCACGGAGTGGAGGCCTGCCACATGCGCTTCAACAGCAGGTCACGAAGCCCCGCGCCGGATACCACCCACCGATCTCGTTCATCGCCGATGGACAGCGCGCTGACGGCTTCCACGCCCTCCCGGAGCCAGAAGTTAAAAGCCCACGTCAGCGCCTCATCCAGATCTGGGGTCGACAACAGCATGTTGCCGCTGAATGAGTCCCAGATCTCGAAGTCCATGTCCATAGTCTAGACCTCCGCCACACCTTGGACATTTCGGACTGCGCCTAGCAGTTGGCTAGGCGCAGTCCCGATGAGGCCTCGATGGCCTCCCCTGGCGCTCATTGGAGTCTCGTCGGGCACCTCAAGCTCAGCTATGTAGTCTCCGAGGTTCCTGGCCTTCGCCTTCGATGCCGCCTCCTCAGCGGTCACGAAAGTGGAGACTTCCTCATACGCTGCCTTGTCTCCCTGGTACCTGGGGTCGTCTTCCGGGCGAGCGGGCCTTCGCCTAGATCCCAGTAGGACATCATGTCTTCTTCGGTCGGGGGATTGCTCTTCGTAACCCGGTAAAGACGCACAGCAGCACGCCGATTCTTGCTAGCGGCTTGGTGGGATCGACTGCTGAACGACCTGCTTACCGATGCGGAGAGGCACCCGCGTAAGCACGTCGCCTGAAACCTCGACGACAAACCAGTAAATCCCCTCATCTTGGACTGGCAACTGCATCGGGAAGATGAGGTTGACTCCCCGATCAGCTAGCGCGATTTGCTGCGTTGTCTGGAACTCTGGCAACCTCGACCCCGTCGGCGCCTCGACCCATAGCTTGACAGCCACAGGACCGGCGTAGCCAGCCGACTTCAAGCCGACGGCAAGAGTTAGGGGGACCGAGGAGGCTTGCGGTAGCTCTTGTGGGGCATCGGCGCCGGGCGGCGTCACGACCGTCACGTTGACCTGATCAACGATCCGTATGAACGACAAGACGTCATCGGCCTCGCGGAGCACCCTCTCACAGATGACCGCGAAATTTAGGTACAGACCCTCGATCGCCACGGCGCCGCAGTCTACCCCAGCGCGTCATGTGCAGGTCGCATAGGGTCACGCCGCGCGAGCTAGGTAGCGCTAGTGAGCCCTACCGGGGCGGCTCGCGGCGAGTACGTTAGTGCAGGCAGGGCCGTAATCGCGGTGTGCAGCGCCCGCACGCGCGGGGGTGGCGCTGTGCGGCCGGTGTGCGGGACATGCCCGGCGGGTACCGTGGGCGGGTGAGCCTGTCTGCGGCGTGGGAGGACCACGCGGATGAGTGGATCGCGTGGGCGCGGACGTCCAGCTATGACGGGTTCTGGAAGGGAACGTGGCCTGCCCTGCGGGAGTTGCTCCCCGGGCCGGGATCCGGCCCGGTCATCGATGTCGGCTGCGGGGAAGGCCGGGCAGGCAGGGAACTGGTGAAGCTCGGGTACCGGGTGGTCGGCATCGATCGCTCGCCGACGCTGGCGGCGGCTGCTTCTTCGGCGCGTCCGGCGATTCCGGTGCTGCTGGCGGATGCCGCGGCGATGCCGCTGCGTGACCAGAGCGCCGATCTTGTCGTGGCCTGCATGTCGCTGCTGGATATCGACGACTTTGATGGCGCGGTCGGCGAGATCGGCCGGGTGCTGAGGCCCGGTGGCCGGCCAATGCCACGGGGATAAGGCCGGGACTGTGCGAGACACGGGCCGTTTGCGGCTACTGCGGGTGATATCTGCTGGTCCCGTGCTGGGTTCCCTGCGAGACGGGTGAGGCTCCTGCTAGAAGAGGGAT
>JBOHCG010000290.1:0-9442 GCA_050698735.1 Streptosporangiaceae bacterium | reverse complement strand
GCCTCGGCTACGCGGCCGCCCAGCCATCGGTGCCGGCCGCCAACACGCAGCTCGAAGCGTTCCTCGCCGCGCACCACCTGACCAGGGGGATCGGCGGGTACTGGGAGTCCAGCGTCGTCACCGTCACCAGCGGCGGCGCCGTCGTGATCAGGGCGGTCGGCCCGGACAAGCTCGAGCCTGACATGTGGGAGTCCAAGTTCGCCTGGTTTGACCCGGCGACGCAGCGGGCGACGTTCCTCGTCACCGACAGCGCGCCCGGGTTCTTCAACCACTGGGAGCCGAACGCCAGGGCGCTGGCGAGCCTGGGGCGCCCCGTGCGCACCTACCACGTCGGCACGTACACGATCTACGTCTGGGACAAGAACCTGCTGGCCGACCTGCCCTAGTGCGCGCTGGCCGCCCAACGCGGCCCGATGCTGTTTCTAGCCCGCGACCGGACGTAGCCTTGGCGTGTGGATCGGCGAATCTTCGGGGTCGAGAACGAGTACGGCGTCACGTGCACCTTCCGCGGGCAGCGGCGGCTGTCGCCCGACGAGGTGGCGCGGTACCTGTTCCGGCGGGTGGTGTCCTGGGGCCGCAGCAGCAACGTGTTCCTGAGGAACGGGGCGCGGCTCTACCTCGACGTCGGCAGCCACCCGGAGTACGCGACGCCGGAATGCGACAACGTCCTGGACCTCGTGGCCCACGACAAGGCGGGGGAGCGGATCCTGGAGGGGCTGCTCGTGGACGCCGACCGGCGGCTGCGCGAGGAGGGCATCGCCGGCGACATCTACCTGTTCAAGAACAACACGGACTCGGCAGGCAACTCCTACGGCTGCCATGAGAACTACCTGGTCGGCCGGCACGGGGAATTCGGCAGGCTGGCCGACATCCTGATTCCCTTCCTCGTCACCAGACAGGTCATCTGCGGCGCGGGCAAGGTGCTGCAGACCCCGCGCGGCGCCGTGTACTGCGTCAGCCAGCGGGCCGAGCACATCTGGGAGAGCGTGTCGTCGGCCACGACGAGGTCCCGCCCGATCATCAACACGAGGGACGAACCGCACGCCGATGCCGAGCGGTTCCGGCGGCTGCACGTGATCGTCGGCGACTCCAACATGAGCGAGACCACGACGCTGCTCAAGGTCGGGTCGACCGACCTGGTGCTGCGGATGATCGAGGCCGGCGCCATGATGCGCGACCTGACCCTGGACAACGCGATCCGGGCCATCCGCGAGGTCAGCCACGACATGACCGGGCGCAGCCGGGTCAGGCTGGCCAACGGGCGCGAGCTCAGCGCGCTCGACATCCAGTACGAGTACCTGAACCGGGCGAAGGACTTCACCGACAAGAACGGTGCCGACGCGGTCAGCCAGCGGGTCCTCGACATGTGGGAGAGGGCGCTCGGTGCGATCGAGACCGGCAACCTGGACCTGATCGCGCGTGAGATCGACTGGGTCACCAAGTACCAGCTGATCGAGCGCTACCGGGCCAAGCACGACCTGCCGCTGTCCTCGCCGCGGGTCGCCCAGCTCGACCTGGCCTACCACGACGTGCACCGCGGCCGCGGCCTGTACTACCTGCTGCAGCGTGCCGGGGCGGTGGAGCGGGCGGCCCGCGACATCGACATCTTCGAGGCCAAGTCGGTGCCGCCGCAGACCACCCGGGCCAAGCTGCGCGGCGAGTTCATCCGCCGCGCCCAGGAAAAGCGCCGCGACTTCACCGTGGACTGGGTGCACCTGAAGCTGAACGACCAGGCCCAGCGGACCGTCCTGTGCAAGGATCCGTTCCGCTCGGTGGATGAACGGGTCGAGAAGCTCATCGCCGGCATGTAGCCCAGGGGGGTACGGGGGGACGGGCAGTCCCCCCGTACGGGGGGTCCCCGGGGGGTCGGCCCCCGGGAGATGGCACAGCAGTCCCCCCGTGCGGGGGCTCCGGGGGTCGTCCCCCGGGCATTATTGCCCTGACCGCTCGGCGCTGCCAGTAGGCTGGCTGGCCTGACTCCCACACGACTGAGGTTTTCATGCGACGCTTTCTCGCGCTCATCGCTATTCCCGTGCTGACGTGCCTGGTCCTCGTGGGCTGTAGCTCGTCGAAGCCGGCAGCGACGGCGCCATCGAACAAGACGAACCTGGCCGTGACGGCGACAGGGGCATTCGGCATGTCGCCAAAGGTGACGATCCCCAAGGCCAAGGCAGACAACGCGCTGACGGTCAAGACGCTCATCAAGGGCGACGGCACGGCGCTGACCAAGTCGGACTCGCTGGCCGCGAACTTCGTGCTGTACTTCTGGAACGGGTCTACCTCGACGCTGAAGGCGGACACCTACACCTCCAACCCGGCGGTGATCGGCGGCACCATGCTGCCCGGGCTGGAGTCCGCGCTGATCGGCAAGAAGGCAGGCAGCCGCGTGCTCGCCGTTATCCCGCCCGCCGAAGGCTACGGCGCCAACGGTGATGCCGAGCTCGGCATCACCAAGAGCACCACGCTGGTCTTCGTCGTCGACGTCATCGGGGTCTACTCCAACAGCGCGTCCGCGTCCGGCGCGCAGGTGTCCAGCGGCGGCGGCGGGCTGCCGACGGTCACCGCCAAGCCCGGCAGCGCGCCGGTGGTCACCGTTGACACCAAGGCCAAGCCGCCGACCACGCTCCAGGTGAAGACGCTGATCAAGGGCAGCGGCGCCAAGCTCACCAAGGGCGAGTACGTGGTCGCGCAGTACGTCGGCTACATCTGGCGGACCGGGAAGAGCTTCGGCTCCTCGTGGACCAACTCCACCCCGTTCGGCTTCGTCCTCGGCGCCAACCCCGAGCAGGTGATTCCCGGCTGGGACACCGGCCTCGCCGGCCAGACCGTAGGCAGCCGGGTGATGCTCGTGGTCCCGCCCAAGGACGGCTACGGCAAGACCGGTGCGTCCTCGGTAGGCATCAAGGGCACCGACACGCTGGTCTTCGTGGTCGACATCCTCGACGCGATGACCCTGCAGTCCGGCTGACCCTTACCTTGTGCCGCCCAGCT
Source organism: Streptosporangiaceae bacterium (assembly GCA_050698735.1). GTDB lineage: Bacteria > Actinomycetota > Actinomycetes > Streptosporangiales > Streptosporangiaceae > Palsa-504. The sequence goes on along the minus strand of JBOHCG010000290.1, from coordinate 6,451 downwards.
CAGGGTCAGCCTTAGCAGGCGGAAGGAAGCCGCAGCAGGCGGCCGGCGTACCGGCCGGCCGCCGCCGCGGCGAGGAAGTAGGCCAGGTCCTCCTCAAGGCCCCGGCCCATCGTCGACAGCGGAGCCGGGCAGGCACGCAGTGCCTCCGCCAGCCCGTCGACCGGCACCGTCACCACCGCGTGCCTGCCGTCCAGCCGGGCTGCCTCGGCCACGATCCGGGCACCGAAGTCGCCGGGCAGCAGCGGCACCACCACGTCCGCCCTGGCGAGGGCCACCCGGCCGTAGGCGGTCAGGCTGTGGTGCGAGACGCCGCGGTGGCGCTCGCGCGGGTCGGCGTCGCTGATCCGCAGGCAGGCCACCGGGCGCCCGGCCAGCGCCGCCGCGGCATTGACCGCCTCGCCGGCCGCCACGCCGGAAAACCCCCAGCGGGTCCCGGTGCCCAGGTTGCCCGGACCCTGGGCGACCACGGCGACGTCGGCGCCGAGCACATGCCTGGCGGCGAGCAGCCCGGTGTGCACGGTCACCGTCTCCAGGTCTCCGCCGAACGACTGCCCGGTGGTAACCGTGCCCGCCAGCCAGCCGGCGTCCTTGAGCGCCGCGCAGGTGCGGGAGAACCAGGCAGGCAGCGCCCCGCCGTCCTGCATGACGTAGACCACGGTGGGCACGCCACCGTACGCGGGACGGCCAGGTCCCGTTCGTTCGGCCCAATCAAAGAGCCCAGCCAGCACGGCCGGGAGAGCCGAGTGCAGGTCGGCAACCACGACGGGCATCCCGCCGATGCCGTCCGCGTCCCGCAGCACCTCGTGGTGCGGCGACCCCTGCTCGTCCGCGCTGAGCACGGTGGCCTGCAGCGGCGTGTAACGCGCCTTGACCAGATGGCCGCCAAGCTCCGGGTCGGCGGGCAGGCGGCCGGGCACCGCGACCACGAGGGCGTAGCCGCCGGTGCCCAGGCCCAGGTCGAGCGCCGTGGTATTCAGCAGCACCTCGTCACCCGGCTCCGGCCGCCCGGTCAGCGCCGGATAGGCCAGCGCCCGCACCGATGAGCCGGCTACGGATACGTCGAGCTCGACCGCGCCCGCCCACTCCCGCCTCGTCCCGCTGACCGTGCCCTTCCGCCAGGTGATCACCTCGGCACTTTAGCCCGGGGCCGGGGGGCCGGGGGGCCGGGGGGCCGGGGGGGCTTCGGGGGGTCGCCCCCCCGTGCCGGGGGGGCTTCGGGGGGTCGCCCCCCCGGATCACGGAGTGCGGGACAATAGTGTGGAGCCACCTAGGAGGGCAGATGTCGAAGCGCAAGACCGAGCGGCTGCTCGGCCTTGTCGTGTGCCTGCTCTCTACCAGGCGTTATCTCACCGCGCACCAGGTCAGGCAGACCGTGCCCGGCTACCCGGAGCAGGACGACCTGTTCAAGCGGATGTTCGAGCGTGACAAGGAAGACCTGCGCGAGCTCGGCGTGCCGCTGGAGACCGGCGTCAACCACCCGTTCGACGAGGAACCCGGGTACCGGATCAGGCGGCAGGCCTACGAACTGCCCGAGCTGCACCTCGAGGCCGACGAGGCGGCGGTGCTCGGCCTGGCCGCCCGGGTGTGGCAGCACGCCGCGCTGGCCGGCGCCGCGGCGGGGGCGCTGCTGAAGCTACGCGCGGCCGGCATCGATGCGGTGGGTCCCGACGCGGCGGGCGCAGAGGGGGCGGGCGATCGCCCCGTCGCCTACGGCATCGAGCCGCGGCTCGGCACGCCCGAGCCCGCGTTCGGGCCGCTCTGGGAGGCGGTCAGGGACCGCAGGCCGGTGACGTTCAGCTACCGCGCCGCGGGCCGGAGCGAGCCGCAGCGGCGTGAGCTCGAGCCGTGGGGCGTGGTGAACAGGAAGGGCCGCTGGTACGTGGCGGGCAGGGACCGGGCACGCGACGCCACCAGGGTGTTCAGGCTCAGCCGGATCGCGGGCCCGGTGAAGTTCTGCGGCCCGCCGGGCAGCGTGACCGTTCCCGACGGCGCGGACGTGCGCAAGGTCGTCAGCGCCTGGGATTCGGTGCCGCGCGAGCACACGGCGGTGCTGAGGGTGCGCGCGGGCGCGGGCGTCGGCCTGCGGCAGCACGCCGTCTCCGTGCGCGCCGGCGACTCCGCAGGAACGGGGGAGTGGGACCTGGTCACGACGCGCTTCGCCGACGCGGGGTCGTTCGCCGAGCACATAGCCGCCTTCGGCCCGGACGCGGTGGTTCTCGACCCTCCCGACCTGCGCGAAGCCGTCATAGCCCGGCTCAAGGGAGCCCTCGCATGAGCGCTCTTGTCACGAGCACGGAACGGCTGCAGCGGCTGCTCGCGCTGGTGCCTTACGTGGTGAGCCGGAAGGTGGTGGGGCTCGCCGAGACGGCGGCGGCGTTCGGCGTCAGCGAGCGCGAGCTCGTCGATGACCTGAACCTGCTGTGGTGCGTCGAGCTGCGTGCCCCCGACCCCTACTGCCCGATCGACTTGTCGTACGAGGGCGGCGAGATCGTCGTCAGCCAGGCCGAATCCATCGCCAGGCCGCTGCGGCTCGCCGTCGATGAGGCGAGCGCGCTGCTGGTCGCGCTGCGCATGCTGGCCGAGGTACCCGGGCAGCAGGACACGTCGGCGCTGTCCAGGCTCATCGCCAAGCTCGAGGACGCGGCCGGAGAGGCCGCCTCGGCGAGCGCGCAGGTCGCGGTGCAGGTCGCGGTCACCGGTGCCGAGGCGGACGGCCTCGCGGCGCGGATCCGTGCCGCGATCGACGCGGGCCGCCGGGTGCACCTGCGGTATTACGTGCCGGGCCGGGACGAGGCGACCGAGCGGGACGTGGACCCGATGCGCCTGCTCGTCGTGGAGGGGCGGCCGTACATGGAGGGGTGGTGCCTGCGCGCCGAGGGGATGCGGACGTTCCGGCTGGACCGGGTGCTCGCCCTCGACGTGCTCGACGTGCCGGCCTCGCCGCCGCCGGAGGCCACTCCCGCCGACGTCGATCAGGGCCTGTTCCGGCCGTCGCCCGACGACGTGCACGTGGTCCTCGAGCTGTCGGCCGAGGGGCGCTGGGTCGCCGAGGACTACCCGTGCGAGTCGGTGACCGAACTCGCCGACGGGCGGCTGCGGGTGGTGCTGAGCACGCCGGATACCGGCTGGGTCCGGCGGCTGGCGCTGCGGCTCGGCGAGGACGGCCGGGTCATCTCGCCGCCGGCGCTAGTGGCCGAGGTCCGCGACGCCGCCGCCGCGGCGCTTGCGAACTATGTCACATTATCGGCACCGAAACGGTGTCCGCCTGCGGAAACTGACTCCTGCTGACGTCGCCGTGTAGACTCAGCCGAGTAGGGACGTCTCGCTGATGAACTCGCTGATGAAGAGGACGGACATGATTGGTGACCTTTTCGACAGCCCCTGGAAGTTGGCGATCATCGCCGTACTTCTCATCGTGCTGTTCGGGTCGAAGAAGCTGCCGGGTGCGGCGCGCTCGCTCGGCCAGTCGATGCGCATCCTGAAGGCTGAGGTGTCCGGCCTTCACCACGACGAGTCCGACGACGAGACCTCTGGTACGCCTTCGCCGCAGCCCGCTGCCCAGTTCGCCGCGGGCGAGCTCACCGCCCCGCGGCCGGACCAGCAGTCCCAGATCGACGCGCTGCAGCAGCAGATCCGTGACATGCAGCGATCCGCGACCATGGACCCGGTGACCCCGGCAGGCACGCCGGCCGAGTCCCGCCCTAGCCAGCCCAGCTAGCCCGATCTCACAGCGGGAGCCGTCATGGCGAAACTCCCCGGCGCCATCCAGGGTGCTCGCATAGTCGGCCAGCGTTATATCAGCTCGCAGCGGCAGCAGAACCCTGAGGGCAAGATGCCGCTCATGGACCACATCCGCGAGCTGCGCAACAGGGTCGTCAAGATCGCGCTGGCCTTGGTCGCGGGCATGCTCGTCGGGTTCATCTTCTTCAACTGGGCATGGCACATCATCGAGCGCCCGCTGTGCTCCTCCGACATCCGCGGCTACACCGGGTGCCACCAGCTCGGCATCAACGAACTGGTACTCGACGGCCCGCTGGACCCGTTCTACCTGCGGGTGAAGGTCGCGTTCGCCGTCGGGGTGATCGTGTCCTCGCCGATCTGGCTGTACCAGATCTGGGGCTTCGTCGGACCGGGGCTGTACGCCAGGGAAAAGCGCTGGAGTTACATCTTCGTCAGTGCCGCCGTCCCGCTGTTCCTGGTCGGCGTCACGCTGGCGTACTGGTCGCTTGGCCGGTCCATGCACTACCTGCTGGGGCTGGCGCCGAAGGGCGTCGCGAACCTGATCGACGTCGACCCGTACCTCAACTTCGAGCTGACGATGCTGCTGGCGTTCGGCATCGCGTTCGAGGTGCCGCTGCTGATCATCATGCTGAACCTGGTCGGGGTGCTGACCCACGAGCGGTTCCGCAAGTGGCGGCGGGTGATGATCTTCTGCGTCTTCGTGATCGCGGGGATCGCCAACCCCAGCCCGGACCCGGTGACGATGCTGATCCTCGGCGGGGCCTGCGTCGCCCTCGTGGAGGTGGCCGAGCTCATCGTGTGGCAAAACGACAAGCGACGCGCCCGGCTGCACCCGGATCCCTACGCGGGCCTGGCCGACGATGAACTGTCCCCGATCGACCTCGACGACGCCGACAACAGGCTCAACTAGGGTTTCCGCCTAGTCTTTAACCCATGACCACTCCGGCGGACCGGTACGCCGCGTTCCGCGAGCGGCGGCATGACCCACAGTTCGAGGCCTTCGCCGCGCTGTACGACTTCGACTTCGACGATTTCCAGGTGGCCGCGTGCGGCGCGCTCGGCGAGGGCAGCGGCGTGCTCGTGGCCGCGCCCACCGGCTCGGGCAAGACGGTGGTCGGCGAGTACGCGGTGCACCTCGCGCTGGCCCAGGGCCGCAAGTGCTTCTACACCACGCCGATCAAGGCGCTGTCGAACCAGAAGTACGCCGACCTCGTGCGCCGCTACGACAGCCGCACGGTGGGCCTGCTCACCGGCGACAACAGCATCAACGGCGAGGCGCCCGTGGTCGTGATGACCACCGAGGTGCTGCGCAACATGCTCTATGCCGGCTCGCAGACGCTGGCCGGCCTCGGCTACGTCGTTCTCGACGAGGTGCACTACCTGGCGGACTCCTCCCGCGGCGCGGTCTGGGAGGAAGTGATCATCCACCTGCCCGAGTCGGTGCGGGTGGTGGCGCTGTCGGCCACGGTGAGCAACGCGGAGGAGTTCGGCGAGTGGCTGGACCAGGTGCGCGGCGGCACCGCGGTCATCGTCGACGAGCACCGGCCGGTGCCGCTGTGGCAGCACGTGCTGGCCGGGAACAGGCTGTATGACCTGTTCACCGACACGGCGCCCATGGCCGGCTCCGCCGGCGAGGGGCACAGCAGGGTCAACCCCGAGCTGCTGAGGGTGGCCCAGCGGGACACCTGGATCGAGCGGAAGGCTCCGCCCAGGCCCGGCCGGGGCGGCAGGCGGCCGCGCAGGTTCCCGCACGCCTACCGGCCGGACACGATCGCCCGGCTTGACGCGGACGGCCTGCTGCCCGCGATCACGTTCATCTTCAGCCGGGCAGGCTGCGACGCCGCGGTGGAGCAGTGCCTGGTCGCGGGGCTGCGGCTGACCACGCCGGAAGAGGTGGAGGTGATCCAGCAGACCGCGGAGCGGCGCACGGCGGACATCCCGCCTGAGGACCTGGCGGTCCTCGGCTACGGCGAATGGCTGGACGGGCTGCGGCGCGGGATCGCCGCGCACCACGCCGGGATGCTGCCCGCCTTCAAGGAAGTGGTCGAGGAACTGTTCAGCGCGGGCCTGGTCCGCGCGGTGTTCGCGACCGAGACGCTCGCGCTCGGCATCAACATGCCGGCCAGGACCGTGGTCATCGAGAAGCTGGACAAGTGGAACGGCGAGACCCACGCGAGCCTGACGGCGGGGGAGTACACCCAGCTCACCGGGCGCGCCGGGCGGCGCGGCATCGACGTGGAGGGCCACGCGGTCGTGCTGTGGCAGCCGGGCATGGACCCCGGCGCGGTGGCCGGCCTGGCGAGCACCCGGACGTACCCGCTGAACTCCAGCTTCAGGCCGTCCTACAACATGGCCGTCAACCTGACCGGCTGGGCCGGAAGGGCCCGGGCATCCGCGCTGCTTGAGTCCTCGTTCGCGCAGTTCCAGGCGGACCGCGGCGTGGTCGGCCTGGCCCGGCAGGTGCGCAGGAACCGTGCGGCGATAGCGGAGCTCGCCGCCGCGATGACCTGCGACAAGGGTGACTTCGCGCAGTACGCGGCGCTACGGCGGACGCTGTCGCACGCCGAGGGTGAGCTCGCCAGGACCCGGTCCGCGTCCCGCCGCGCCGAGGCGGCCAGGTCGCTGTCGCAGCTGCGGCCCGGCGACATCATCAGGGTGCCAGGCGGCAGGCAGGCCGGGGTGGCCGTGGTGCTGATGCCGGGGGCACCCG
>JBOHCG010000289.1:0-9493 GCA_050698735.1 Streptosporangiaceae bacterium | reverse complement strand
TGTTGGCCGTATCCCTCATGGTCGGCGGCGCCAGGCCAACTCGGCCGGTCTGTTCCGGCCGGGGCGAAGCTGCGGAATACGCCGGTGGCTCCGGTACCTGAGCCGAGCGCCTGCGGGCCAGGACCGGCCGGCCGCTGCGGGCCCGATCCGTACGTGGGCTCGATCTGGCCGTAGCGCACTAGCTCTCCGGAGCTCTCCTGCCCGCGTGCAGGCTGCTGCCCGGTGCCGGCCGTCTGGCCGTAGCCGGGCTGCTCGCCGTAACCGGTGGGAAGTCCGTAACCTTGGTCCTGCCCGGCGCCTGAATCCTGGCCGTAGCCCTGGCCCTGGTCCTGGCCGTAGCCCTGGCCCTGGTCCGGGCCGTAGCCCTGGCCCTGGCCCTGGCCCTGGCCCTGGCCCTGGCCGTAGCCCTGGCCCTGGCCCTGGTCCGGACCGTAGCCCTGGCCCGGACCGTAACCCTGTTGCTGACCGTAGCCGGGTGCCTGGTCATAGGCGGCTGCCTGGTCGTAGCTGGTGGGCTGGTCGTAACGCTGGGCCTGGTCGTAGCCGGGCAGCGCCCTGCGGCCCGCGCGAAGGACTCCCGGCTCGCTGCCTCTGGCTGCGCGAAAGCCGCCAGGCTGGGCGTGCTCGTAGGAACCCTGCTGATAGCCCTGCTCATCGGACTCGGTGGGTCCTTCGGGCTCCTCGTGCGTATCCCGGTTGCCCGTGCGGGCATCCCAACCACTCATCGCGCCCATTCCCCGTCGCTTGGAAGACGGCAATAGCAGGAGGCTACACAATGAATCCCGATGATCAGGGGCAAAGCGCCAAATTCGACATCAAGCCGACCACCGGACAATATCGCAGAACCGCATCCTAGGCTGGATAAAGCGAACGCGTGTACGATAGCCGGATCCCGGCCGGCCCGCGGGCTCGTGGCCTACGCCGACTTCTCCCGTGGAGTACGCCGCGTGACATCGCGGGGCACGATGGTCGGGTTGACGTTCTCGAGCACGGCCTCGCGGGTGATCACCACGCGCTCGACGTCCTTGCGGCTCGGCACCTCATACATCACCGACAGCAGGACCTCTTCCATGATCGCGCGCAGGCCGCGCGCGCCGGTGCCGCGCAGGTTGGCCTGGTCGGCGATGGCCTCCAGCGAATCGGTCGTGAACTCAAGGTCGACGCCGTCCAGCTCGAAGAGCCTCCGGTACTGCTTGACCAGGGCGTTACGCGGCTCGGTGAGGATCTGGATCAGCGACTCCCTGTCGAGGTTGTGCACGCTGGTGATCACCGGCAGCCGGCCGACGAACTCGGGAATCATGCCGAACTTCAGCAGGTCCTCGGGCATGACCTCGCCGAACTGATCGGTGGTGGCGTTCGCGTTCCTGACCCTGAGCTTCGCGTGGAATCCCATCCCGTTATTGCCGGAGCGCTGCTCGATGATCTTCTCAAGGCCCGCGAACGCCCCGCCGCAGATGAACAGCACGTTGGTGGTGTCGATCTGGATGAATTCCTGGTGCGGGTGCTTGCGGCCGCCCTGCGGCGGGACCGACGCCGTCGTGCCCTCGAGGATCTTCAGCAGCGCCTGCTGCACGCCCTCGCCGGAGACGTCGCGGGTGATCGACGGGTTCTCGCTCTTGCGGGCGATCTTATCGATCTCGTCGATGTAAATGATCCCGGTCTCGGCCTTCTTGACGTCATAGTCGGCGGCCTGGATCAGCTTGAGCAGGATGTTCTCGACGTCTTCGCCGACGTAGCCGGCCTCGGTCAGGGCGGTCGCGTCGGCGATCGCGAACGGCACGTTCAGCAGCTTGGCCAGCGTCTGGGCGAGCAGCGTCTTGCCCGAGCCGGTCGGGCCGAGCAGCAAGATGTTCGACTTGGCCAGCTCAACGCCCTCGTCGCCGGGCCGGTCGTCGCCTGACTGGACCCGTTTGTAATGGTTGTAGACGGCGACGGAGAGCGCCTTCTTGGCCTTGTCCTGGCCGATCACGTAGGCGTCGAGGAACTCGTAGATCTCCCGGGGCTTGGGCAGGCTGTCCCACTTGAACTCGGTGGGCTCGGCGAGCTCCTCCTCGATGATCTCGTTACAGAGATCTATGCATTCATCACAGATGTACACGCCGGGGCCGGCGATGAGCTTCTTGACCTGCTTCTGACTCTTGCCGCAGAACGAGCACTTCAGTAGGTCCCCACCGTCACCGATGCGTGCCACCCAGATACTCCTTTACATGGGGCCGCCGCGACGGCCGCACCGGCCGCCTCCAGCGGGCATGTCCCGCCAGCCCGTCATGCGCTTGCATATCGACGGTACCGCCTTCTGGGGTCTGATGGACCAATCAAACCGCTGCTCGGCCCAGGAGGGAAGAGCTGAATCCTCCCGGTAAGGACGACACTACCTCGACGGCGCGCTCGCTGCCCCGTTTGATCATGGTCAGGACGTCGTCGACGATGCCGTACTCCTTGGCTTCCTCGGCGGTGAGGAACTTGTCCCGCTCGATGTCGCGGCGGACTTTGTCCTCGCTCTGCCCGGTGTGCCGGGCCAGGATGAGCTCCATCGCCGTACGCATCCGCAGGATCTCCCTGGCCTGGATCTCCATGTCGGTGGACTGGCCGTAGCCGCCCTCGGTGGCCGGCTGGTGGATCAGGATCCTGGAGTTGGGCAGCGCCATCCGCTTGCCCTTGGTGCCCGCGGCGAGCAGTACCGCGGCCGCGGAGGCCGCCTGCCCGATGCAGCAGATCTGGATGTCGGGCTGGATGAACTGCATCGTGTCGTAGATCGCCATCATCGACGTCATCGACCCGCCGGGCGAGTTGATGTACATGGTGATATCGCGATCAGGGTCGATGGCCTCCAAGGTCAGCAGCTGGGCCATGACGTCGTTCGCGGAGGCGTCATCGATCTGCACGCCGAGGAAGATAATCCGCTCCTCGAAGAGCTTGTTGTACGGGTTCATCTCCTTGATCCCGTACGAGGTGCGCTCCACGAAGGACGGCAGCACGTACCGCGACTGCGGGGTCAGCAGCCTGGGGCTCCCGCTCACGTTCGGCTCCTTCTGGCTCATCATGACATGACTCCCTCGGTCGGCACCTCGATGGCGCTGTGAATCACCTGGTCGACGAAGCCGTACTTCATGGCGTCCTCCGCGGTAAACCAGCGGTCACGGTCGGCGTCCCGCTCGATCTCCTCGATCGGCTTCCCGGTGTGGAAGGCGGTCCGCTCGAAGAGCGTCCGCTTGATGTGCCGCATCTGCTCGGCCTGGATCCTGATGTCGGACTCGGTCCCGCCGATCCCGCCGGACGGCTGGTGCATCAGGATCTGGGCGTGCGGGAGCGCGTACCTCTTCCCGCGGGTTCCCGCGGTGAGCAGGAACTGCCCCATCGACGCGGCCATTCCCATCGCGTACGTGGCGATGTCGTTCGGCACGAATTGCATAATGTCGTAAATTGCCATTCCAGCGTAGACCGAGCCGCCTGGCGAGTTGATGTAAATGCTGATGTCGCGCTTCTCGTCTTCGGAGGCGAGCAGCACGAGCTCGGCGCAGATGCGGTTGGCGATGTCGTCGTCCACTTGCTGACCGAGGAAGATAATGCGGTGCCGCAGCAGCCGCTGGAATACCTGCTCCCCGAACGGCGGGACCGGGGGCTCGGCAGCCGCGACGATCGGGGTCGGCGGCGGGCTCCACAAGGGCTGAGTCACGCTTACTCACCTGCTCTGGTCATTTGGTGTCGTTGACAGGACCATAACGCCGCCGCGCGGCCCGATCGTCCCCCGAAGGACGCTGTTCGCTACTGGCGCACCGTGTTGCGCCCGGCAGCGTCGGGACAACTGGAAGGAAGCCGACAAAGCCGACGACTGCCGGTGGCTCATGGCAAAGCCACCGCTGCCGTCGGTCCTGCCCTGCGTTCGAGCGGGTTCAGCAATGACGACGTGACCGGTCGGCCGGACTGGCCGCGATCATTTGTACCGGCCGCGGCACGCGGCCGGGAGCTCTCCTGGTCCCGCTAGGCCCCTGCTCAGGCGTCAGCCTCGACGTCGTCATCGCCGTCCTCGTCGTCATCGTCGTCCCCGGCCGGCTCAGCCGACCGCGTCGACGCGTTGATGGCGGCCAGGACGTCGACCTCGTTGCCCGCGGTATCGGTCACCTTGACGCGCTCGGCGATAAGGCTCATCGCCTTGCCGCGAAGCACCTCGGCGGCGGCGAACTGCAGCTGGCCGTTGTCGGCCAGTTGCTGGGCCAGGCGATCAGCCGGCACCCCCATCTGCTCCGCCTGGCGGGCGATGTAGGCGGACAGCTCGGCTGACTCGACGGTGAGCTCTTCGGTGCGGGTGATCTCGTCGAGAACGAGGCTGACCCTTACCGCGCGGCGGGCCCGCTGCTCCAGGTCCACGTCGAACTGCTCTTCGGTCTGGCTGGTCGCCTCCAGGTAGCCTTCCAGGGTGCCGCCTGCGCGCTCGATCTGTGCCAGCAGCGACTCCCTGTTCTGCCTGACCTCCTGCTCGACCACGCCTTCAGGCAGCGGGATGTCGATCGTGTCGAGCAGCGCGCCCAGCGCGCGGTCACGCGCCTGGACCACCTGCTGCATGCCCTTCATCCGCTCCAGCTGGGCGCGGGTGTCCGCACGCAGCTCGCCCAGCGTGTCGAACTCGCTTGCCAGCTGGGCGAAGTCGTCGTCGAGCCCGGGGACCTCCTTGACCTTGACGCTGTGCACGGTCACCGTCACGTCGGCCTCCTGCCCGGCGAACTCACCGCCGGCCAGCTCGGTGCGGAAGGTGGTGGAATCACCCGCGGACATCCCGATCAGGGCGTCGTCGAGCCCGTCCAGCAGGGATTCGCTGCCGACCTGGTAGGACAGGCCGCTGGCCTGTGCGTCTTCAACCGGCTCGCCATCCACCGAGGCGGACAGGTCGATCGAGACGTAGTCGTCCCGCTCCACCGGGCGCTGCACGGACTTCAGCGAGGCGAACCGCTCCTGGAGCGAGCCGAGATACTCGGCTACCTCGTCAGGGTTGACCCGCGTGTCGTCGACGGTGACGGACAGGCTTTCCAGATCCGGCAGCTCGAACTTCGGCCGGATGTCAACCTCGACGGTGAACGCCAGTTCCTTTCCGTCGTCCAGCCGGGTGATCTCCACGTCGGGCTGGCCGAGCGCGACGATGTCGCCATCGGCCACGGCCTTCGCGTACAGCTCGGGCAGCGCGTCGTTGACGGCCTGGCTGAGCACGACATCGCGGCCGACCCGGCTGTCGATCACGGCCGGCGGCACGCGGCCCGGCCGGAATCCCGGAATGCGGACCTGCTTGCCGACCTCGCGGTAGGCCTTGTCGAGGCTCGGCTTCAGCTCATCAAAGGGCACCTCGACGCTCAGCCGGACACGGGTCGGGCTCAGCTCTTCGACGTCAGTCTTCACGTCCGCGTCACTCCGGGATTCAGAAAGGTAACTCAGCGCTGGATCGCTGAGAAGTCTAAGCCGCCAGTCTAGGGGCTAGCGAACTCGGACAACGCGGACCGGCGGCGGCTCGCGGCGCTGCCTGCGGTCATCGCCGATCGCCAGGTGCAGCAGCCAGCTCACCAGCCCGACGATGATCGCGCCCCAGAACGCCGCCCAGAACCCCGTCACGTGGAACGGCAGCGTCAGGTCGCCGGCCACTACGCTGGTCAGCCACAGCAGGAGCCCGTTGACCACCAGGGCGGCCAGGCCGAGCGTGAGCACGTAGAACGCGCAGCCGATGACCTTGATCAGCGGCTTGAGGACGGCGTTGATAACGCCGAAGATCGCGGCGACCGCTACCAGCGTGCCGACCTTCGACCAGTCGCTCCCGGCGAGCAGTTCGATCCCGGGCACCACCGCGGCAGCGACGGCCAGGGCGGCGGCGGAAACCACCACCCGCAGCAAGAACCTCATGAGATCAGATATTACTCGACTTGGTGACCCATTTGCGCGGCTTCCTTGCCCGGTTCTTCGCCTGGTCCGGGCGCGTTTTCGCGTCCTGGCGGGCGCAGGCCCGGGCTAGGCGGGGGTTAGGGGGTGGGAGTTGGGGCCGCGGAAGAGGCGGCGGTAGGCATTGGGGGTGGTGCCGCGCCAGGCGCGGAAGTGGTGGCGGAGGGCGGTGGCGTTGCCGAAGCCGGCCTGGGTCGCGATGGCGTCTACGGTCTCGTCGGTTTCCTCGAGCAGTTGCTGGGCCAGCAGGATTCGCTGGCCGACCAGCCAGCGCTGCGGGGTCGTGCCGGTGTCCTGGACGAAACGGCGGGCGAAGGTCCGCTCGGACATGTTGGCGCGGGCGGCAAGCTGGCGCACGGTGAGGGTCTGGCCGAGGTGGGCGCGCAGCCACTCGAGCAAGTCCCTCAGGGTGCCGTCGCACGAGGGCGCGATGGGCTGCTGGACGTACTGGGCCTGGCCGCCATCGCGGTGCGGCGGCACCACCATGCGCCTGGCGATGCCGTTGGCGATCCGGGAGCCCTGCTCCTTGCGCACCAGGTAGAGGCAGGCATCGATGCCGGCCGCCGTGCCGGCGCTGGTGATCACCGGGTCGTCGTCGACGTACAGCACGTCGGGATCTACCTTGGCCCGGGGGTAGCGGCGGGCCAGCTCGGCCGCGTGCCGCCAGTGGGTGGTGCAGCGGCGGCCGTCGAGCAGGCCGGCCTCGCCGAGGATGAAGGCGCCACTGCAGATGCTGAGCACGCGGGCGCCGCGGCGCACCGCGCGGCGGAGCGCCTCGAGGAGGTCCTCGGGGAACACGGGAGACAGGGACGGAGCGGGCGACAGGGGCTGGGGGGCGCGCAGGCCCAGGCGAGCGTCGCTGACGGCGGGCAGGGCGATCAGGTCCGCTTCGGCCAGCCGGTCCAGGCCGTGGGAGGGCTGGATGGTGAAGTCGATGTGCGCCCGCAGCGGGGCGGGCTCGCCCGCGACGATGGCGAAGTCGTAGCGCGGCAGGCCGTCGTCGGACCGGTCGAAGCCGAAGACCTCGCAGATCGTGCCGAACTCGAACGGCAGGAAGCCATTCACCACCACGACCGCGACGTTGCGCAGCATGACCCTCCTCTGACCGGCATAGGAGCACCCTGGGCGCCAGTGTGCCAGACGATTGGCAGGATGTGATCTAAGTATGGCATCACTGCCACCCGGGCTACCGACCGTGCAGGTTTACCGAGAAGGTGAGCCCAATGCCGGTATCGGCTGCCGTGGCGGCCTGCCGCAGTGCGGCATAGTCCGCCGCCAGGCAATCCAGGAACCGGGAATCGTCCATGTCGTTACTCTGCCACGGCGGTCCGACATCGGGCAGACGCGGGAAGCGGGGGTGGTACCACCGATCGTTCTGGATAATAAAAGGAATTAGCTGGAGCGGGCCGGCGGCCAGCGATGATGCCGGCGGCGAATAGGAGCCCAGGGCTGATAAGGACGCGGGCCTCGGCGGTGCGGGCCTTGGTAGTGCCGGACTGGCTGGTCGAGGTGGTCAGGCCGAAGCCGGCGCCGCTGCCGTGGCCGGAGATGGTGCGGACGGCGCTCGCGATCTGCGTGCCGCTGTCGGCGGCCTTCGCGGTGGGCAAGGGCACGGACGGCGTACTGCCCGCGATAGGCGGGCTGCTCGGCGCGATGACCGACACCGGGGGCACGTACCTGGCCCGGGCCAGGCGGGTCGGCGCGGCCGGGGTGTTCGGCGGGGCGGTGGGCCTGGCCGTGGGATCGGTGATCCACGGGCACGGCTGGATCGCGGTGCTCGCCCTAGTCGTGGTCGCGGGCGCGTCCGGCGTGCTGAGCTCGATCGGCGACCTCGGCTCGGTGATCGGGCTGCAACTGCTCGTCTACGCCTCGCTCGGCCTCTCGCCGATCGGCGCGCTGCGGCCGGTGTGGCACACGGCGGCCGGGTTTCTCGCCGGGGTCCTCTGGGCGCTCATCCTGATCGTGCCCGGCTGGCTGATTAACCCGCACGGCAAGGAGCAGCGCGACGTGGCCGCGGTCTACCGCGCGATAGCCGACCGGCTGCGGGCCATCGGCACCGAGCGTTCGGCCGCGACGCTGCAGCCCCTCGGCGCGGCGCTCAACACGGCATACGACGAGGTGCTGGCCGGGCGGGCCAGGGAAACCGGCCGGAACCGGGAGATTTTGCGCCTGGTCGCGGAGCTGAACGCGAGCCACCTGATGGCCGAGTCGAGCTCGGCGCTCGACGTCGCGGGCAGCCGGCCGCCGCCGATGGTGATCTCCACGGTGGAGCGGCTCGCGGATGCCATCGCCGAGGGGACCCCGGCGCCGGTGATCCCGCCCGCCTGGGACCACGGCGCGGGCGCGCTGGCGCTTCGCGACTCGATGGTCGGACTCGCGCGGGTGATTTCCGGTGAGGAGATGCCCGACGGGGGCGGGCGCCGACCGCTGCGGGATCGGCTGTCCGGCCTGCTGCCCGGGCCGGAACAGCTCGGAGAGATGGCCGAACGGCCGCTTGGCTGGGTGATGCAGGCGCTCGCCGGCCGGCTGAGCCGGATCTGGACCTTGCGGCTCATGGCGTGCGTGGGCGTGGCCGCGGTGGTCAGCGAGGTGCTGCCGCTGCAGCGTTCGTACTGGGTGCTGCTCACGGTCGCCATCGTGTTCAAGCCGGACTACGGCTCGGTGTTGGCGCGGGCGCTGCAGCGGGGCATCGGGACGATCGTCGGCGCGGTCGCCGGGGCGGTGATACTCGCGCTGATCCACGGCACCTGGCTGCTGATCCCGCTCGCGGTCCTCGCCGCGCTGCTGCCGTACGGGAGGCAGCGGAACTACGGGCTGCTCGCGACGTTCCTCACGCCGCTCGTGGTGGTGCTCGTCGACCTGTTCAATCCGATCGGCTGGCGGCTGGCGGAGGACAGGCTCGTGGACACGCTGATCGGGTGCGGGATCGTCCTTGTCGTCGGGTTCGCACCGTGGCCGATGAGCTGGCATGCCCATCTGCCACAGCAGTTCGGGCAGACGGTGCTCAAGGTGAGCGACTACCTGGAGGAGGCGCTGCTCGGTCCCGCCGGTGAGGCCTCTTCCGTAGCCCTGCCGAAGCGGTCGCAGATGCGGCGGGCGACCTGGCGGGCACTGGCCGACCTGAGCACCGAGTTCCAGCGCACGCTGTCCGAGCCGCCGTCGATAAGCCGGATCGCCACCGCCTGGTTCCCCGCGGTGGTGGCGCTGGAGCGGGTCATGGAGGCGATCACGTCGACCGCGATCTCGGTCAGCCGGGGCGCCACGGTACCGCCTGACGGGGTGCGGCAACTGGCGGCGGCGCTGCGCGCGGTGGCCGGGTCGGCGGTTAGCGGGGTGCCCTTGGCAGCGCCGCCGGAGCTGCCGGATGACGAGGTGCTCAAGATATTGACGCTGACGACCCAGGCGCTGCTCGGGGTGATCGGCAGCGGGCAGCAGGTCGGCGTGCGAGGCTAAGCTCGCGCGCAATAATTAGTTCCCTTCATTCGGGCGTGTCGTGTCGCCGGGCGGGTCTGCTGGGATGGTGTAGTTCCAGTTGCCGTGAAACTCGTGGCGCTGCAGGTGCCGGGCCTCGAAT
>JBOHCG010000288.1:0-9501 GCA_050698735.1 Streptosporangiaceae bacterium | reverse complement strand
CCGCGGCCCTGGTGCGAGAGGGCTGCGTGATCAGCCTCGGTCGGCCCCTTCCGGTCGCGGGAAGCTCGGTGTCGATGCATCCCGTGGTTCACCGGATGCTCCAGCCGCCCGATGACGTGTCGGCCGTCGACAGCGTCTCGCTGACCCCCCACGACCCGCAGATGACTCACATCGACGCACTTGGCCACGTCTTCTGCCAGGGCCGCGCCTACAACGGCCGCCGTCGCGGCGATGTGCTCGGCACGGGCGCGCTGCGGTCCTTGTCGGTCGCCGCGATGCGCGGGGGGATCTTCTGCCGGGGCGTCCTGCTCGACGTGGCCGCGGCCCGCGGTGTCGCCTATCTCGGGGCAGACGAGTTCGTCACGGTCGAGGACCTGGAAGCGGCCGAGCGGCGAGGCCGGGTACGGGCCGGATCCTCTGATGCGCTCGTCGTCCACGTGGGCCGCGCCGAGCGGGTACGTGCCGAGCAGGTGCCGGACATACCGGCTCCCCGGGCGGGCCTGCACGCCACGGTGCTGCCCTGGCTGCGCGAGCGTGACATCTCGGTCTTCCTTGGCGACTGCACCGAACGGCTGCCTCCGCAGCCATCGGCCATCCCGCTGCCGCTGCATCAGATCGGCATCGTCGCCATGGGATTGTGCCTGATTGACGGGGCACTGACCTCGGAGCTTGTGGCGGCCTGCGCGCGGCTTGGGCGGCGGGAGTTCCTTTTCTCCTGCACCGTGCCGGAGCTGCCGGGTGCCACGGGCTTTCCGGTCAACCCGGTGTGCGTGTTCTAGCCCGGAAGCCGGCCGGCGGGTTCTCGCCGTCGCGCCGGCGCGACGGCGTACTGGCTGTAGACGCCGAGCAGGCCGGTGGTATCGAAGTAGGCGAACTCGCCGTCGCCGT
This sequence comes from Streptosporangiaceae bacterium, assembly GCA_050698735.1. Classification (GTDB taxonomy): domain Bacteria; phylum Actinomycetota; class Actinomycetes; order Streptosporangiales; family Streptosporangiaceae; genus Palsa-504. The sequence goes on along the minus strand of JBOHCG010000288.1, from coordinate 8,613 downwards.
CCAGGCCGTGGCCCCCGCCGCGCATTGCCTCGGCGATGCCGGCCCGTGCCATGTGGTCGGCCACCGCGCCCAGGTCGGTGAGGAACCAGGTTACGTAGGCCAGGCCGGTACCGCGTCGGTCAAGGGCTTCGGTGTGCACGCTCGGACCCGCGACCGGCTGCACAACCCCGAGGCGGCCGCCGGGTGCTACAGCGTTGCGGGACTCGAAGGTGCCCGGCCTGCCGCGGTAGCTGCGGTGCCGCAGCGTCTGCGAGGTGTACTCGTGGACGTCCCAGGGACCGCAGCCCCAGGCCCGGGTCAGCGCGGCGGCGGTCGCCGCCAGATCGGCGGTGACGAAGCCGAGCTGATCGGGTGGCCTGCCAAGGAAATCGGCCGCCGGGCCGGCCTGCGGTACCGTCCGTTTCGCCGGCTTGCTCACTGAGCCGGGTAGCAGCGGATCGACGACAGGTCACCGCGCAGGCCGATCGCGCCGGCGGCGTAGGGCACCAGGTAGACCTCGCCCGCCGCGACCTTGATTGGTTCTGCTGACTCAGCCTCGAGGATGCCTTCGCCCTCGTTGATCACCAGGATAGAGAATCGCGGCTCGAGCTCGAGTTCGTCACCGCGAGAAATGATCTGCTCCGCGCCGAAAAAGTCGGCGGCGCCGGGAGGCAGCAGCGGCGTCGTTCCCGGCTGACCGGTCGCCAAGGGGCGGATGCACTGCCCGCGCAGCGCCTCGAGGTCCGGGCCGACGACGGCGCGCCGGCGCACGGCGCCCAGGGCTGTTTCCTGGTCCAGGCCCAGGAAGCTGTCACCGGGGTCCAGCGGGAAGCCGACCCACTCCAGCATGATGGAGAAGTCCGTCATTTCCTGGATTTCCAGGATCAGGATGCCTCCCCCGATCGCGTGCGGCACGCTGCCAGGGCAGAAGATCACCTCACCGGTGTACACGCTGACCAGATTGCAGTTCGCCAGCAGCGCTTCCGTGTCCTGGCCGGTGACCCAGGCAGACAGTTCCGCCGCGGCGACGTCACGGCTGAATCCCAGGTGCGCGGACGCGCCAGGATCGGCGTGCAGCACCAGCCATGCCTCGGACTTGCCGAAGTCACTGCCCAGGTGCTGGCGGGCGAAGGGACGGTCTGGATGAATGTGCAGCGGCAGCCTGGCCCCGGCATCGAGCAGCTTGACCAGCAGCGATCCCCGGGCACCATAGCGGGCGGTGTATTCGGGCCCGAACCAGGACGACGGGTAGGCCGCGAACCGGTCGGCCAGCCGGGAGCCGTCGGGAAGCGTCGTCAGGCCAAGCGGGGCCGCCCCGGTCCTCGGCGTCGTCGAGGCGATCCAGTCCTCAGGATGGGCCGGGTTCAGGTCAGGCTGCCGGCGAAACGCGCCGATCCGGCCCGCGCCCGGGTAAAAGGACGGCACGGTGTTCGCCGCCAGCGGCATGGGTCGCATGGTGTCTCCCGCGGTAGTCGGTTGGATCAACGTCACCCGGCCATCAGTCGACGAGGATTTCGAAGTGCGGCGGATACCGGCGGCGTGGCGGCTCGATGAGCTCAAGATAAGAAGCGGCGCTATCGATCATCTCGAAGAAACTGATCTGACCGTCGCCGTCCATGCCGTGACCGCCGCCGTACTGGACCTCGGTCAGGCCCTGGGCGATCAGCCGATCCCGTTCGGATGCCAGCGAGGGCACGAAGTAGCCGAGGTGATGCAGACCCGGCCCGTGCGTGTCGAGGAACTCGGTGAAGACGCTGCGACCGCTCAGCGGCGCGATGATCTCCAGGCTCGGTCCATATTCGGCGACGACGCCATGCGACTCGAAGTCGCCGGCCTGGCCGCGGAAAATGCGCCGGGGCAGGTACGCGGCGGTATAACGCCAGCCGATCCAGCGGGAGACGCCCAGGCGGCGCCCGAGACGCTGCACGCCCTCCTCCAGGTCAGGGACCACGTATGCCACCTGGTCGGGCGGACGCCCGACCAGCGGGACTGGCATGGTGTCAGTCCGGTCGCCGTATCCCGGCATCACGCCTCCCGAGCCGAAACGGCGGTGCCGGCCTCGCGCATGAGCTCGGCGACGATCGGCACGCCGACGGTAAGGGAATGCACGCTTACTCCGGACGTCATGTTGCAGACCTCGAGGATCTCTGCCGGGGTGACCCCCAGTGCCAGCGCTGCCCGGACCTCCCTGGTCAAGGTGGCCCGGTCCATATGTGTGACGCTGGCGTTGGCGGCGATCGCGATCAGCGCGACCACGCGCGGGCTGAGCACCCCGGACACCCGGGCCGCACCTGCCCATCGCAGGAACACGGTGAAGAACTCGGGGTCGGACCGGATCGCCGCGGCCGCGCGCTCGTCCCAGCCGCCGAATACGGTCTCGTACTCTGACCGCAACTGCCGGAAGCGGTCCTCGCCGCACGGCCTGATCGCGGTCGAGCCGGGCTGCACCTCCTCCAGCACGTCGACCGCGAGCAGGTAGCCGGCGATCCCCAGGCCGCCGAGCAGGGCGAGCACGGTGACAAGCTCGCGCGGGGTAGCTCCGGCCTTCATGGCGTTGCGCCCGTGCGTGCGGATGCCGATCGGATGAATATGGGTAACCGCCGCGGTCGTCGCGATGTACATGAACTCGCGCGTCTTGGCGTCGAGCGCACCGGTCTCCCATGCGTACGCCGAGACGTCGGTGTAGGCCGCCATGATCTCCGGCGCGAGTTCCAGGATCACCTGCCAGTCGTCGGCCCAGTACCCGCGACGTCGCATGAACTCCGCTCGAATCTCGCACTGAGCCGGGCTCAGCTCCCCCTCACCGTTCGCGTGAGCATCGTTCATGACAGGCTCGCGCCCCTTCCTGGCCATGCGCAACAGAAAGCCGGGCGGCTCAGCTGGCAGCTCCGGTCAATTTCAGCAGTGATCCAAACTATTTCGTCAATTCATCGAGACGTTTTGTGGACTATCAGTCAACTTCAGGCACGATGCCACAGTTTTCGACGGCATTCCTCGCCCTGACAAGGCGGAACCGGCAGGGACAGCCGTCAGCAGTCACCCTTGGGCGTCCGGCCGCAGCTGACGGGACAGGGCGTGCCGCCCACTGCGATCACCTCATCGTTTCTCCAGCTCTAGCAGCTAAGTCGTTAACTCGAACGTTCGGCTTTCCGGCGGCCCGCGGTCAAGCCTTCCTCTCACCCAGCGGAATATCTTCTCAGTTGTGACGCGCTCGTGACGTTAGTTGGATTTATGTGGCAAGTCTTGACATTGGGAGGAATGCTCGGTTAGCTTCATGACAGCCCAGTTACCTCCGCGTTAACAGGACTGTGAATTAGCGACGGTCGGCTCGGCATCGTGTTGGATCGGGTCTCTTCAGTCCCGCTCCGAGCGCGGTAACTGCCGCAGCAGGCCAACGATGACCTCACCTGTACGCAGTAGCGCGCACCAATCATCGATCGCGGCCGGAAAGCGGCCGTCCCAGACTGTCACCTTCGCCCAGATGGGTGGTGTTGAAGATCAGCCCTCGTCCCCTTGCCGAGGTTCGGCAGCGGCAGATCATGGTACTGCTGCAGGAATCCGGTGCCCTGCGCATCGGGGAACTGTCACAGATGCTCGACGTGAGCGACGAGACAGTCCGGCGTGACCTGGCCGTGCTGCAGGAGCAGGGCCTGCTGACCCGCACCCGCGGCGGTGCGCTCGCGGAGAGCGTGCGCCTGGAGACGTCCTTCCAGCGTCGCATGCGGGAAAACGGGGTCGAGAAGCGGGAGATCGCCCGGATTGCCGCCAGTTACGTCGAGGACGGCAGCACCATCATCATCGACTCAGGCTCGACGATGGCGCATCTGGTCAGCCAGTTGCGCAACAAGCGGGATCTGGTCGTCATCACCAACGGCATCAACCATGTCGAGGACCTGCTGAGCAACCCGAGCCTGACGGTCGTCGTCACCGGAGGGATGGTCCGCCGCGTCACCATGGGGGCGGCCGGGCCCCTTGCCGTCGAGTCACTGTCATCCCTGCATGCCGACCACACGTTCCTTGCCGCGCACGGGTTCTCTGCCGAGGCCGGGATGATGTACCCGAGCTTTGACGAGGTGGCGGTCAAGCGCGCGATGATCCGCGCGGGCGCGCAGGTCACCCTGCTCGCCGACGGGACGAAGTGCGGGCGCGCCTCGATGGTCAGGGTGGGCGGGCTGAGCGAGCTCACTCGCATCATCACAAGTCCGCCCATCTCCGAAGCCGAGCAGACAAAGATCCGCGATCTGGGCGTCGAGCTGGTAGTGGCCGAGATACCGGAAGGCGCGGAGCTCACCCTGGTCGACCCGCCTCGCCCGGAGATGGGGTGAGGTGAGGTGACCGCGGTGCCTGGCACCTTGAAGAAGCTCGTGAACGACCCGGCGGACGTCGCGGTCGAACTCGCCGCCGCCTTCGCCGACGCCCATCCGGACATGGTCCGGCGAATTGCGGAACGCGTGCTCGTCCGCGTCGACCAGCCGTCGGACAAGGTCGGCATCGTGACCGGCGGCGGGTCGGGTCACGAGCCGGCCTTCCTCGGCTACGTAGGTGCCGGATGCGCCGACGCCGTCGCGATCGGCAACGTCTTCGCCGCGCCGTCGCCGGACGCGATCCTGACCTCGATCCAGCACGCTGATCGTGGGCGCGGCGTCCTGCTCGTATACGGCAACTACTCGGGCGACGTCCTGAACTGCCGCCTCGCCGTGCGCAAGGCCGCCGCGGCCGGCATCGAGGTCCGCCAGCTTTTCGTCTGCGACGACATGGCTTCCGCGGCCTCGGACGAGGCGCACCGCCGGCGCGGCATCGCCGGCGACGTCATGGTGCTGAAGATCGCCGGGGCCGCCGCCGAGGCCGGCGAGAGCCTCGATGACGTCGAGGCGGCCGCCAAGGCCGCAAATACAAGCACACGCACGATCGGCGTGGCGCTCAGCAGCGCCGAGCTACCCGGTGCGGCGCAGCCGATCTTCACCACGCCCGATAACGAGATGGAAGTCGGCCTCGGCGTGCACGGCGAGCCGGGGATCAGCAGGCAGAAGCTCGGCACGGCCGACGAGGTGGGGACGATGCTCGCGCGTCGGCTGCTCGACGACATCGCCTGCCCGCCGGGATCGGCGGTCGCGCTGCTGGTCAACGGGCTGGGCGCGACGCCCTTGCTGGAGCAGTACCTGGTGCACAGGGCCGTCCTGCGGCACCTGGCCGAGAACCAGATCAGCGTGCATTCCTCGATGGTCGGCGAATACGTCACCTCCCTGCAGATGGCCGGGCTCTCGGTGACCCTCACCGTCCTTGACGACCGGCTGCGCGAGTTGTTCGACGCCCCGGTCCGGACGGTGGCGATGTACCGATGACTCCGGGGATCCAGACGGCGTTGCGCCTGACCGAGGCGGGGGCGATCGTCTTGGAGAGCGCCACCGGCGAGCTATGCGAGCTGGACTCCGTCGCAGGGGACGGCGACCACGGGCTTGCCATGGGGACCGCCGCGAGGGCCATCAGGAGGCGGCTGGCCGAAGACCCGCCAGCCGATGCGCGGACCCTTACTGAGCTGCTGGCCGCGGAATTCGGTGCCGTCGGCGGCTCGATGGGCGCGCTGCTTTCCGTGGCCTTCGAGGCCCTGGGGGACAAGACCGCAGCCTGCGACGCGCCGCTGTCCGCTCAGCATGTCGCGGACTACCTCGCTACCGTGCGCGAGGCGCTGAGCGAGTTCGGCGGGGCGAAGGTCGGCGACAAGACCATTATCGACGCCGCGGCCGGCGCACAGGAGGCAGCGGCGGCGACCGCTGACCGTGGAGCCGGGCCGGCCGAGGCGCTGACCGCCGCGGCCGCAGGCGCGAACGCCGGGGCCGACTCGACCGCCAACATGATCGCGCAGGTCGGCCGGGCAAGCCGGCTGGGCGAGCGGAGCCGCGGCTCTGTGGACGCCGGAGCCCGCTCGTTCGCCCTGGTCCTGACCGCCATCGCGCACGCCTATGCCACCGGGGGCCGAGCATGAGTGCGTCCTTCCCGCCTTCGGAGATCTGGTTCGTCACCGGCAGCGTCGACCTGTACGGCCCTGACTCCCTGCGTCAGGTCGATGAGCACAGCGCGACCATCGTCGCTGCCTTGAACGAAGGCGGCCAGATCCCGGTGGGGATCATCGCCAAGCCGGTGGTCGCCGGGCGTGACGCCATCCGGCGCGTCATGCTCGACGCCAACAGCGCCGACCACTGCGTCGGGGTCATCACGTGGATGCACACGTTTTCCCCCGCCAAGATGTGGATCGGCGGTCTGGGTGCGCTACGCAAGCCGATGCTGCACCTGCATACGCAGTTCAACCAGAGGCTGCCGTGGTCCGAGATCGACATGGACTTCATGAACCTGAACCAGTCGGCGCACGGAGACCGTGAGTTCGCGTTCATCGAGAGCCGGATGCGGATCGCCCGCACCACCGTGGTCGGCCACTGGTCCGAGCCGGCCGTGCAGCGGCGTATCGGGCTGTGGTCGCGGGCCGCCTGCGGCCGGGCCGAGGCGCAGCGCCTGCGGATCGCCAGGTTCGGCGACAACATGCGCTACGTCGCGGTGACCGAAGGAGACAAGGTCGAAGCCGAAATGCAGCTCGGCTTCTCGGTCAACAGCTACGGCGTGTCCGACCTCACTGACGCGGTCGCCCAGGTTGGCGACGCCGACGTGACCGGGCTCGCGCGGCGGTACGAGGAGGAGTACGAGGTCGCCGCCGAACTCCGCGCTGGCGGCGAGCGGCACGATTCACTGCGAGAAGCGGCACGGATCGAGATCGCCCTGCGCTGGCTGCTCGAGGCCGGCGAGTTCGGCGCGTTCACCGACAATTTCGAGGACCTGGGCCTGCTGCGGCAACTGCCCGGCATCTCCGCGCAGCGCCTGATGGCGGATGGGTACGGTTTCGGCGCCGAGGGTGACTGGAAGAGCGCCGCGCTGCTGCGCATCGTCAAGGTCATGACCGCGGGGATGCCCGGCGGCGCCTCGTTCATGGAGGACTACACCTACGACCTGGATCCCGGCCGCGGCCTGATCCTCGGCGCGCACATGCTCGAGCTGTGCCCCTCGATCGCCGCCGCGACGCCGCGCTGCGAGATCGCGCCGCTGTCGCTCGGGCAGCGGGAGGATCCCGTCCGCCTGGTGTTCAACGCAACCTCCGGGCCGGCGATCGTCGCTAACTGGCTCGATCTCGGCAACCGGTTCCGTCTGGTCCTCAACCAGGTCGCCGTCGTCGCTCCGCCTGAGGACCTGCCGCGGCTGCCCATTGCGCGGGCGATCTGGCGGCCGGCGCCGGACCTGGCGACCTCTGCCGAGGCCTGGCTGATGGCCGGCGGCCCGCACCACACCGTGCTCAGCAACTCGGCGACATCCGAGCTGATGCGCATGTTCGCCGCAATGTGCGACATCGAGTACCTGCAGATCGATGAGCGGACCCGAATCGACGCCTTCGCCAACGAGATCCGCTGGAACTCCGTCTACTACCACCTGTCGCGAAAGATCTGAGGTGCATTGCGATCGTCATGACCCGCTCGCGGCGAGCCTGGATCGGCACGTCCTGGAAGATGAACAAGAATCGCGGCGAGGCCGCCGCTTACGTCGCCGAACTGTGCGACTGGATGCGCGCCACCGAGCTGGATGTCCAGGTCGCGATCTTTCCGCCGTTCACCGCGCTCCAGGCCGTCTCGGGGTGGCTGGTCTCCAGCATGGATGCGGCGGCGGACTCGCAGCCAGGGCAGCGACCGTCATTTCAGCTCGGCGCCCAGAATATGCACTGGCAGGCCCGCGGCGCCCAGACCGGCGAGATCTCCGCCGAGATGCTTCTGGACTGCGCCGTCAGCATCGTCGAGATCGGTCACTTCGAACGTCGCGAGAATTTCGGCGAGACCGACCGCTCGGTAAATCTCAAGGCCGCCGCGGCCATCGCCGCCGGCCTTGAGGCGGTCATCTGCATCGGCGACTCGCTGGGGGATCGCCAATACGGCGTCGCGGCCGAGACGGTGGCCCGCCAAGTGAAGATCGCCCTGCGCGGGCTGGCGCCGGAGGCCCTCGGCTCCATCGTGCTCGCCTACGAGCCCGGCTGGGCCATCGGAACCGGCGGCGAACAGGCAGAACCGTCCGACGTGGAAGCGATGCACCACGTGATAAGGGACGCGGTACGGGCCTCGCACGGGTACGAGGCCTCCGAGCTGATACGGGTCGTGTGCGGCGGAAGCGTCGACGCGGCCAACGCCTCCGGCTACGCCGGGGAAACCACGATCGACGGCCTGTTCGTGGGGCGGGCCGCCCTCACGGCGGCCGGACTCATCGCCGTGATCGAACAGTACTGCGCGGCCCTGCCGACCGCGGCCAGCGAACTCGTCGCCGCAGAAGGAAGTAGAGATGACTGTCACTGACCAGCGCCTGATTCGTGATGCATTCGTCGCAGGCAAATGGCGTGCGGCACAGTCGGGGCGTCGTTTCGTCTCCGTAGATCCCTCCCTGGGTCAGCCCTTCGCCGAGGTCGCCGAATGCGACGTGGGGGACATCGACATCGCGGTCCGCAGCGCCGCCGCGGCCTTTCCCGCCTGGCGGGCGCTCAAGCCGCTCGACCGCGGTCGGATCATGCTGAAGCTCGCGGAGCGGATCAACGCCGAGGCCGAGGCGCTCGCC
>JBOHCG010000287.1:0-9504 GCA_050698735.1 Streptosporangiaceae bacterium | reverse complement strand
GATCGGGCCCGCAGCGGCCGGTCGGTCCTGGCCCGCAGGCGCTCGGCTCAGGTACCGGAGCCACCGGCGTATTCCGCAGCTTCGCCCCGGCCGGAACAGACCGGCCGAGTTGGCCTGGCGCCGCCGACCATGAGGGATACGGCCAACAGCAGGGATACGGCGAGGCGGGCTACGCCCAGCCCCCGCAGGCGGACCAGGGCTACGGCCAGGCTGGCTACGGCCAGTCCGAGTACGGCCAGTCCGAGTACGGCCAGCAGCAGGGCTACGGCCAGCAGCAGGGCTACGGCCAAAGGACGCCAGGTCGGCATGGCCTCGGAGCAGCCGGGTTCGGCGGTGAGCCGACCCAGGGCGATCCCAGCGGGGGATACCCGCAACAGCCTTCTGCCTCCCCGCACAGCGACTACGGCCAGCCCCGCCATCACCAGCCGCCGGGATACGGCCAGGAGGGTCAGCCCTATCAGGTCGCCGGCGATCAGGCGACCGGGGGATACCCGACGCTCGGGTTCGATCGTCCCGGACACGCACCGGATGCGTACGCCCAGGACGACCGCGCTCAGGCAGGCTTCGGCCCGAACGACTTCGGTCAGCCCGGTACCCGTGGACCGCTGGCCCCGAACGACTTCGGTCAGCCCGGTACCCGTGGACCGCTGGCCCCGAACGGGTCCGGCCAGCCCGGCGGTTCGGGTCCCTATCCTCAAGACGGTTTCCGCCAGGACAGTTACGGCCAGGACGGCTATAACCGCGACGGCTACGGTCCGGACGGTTACGGCCAGGCCGCCTACGACCGGGATGGCTTCGGTCAGGCCGCCTACCCCCAAGACGCCAATGGGCAGGCCGCCTACCCCCAAGACGCCAATGGGCAGGCCGGCTACGACCGGGATGGCTATGGCCAGGCCGCCCATCCTCAGGACGGCTACGGTCAGGCCGGTTACGGCCAGAACGGCTATGACCAGGCCGCCTACTCCCAGGACGGCTACAGCCAGGACGGCCATAACCGGGACGGTTACGGTCAGGCCGGTTACGGCCGGGCCGCCTATGACCAGGACGGTTACGGCCAGGCCGCCTATGCCCAGAACGGCTACGTCCAAGATGCCTACGGGCGGGGCGGCGGCTACGGCCAGCAGGGTTTCCAGCAGCCGGGCGGGTCGGCCTACGACGAGGGGTTTACCCCGCCGAGTAGCCAGCCGCGGTCAGGCCAGCGGACGCAGCGGATGAACGGCATCCGCATGATCGCCTACCTGGCCTCGTCCGTCGTCGGCGTGGTGCTGATCGTGTTCCTCGTCATCCACCTGACCCAGAGCGGCACGAACAGCGCCGGGGCTACCGGCTCGGCCACGCCGAGCACCGGCGCCACGGCCACCGCCGGAGCGGATGTCAAGTACAGCTTCACCACGCCAGCCAAGATCGGCGACTTCCCGCTGAACACCGGCGCGACCAGGGCCTTCTCCTCCGTCGCGCAGGAGCAGGCGACCCCCGTCGTGAACCAGATCAAGGCCAGGGGAGCCGGCCACCCGGGCAGCAGCGTCTTCGCCATGTACGACCTCGGGTCCAGCACGAACATCGCGTCCAGCTCCTTTAAGGGCGTGGCCTTCGTCGGGTACGACGGCACCTTCAACACGGCCGCGGTCATCAAGTACGAGAAGACCCAGCTCAAGTCCAGCCGCATGGTGGCGGCAGGCCCGCACAGCGGCGAGATGATGTGCGGCTACAACACCTCGAGCGGCGCCGAGGCCAGCGAGTGCCTGTGGGTCACGCCGAACACCTTGGGCCAGGTCGAGTTCATCGAGGACCAGGTTCCCGTTAAGTACCAGGGTGCCTCCGCCATCGCCCTTGAGATCAGGGACGCGGTCGAGGTCCCGGCCACCTGACCGGCAACGAACCCAGCCAGCCGACCGGCCGCGGATAACGCCGCCTGGCCGTAGACTCACCTGTCGTGAGCAGTCCCCAGGCGCCTATCGAGCTGCCTTCCCAGTACGCGCCGGCCGAGGTTGAGGGCCCGCGCTACGAACGCTGGGAGAAGGCAGGTTACTTCACCGCGGACGCGTACTCCGACGCCCCCGCGTACTGCATCGTCATCCCGCCGCCGAACGTCACTGGTTCCCTGCACATCGGCCACGCGCTCGACCACACCCTGATGGACGCGCTGATCAGGCGCCGCCGCATGCAGGGCTACAACACCCTGTGGCTGCCCGGCATGGACCACGCGGGCATCGCCACCCAGAACGTGGTGGAGCGCGAACTCGCCAAGGAGGGGCTCAGCCGCCACGACCTGGGCCGGGAGGCGTTCGTCGAGCGGGTCTGGCAGTGGAAGGCCTCCTCCGGCGGCAAGATCCTGGGGCAGATGCGCCGCCTGGGCGACAGCGTGGACTGGTCCCGCGAGCGGTTCACGATGGACAAGGGCCTCTCCCGGGCCGTCCAGACGATCTTCAAGGAGCTCTTCGACGACGGCCTGATCTACCGGGCCGAGCGCATCATCAACTGGTGCCCGCGGTGCCTGACCGCGCTGTCCGACATCGAGGTCGACCACCTCGACGACGAGGGCGAACTGGTCTCGATCCGCTATGGCGACGGCCCCGACTCGATCGTGGTCGCCACCACCCGAGCCGAGACCATGCTCGGCGACACCGCCGTGGCCGTGCACCCGGACGACCCGCGCTACACCCACCTGGTCGGCCGGACGGTCGAGCTGCCGCTCACCGGACGGCACATTCCGGTGGTCGCCGACGAGCACGTCGACCCCGAATTCGGCACCGGCGCGGTCAAGGTCACCCCGGCCCACGACCCGAACGACTTCGAGATCGGCCGCCGCCACGACCTGCCCGGCCTGACCATCATGGACTCCCATGGGGTGATCACCGCGCACGGGCCGTTCCTCGGCCTTGACCGGTTCGAGGCAAGGCCCGCGGTGGTGCGCGCGCTGCGCGAGCAGGGCCGCATCGTCAAGGAGGTCCGCCCGTACGTTCACTCCGTCGGCCACTGCAGCCGCTGCGGCACCACGGTCGAGCCGCGCCAGTCGCTGCAGTGGTTCGTCCGAGTCGCCCCGCTCGCCCAGGCCGCGGGGGACGCCGTCCGCGACGGCCGCGTCCGCCTGCACCCGCCGGAGATGAACGCGAGGTACTTCGGCTGGGTGGACGACATGCACGACTGGTGCATTAGCCGTCAGCTGTGGTGGGGCCACCGTATTCCAGTTTTTTATGGACCGAACGGGGAGTTGCGCTGCGTCGGCCCTGACGAGCAGCCTCCGGATGGCTGGACCCAGGATCCGGACGTGCTCGACACCTGGTTCTCCTCGGCGCTGTGGCCGTTCTCCACCCTCGGCTGGCCCGACGTCACACCGGACCTGCGCACGTTCTACCCGACCAGCGTCCTGGTCACCGGCTACGACATCCTGTTCTTCTGGGTCGCGCGGATGATGATGTTCGGCCTGTACGCGATGCGGGACAAGGCCCCGGCCGACGCGGTGCCGTTCCGGGTGGTGGCCCTGCACGGGCTGGTCCGTGACCAGTTCGGCAAGAAGATGTCCAAGTCACGCGGCAACACCGTGGACCCGCTTGACTGGGTGGACAGGTTCGGCGCCGACGCGACCAGGTTCACCCTGGCCCGCGGCGCCAACCCGGGCAGCGACGAGGCCATCAGCGAGGAGTGGGCGGCAGGCTCGCGCAACTTCTGCAACAAGCTATGGAACGCCGTCCGCTTCGCCCTGCTGAACGGCGCTCACGTGCGGCAGGCTCCGCCGCTGGCCGGCGCGCTCGCGGTGCCCGACAGGTGGATCCTGTCCCGGCTGTCCGCCGTGATCGCCGAGGTGAACACGCTGTTCGAGGCGTTCGAGTTCGGCAAGGTCTGCGACCTGCTCTACCACTTCGCCTGGGACGAGGTCTGCGACTGGTACCTGGAGCTGGCCAAGGTGCCGCTGACCTCCGCCGACCCGCAGGCCGCCGAGACCACCCGACGGGTGCTCGGATTCGTGCTCGATCAACTGCTCCGGTTGCTGCATCCGGTGATGCCGTTCGTGACCGAGGAGCTTTGGATCGCCCTTCGGGCGGCCGGGGGGTACCAGGGGGGTCGTCCCCCCGGAGATGACACTGCCGCGCTGACCGGCGAGGACTCGGTCATGGTCGCCTCGTGGCCGGCCTTCTCCTTCGGCGACCCAGGCGCCGAGGCGGAGATGTCCTCGCTGATGCGGCTGGTGACCGAGGTTCGCCGGTTCCGCTCCGATCAGGGCCTGCGCCCGGCCCAGCGAGTCGCTGCCAGGCTGGCCGGCATCGAGGCAATCCCGCTGGCCGCGCACGAGGACCGGATCCGCTCCCTGCTCCGGCTGGACCCGCCCGCGGACTCCTTCACCCCGTCCGCGTCGCTTCCCGCCGAGGGCATCACGGTCGAACTCGACGTGACCGGAGCCATCGACATCGCCGCCGAACGCCGTCGCCTGGAAAAGGACCTATCCGCCGCGCAAACCGAAGCCGACCAGGCCACCCGCAAGCTGGACAACCCCGACTTCACCACCAAGGCCCCGCCACCCGTTGTCGCCAAGACCCGCCAGCGCCTTGAAGCCGCCCAGGCCGACATCGCCCGCCTGCAGCAGCGCCTAGCCGCGCTCTGACGCCGCGCCCAGCAGTATCGCCCAGCTGTATCGCGGAGCCAAGTAATCTGGCCTGGTGGACATGGAAGCGCGGATGCGCGAGGTCGAGGAGGAGATCATCTCCCGGCGGCCCGAGCATTCCGTAGATCTGGCCCTGGATCGGATGGCGGAGCTCGTCAGGCTGCTCGGCGATCCGCAGCGGGCGTGCCCGGTCATCCACATCACGGGCACCAACGGCAAGACGTCAACCGCCAGGATGGTCGATGCCCTGCTGCGCAGCCGCGGCCTGCGGACGGGCAGGTTCACCAGCCCGCACCTGGTCTCGATCAGGGAGCGCATCTGCATCGACGGCGCGCCGATCGACCCGGAGCGGTTCGTGGCGGCCTACGAGGAGGTCATCCCGTACGTCGCCATCGTGGACGGACGGCACCCGGTGGCGATGTCCTTCTTCGAGGTGCTGACCGGGATGGCCTTCGCCGTCTTCGCCGATACCCCGGTCGACGTGATGGTCCTCGAGGTCGGCCTGGGCGGCAGGCTGGACTGCACCAACATCGCCGACGGCGTGGTCGCCGTCGTCACCCCGATCGCCCTGGACCACACCAGACTGCTCGGAGACACCACCGAGGAGATCGCCGCTGAGAAGGCGGGGATCATCAAGCCAGGTGCGGTCGCCGTGCTCGCCCAGCAGCCGCTGCCAGCCGCCGAGGTGCTGCTCCGGCACGCCGTGGAGGTAGGCGCGACCGTCGCCAGGGAAGGCGTGGAGTTCGGCGTGCTGAGCCGCGAGCGGGCGGTGGGCGGTCAGCAACTCGTCCTGCGCGGCCTGCGCGGCAGCTACGAGGACGTCTTCCTGCCGCTGTTCGGCGCGCACCAGGCCGGCAACGCGGCGTGCGCGCTTGCGGCTGTCGAGGCCTTCGCCGGGGTCACCGATGACGGGGGAGACGCCGCGCTCGACGCGGACCTGGTGCGCGAGGCGTTCGCCAAGGTGACCTCGCCGGGACGGCTTGAGATCGTCAGGCACAGCCCGACCATCCTCATCGACGCCTCGCACAACCCGGCAGGCATGGCGGCCACCGTGGCCGCCATCCAGGAGACGTTCAGCTTCAACCACCTGGCCGGGGTCTTCGCCGCCAGCGGGGACAAGGACGTCCCGGGCATGCTCGCCGAACTTGAGCCGCTGCTCGACCAGATCGTGGTGACCCGCAACTCCTCCGACCGGTCGATGGACCCGGAGCAGGCCGCCGACCTGGCGGCCGAGGTCTTCGGCGAGGACCGGGTGCAGTCCGCGGCCCGGCTCGATGACGCCATCGACGCCACGGTTGCGCTCGCCGACGAGGCCGACGCGATCGGCATGCCAGGCGGTTCCGGGGTGCTCATTACCGGATCCGTCATCACCGCGGGCGACGCCCGCAGGCTGCTCGTGCCGGGTGGCGGCGAACTGCCCGCCGAGCCGTCGGCCAGCCAGCCGTCCCGCCACACCTTCACCGCCGCGGAGCTTTCATGAGACTGCGTCCTTTGACACCGGGGCCATGGAGCGAGACGAAGCAGATGAGGCAGCTGGGCGGGACCGTGCTGATCATGGAGGCCATCGTCATCGGCCTCGCGATCCCGGTCGCCATCGTCCTTGAGCACTCCGACCGCGCCCTGGCCGGCGGCGTCGGCGGCGGACTCGCCGTGTGCGCCATCCTCCTCGGCGGCGTGGTGGGACGCAGGGGCATGGGCTGGGCGCTCTGGGCGGCCACCGCGCTGCAGGCGCTGGTCATCACGGCCGGGGCCGTCGTCCCCGCGATGTTTGTCCTCGGCGCTATTTTCGCCGCTCTCTGGATCACCGGCATCTGGCTGGCCCGCCGAATCCACATGACCCCGGTCCCCAGCCCGGCCCAGGACCCGGGCCGGGCACAAGGCGCCTGAGGTTCGTTCGCCTTATGCCGTTCTGTTCCGTCCCGGATACGCATTGCGATCGGCGTGTCGGTCCGACGGGCCGCCCCGCGCCAGATCGTGGGTAAGCTAGCAGAGCGAGTCGCATCATCTACCCGCGAGGTTGCGTGGCTGGCAGGCCCGGGGAAGATCCAGATCCTGCCCGGAACCCGTCTGGCCGACGTTGCCGCTGTCCTATGGAAGTGCACCAGGCCGCCGCGCCTAGCGACTCGCGTTGAAAGCTCCAGATCAAGCCCGGATCGGAAGGTTCCCGTTCCCGATGAGCGCTCTGACGTTTCTCGGCCGCGACATGGCTGTCGACCTCGGCACCGCGAACACGCTGGTCTACGTGCGCGGACGCGGCATCGTACTGAACGAGCCATCGGTGGTGGCCCTCAATACCAACAACGGCCAGATCGTCGCGGTCGGGGTCGAAGCTAAACGCATGATCGGCCGCACCCCGGGCAACATCGTGGCGGTGCGCCCGCTCAAGGACGGCGTCATCGCCGACTTCGACGTGACCGAGCGGATGCTGCGCTACTTCATCCAGAAGGTGCATAGACGCACCCACCTCGCGAAGCCGCGGCTGGTGGTGGCCGTGCCGAGCGGGATTACCGGGGTAGAGCAAAGCGCCGTGAAGGAGGCGGGCCATCAGGCCGGCGCGCGGCGGGTGTACATCATCGAGGAGCCGATGGCGGCGGCGATCGGCGCCGGCCTGCCGATCCACGAGCCGACCGGCAACATGGTGGTCGACATCGGCGGCGGCACCACCGAGGTCGCGGTGATCTCGCTGGGCGGCATCGTCACCTCGCAGTCCATCCGGATCGGCGGCGACGAGATGGACCAGGCCATCATCACGTTCGGCAAGAAGGAATACTCGCTGATGCTCGGCGAGCGGACCGCCGAGGAGATCAAGATGGCCCTCGGCTCCGCATTCCCGTCGGAGGACGAGCCCCACGCCGAGATCCGTGGCCGGGATCTCGTCAGCGGCCTGCCGAAAACGGTGGTGATCTCCGCGGCAGAAGTGCGCCGCGCGATCGAGGAACCGCTTAACCTGATCGTCGACGCGGTTAAGAGCACGCTGGACAAGTGCCCGCCCGAGCTGGCCGGCGATGTCATGGACCGGGGCATCGTGCTGACCGGCGGCGGTGCCTTGCTGCGCGGGCTCGAGTCGCGGATCCGGGAGGAGACCGGGATGCCCGTGCAGGTTGCGGACAACCCGCTCGACTCCGTGGTGCTCGGCACCGGCAAGTGCGTCGAGGACTTCGAGACCCTGCGTCAGGTACTGGTGCCGGACACCAGGCGCTGACGCCGACCCTCTGTCCCTGGCGCAGCAGCCGCCAGGGACGGACGAGGAGCTGCAGTGCACGACAGCCGGCGCACCCGACTGGTTCTTGGCGTACTCGTGATCGTGGCGATCATACTGATCACGCTCGACTTCAGGGACGGCAGCGCCTCGCCGGTCAGGAGCGTGGGCGCCGACATCTTCGGCCCGGTGGAGCGGATCACGCACGACGTGACCAGCCCGGTTGCCAGCCTGTTCGACTCGATCACCGGCGGGGGATCGGCGCAGAGCACGATAGCCAACCTGCAGCGGGAGAACGCCGAACTGCGCGCCGAGCTCAGCTCCGCCAAGCTGAGCCAGGCCGACAAGCAGCAGCTGGCAAAGCTGCTGCGGCTCGACGCCGGTGCCTACCGGATCGTGGCCGCGAGTGTCATCGCGGCAGGCGGCGACTTCTCCGACACCGTTACGCTGGACGCCGGCCGCGACGAGGGGATCAAGCCGGACCAGACGGTGCTGAACGGCTCCGGCTTCGTCGGGACGGTAACCCAGGTAAGCGCGGACACGTCGACCGTGCTGCTCGCCGACGACGCCACGTCGACGATCGGCGTGCAGATGGCGGGCAACGCCCAGATCGGCGAGGTAACCGGGACGGGCAAGTCCATGTCAGGGCCGAGCACGCTGCGGCTGAGCCTGTTCGACACGAGCGCGGTCCTGTTCCCGGGGCAGGAGGTGCTGACCTACGCGTCCGTCGGCGACCAGCCCGAGGTCCCCGGCGTGCCGGTCGGTACGGTCATCTCGGTGCAGGGCGGCTCCGGGTCGCTCACCCAGAACGCGCTTGTCCGCCCGTTCGTGAACTTCACCGCCCTCGGCGTCGTCGGCATCGTGGTGGCGGTGCCCAAGCACAACCCCAAGGTCTCGGTACTCCCGCGGCCTGCTCCGACGGTCACCATCACGGTCACGCCGACTCCCACGCAGTCCGCCCCGGTGTTCCCGACCGCCCCGGTCAACTCCACGTCCCCCGGCACGACCACCGGGCCCACCACGAACCCGTCCCCGTCTCCCACCGCAAGCGGCTGACGTGCGGGCGCTGATCTATCTGGTGGCGATCGCGGTCGCGGTCGTCGTTCAGGTGACCGTGGTCGCCAGGATCGCGTTCCCCGGCGGCGCCGGGCCCGACCTGGTATTGCTCGTGGTGGCGGTGCTGGCCCTGGCCGGCGGGCCGATGGCCGGCGTGCTGACCGGGTTCCTGGCCGGCCTCGCGCTGGACGTGGCCCCGCCTGGCAGCCATTTCGTCGGCCAGAATGCGCTGGTGTTCTGCCTGATCGGCTACGCGTGCGGCCTTGCCGCGGACACCCCGTCGAGTGACGGCGTGCCCGAGCAGGAGCATGCGGCCCTGTTCGAGATCATGGTGACGGCGCTGGGCGCCGTCTGCGGCGAGGCCCTGGCGGCCCTGCTCGGCGTGATGCTGAGCGATCCGAGGGTCAGCTGGCCGGCGATCACCCACGTGCTGCCCGCCGCCGCAGCCTACGACGTGGTGCTATGCCCGTTCGTGCTGTACGCCGTCGCGGCGGCGGTCCGGCTGGCCGGCGCGCGCGGCAAGCGGTCCGCATGGTCGCCGAGTCCGGTGATGACCGCGGCATCGGGTGCGGCGCAGCCCGCGGTCAGGCCGGCCGGAGCGGGCGGCGCGCCGCGGCTGCGCCTGTCGGACCGCGGCAAGGGCGACGGA
>JBOHCG010000286.1:0-9533 GCA_050698735.1 Streptosporangiaceae bacterium | reverse complement strand
GGCCGGCACAGCCGGCATTACCCGGTAACAGGGCCCGTCAGCTCGCCGGGACGCCGCCCGCCGTATCGGCTTGTTCAGTGCCGTCCTAGGGGATTCCGGCGTAGAGCTGCCGGAGGCGGCGGTGGCCGCCCGTCGCCGGGCATGATCGCTATCTCATAAGATTTCCGGCAGGAGGCGCTGATGAGAAGCCATGTCGTGGCCTGGGCGGGTGCGCCGGGTAGTCGTGATGCCTGAGCCGGGGGGCGAGTCGCCCGTGGTGAGTCCCGTGGTGAGTCCCGTGCTGAGTCCCGAGCTGCGCGACCGGCTGCTTTATTACGCGGGGCGCGCGCCGTCGCCGCACAACATGCAGGGCTGGCGGATCGAGGCCGGCGGCGGGACGTTCCTGGTGTCCCGCGATCCGGACCGCCAGGTGCTGCGGGAACTCGATCCCGAGGGACACGAGAGCGACCTGGCCTGCGGTGCCGTGGTCACCAACCTGTGCGTGGCGGCACGGGCGTTCGGCTTCGACGCCTCGGTCAACTGGCGGCCCGGTGGCGCCGATGTGTCGCTCGCGCCTGCCGCGGAGGCGCCGGACGAGGCGGCCGCGGAGCGGCTGCGCGCGCTGCGGCGGCGGGCGATGAACCGCTCGCGGTACCGGGCCGATCCGGTTCCCGATCCCGTCGTCGAGGGCCTGCAGGCCACCGCCGCGGGCCTCGGCTTCACGTTGTCGGTGCTGACCGACCGGGCCGGGATCGAGAAGGTGGCCGCGCTCACCGCCCGAGCGGCCGCGATGAAGCTCGCGCACGAGCCCACCCAGGCCGAGCTGCACCCGCTGACGCGGTACAGCGCCCGGGCCGCCGCGCGACACCGGGACGGCCTGGACCTGGAGCTGTTTTTCACCCCGGCGGCGGCCCGTGGGATCGGGTCCGTGGCCATGCCGACCCGCGGGCCGTGCCGATCGCGTTCTTCAGGCTCGGGTCGCCGACCCGCGAGCCGGAACGCAAGAGCCTGCGGCGCACGCCGGACATCCAGCACCCGGAGACCGACCACTACCGGGAGATGACGCGGCGCAACCAGCCGTCGCTCAGCCGGGAGGAACAGGGCGCGCTGCGCGCCGTCCGGGTCCTCGTCGCGGGCTGCGGCAGCATCGGCGGGGCGCCGGTCGTGCCGCTGGTGCGGCTGGGGGTCGAGCGGTTCGTGCTGTGCGAGCCGGGTGACTACGAGCTCAACAACCTCAACCGGCAGGCCGCCGACATCGCCGACATCGGCCGCAATAAGGCCGCGGTGCAGGCGGACCGGGCCCGGGCGATCAACCCCGAGGTCGAGGCGCTGGTCGTACCCGACGGCGTGACCTCCGGCAACGTCGACTGGCTGGTGGGCACCACCGACGTGATCATCGACGGCGTGGACGTGACCGAGCCGGCCGGGATCGCGGCCAAGCGCGCGCTGCACCAGGAGGCCTGGCGGCAGCGCCGCCTGGTCATCTCCGGGCTGGACCTCGGCGGCACCCAGGTCGTGTACGGCTTCGATTACCGCGACGGCCGTACCCGCCCGCTGAACGGGCGGCTGGAGGGGGCGCCGGACGACCTCGACGCGCTGGCGTTCCTCACCCGCCTGGTCAGCCCGCTCGACGTGCCGCGCGAGCTGCTCGCCTACAGCGAGGCGATGATCCGGGGCCAGGCGGGCTCGCCGCCTCAGCTGGCGCCGACGGCGGACCAGTTCGGCGTGCTCGCCGCCTGGATGGTGCTGGACTTCGCGGCAGGCCGGCCGATCCGGCGGCGCGTCAAGGTGGCGATCCCCGACCTGGTGATGCCGCGCCACCGCCGGGTCGGCAACGAGGCCGCGCGGATCGTCCAGCTTGCCAGGGTGAAGTACCTGCTGGAAACCACGCGCCGCCGCAAGGGAGCCGGCTCGTGAGCCGGCGCGTCGTGCCGCTGCCGGAGATGCGCGCCGCCGCGCCGGAGCTGATCGGCGCGCTCGAGCCGGTGTACATCGCCGAGACCGAGGCCGAGCGCGAGGCGGTGTTCTCGTTCCGGTACTCGGTGTACGGCGCCGAGCTGGGCCGCAAGCTCGGCAACGCGGATCAGGAGCGCGAGCGGGTGCACGACGAGGAGGACGACAAGCCGTACACGACGCTGCTCTACACCGACGACGGCGCGGGCCAGCTGACCGGCACCACCCGCATCCGGCGGTGGGAACCCGGGCAGGTCCCGGCGAAGGACTGGGCAGCGTTCTCGATGGACCGCTTCGAGGGCGTGGCGGACATGCCGACCGCCGAGATCGGGCGGCTGATGATCGAGCGCGGGCACCGCGGGCAGCTCGGCCTCGTCTCGATGTCGTGCGCGGCGTACCAGCTGTACGCCGGGGAGCTTGCGGCCGACGTCGGGTTCATCAACTGCGCCGCCGGGCTGGTGCGGCACTACCGGCTGCTCGGGTTCCGCACCTACGCGGGCACGATGGTGCCGACCGCGGACGGCATCGAGGTGCCGCTGGTGCTGATCCCGAGCGATCGCGCCTTCCTTGAGCAGGCCGGGTCGTTCGTGGCCCCGTTCGCGGACCTGTTCTACGGACCCGGCAAGCGCGCGCCGGTGGACGTCGAGCGCTGGGCCCGGCTGCTTGACGCCGACTCGGCGCCGGTGAGGTTCGACTCCGCCGCCGTCTGGGACCGCATCAGCCGGCTGCGGCAGGCCGAGAGCGAGCGGCCGTCGATGCTCGAGTCGTTCAGCGAGGACACGGTACGCAAGTTCAGCGACAAGGGCTTCCTGATGGACGTGCCCGCGGGCCAGCTGCTGACCGAGAAGGGCCTCACCCAGCGGGAGATCGTCGATGAGCTGATGAAGAGCGATCCGGCCTGCGCGGCCGAGGTGCTGTTCGGGCTGGCGCGGGTGCTCGCCGACCGCCAGTACGTCCCGGTCGGCTGAGGGCAGTGTCCTGGGTGAGCGGTCCTAGGTGAGCGGCCAGCGGGACCTGCCGGAGCTGAACGCGTTCCTGGCCGGCATCCCCTTGTTCGCCGCGCTCGACGAGGGCATCAGGGTGGAGCTGGCCACCGAGCTTGAGCCCGTGCACGTGGCCGCCGGGGAGGAGATCTTCCGCCAGGGCGACGCCGGGGAGGGACTGTTCCTCGTGGTCAGCGGCAGGCTCCGGCTCTGGGTCGCGGCCGAGGGCGGAGACGATGCGCGGGCCCCCGAGCGGGTGCTTTACGACCTGGGCCGCGGGGCGATCGTCGGGGAGATGGCGCTGCTCACCGACCGGCCGAGGGCCGCGACCGTGCGCGCGGTCAGGGACAGCGACCTGCTGCTGCTGCGGGTGTCGTCGTTCAGGTCCCTGCTCGAGCGGAGCCCGGCGCTGGTGACCGGGGTCATGCGCCTGCTCGCCGACCGCCTCATCGCGGTGGACAGGCTGCTGGTCGCGGACCGGCCGCAGGCGCGGTCTGCGGGTGCCCGCACCATCGCGGTGGCCTGCGCCGGGGATGACCCGCGGCCCGCCGTGACGGTCGCCGGGCAACTCGCGGCGGAGCTTGGCCGCCCCGGCTCGGTCATGCTGGTGGACTCCGGTGCCGTCGAGCGGCAACTGGGCCCGGGCGCGGCGCAGCGGGGGCCCGGCGACCCCGGTCGCGCCGAGCTAGTCGGCTGGCTGCACGCGGTGGAACGCGACCATGACCACGTGGTCTACTCCCCCGACGGCCAGGACACGGCGTGGAGCCGGGTGTGCCTGAGTCAGTCCGACGTGGTCCTGCTGGTGGCTCGCGCCGGGGATGACCCGGCGCTTGGCGCGGTGGAGGCGCGCGCGCTTGGCACCGGGTCGCTGCGGTGTGAGCTCGCCCTGCTGCATGCGGCCGAGCCGTCCGGCACGGCACGGTGGCTGGAATCCCGGCCGGTGGCGGACCATCATCACCTGCGCGCCGGGCGGCCGGGTGACGTCGCCAGGCTGGCACGGATGCTCACCGGCACCGCCTGCGGGCTCGTGCTCGGCGGCGGCGGCGCCCGAGGGCTCGCCCACCTGGGCGTGATCAGGGCGCTCGAGGAGGCCGGGGTGCCCGTCGACGTGGTCGGCGGCACCAGCATGGGCGCGATCATGGCCGCGCTGTGCGCGCGGGGCATGGACGACGCGGAGCGGGTGCGACGGGTCAGGGCCATCGCCCGCCAAGGCCGCCGGCTGCTCACGCCGACGCTGCCGCTTGTCGCCCTGTCCGCGGGCCGCTACCTGGACCGGATCCTCACCGAGCACCTCACCGCGGTACCCATCGAGGACCTGCCGGTGCGTTTCTACTGCGTCTCGGCCAACCTGACCCGGGCCGAGGCGGTCGTCCACGAACGCGGGCCGCTGTGGCCCGCGGTGCGCGCCAGCCTCGCCCTGCCCGGCATCTTCCCGCCTGTCTACGCCACCGGGGAATTGCTCATCGACGGCGCGGCGATCGACAACGTGCCCGTGGACGTGATGCGCGGCAGGGTCGGCAGCGGCGCCATCGTCGCGGTCGACGTGTCCCCCGAGGTGGAACCGCTGATCACCGCGCCCTTCGAGCCCGGCCTGTCCGGCTGGCGCGTGCTCGGCCGGCGTCTCAACCCGTTCGCCGCGCCGCAGCCGGTGCCGGGCATCGCCGACGTGCTGACCCGCTCGACCGGGCTGTCCCAGGTCCGCAACCGGCGCACGCTGGACGAACGCGTCGACCTGCTGCTCCGGCCGCCGGTCGCCGGGTTCGGCGTGCTGGACTTCAAGGCCGGGATCACGCTGTTCGAGACCGGCTATCGGTATGCGGTCGAGGCAGTGGCCAAGTCCGGGCTGGCCAAGCGGTTCGCGGGATGACACCGGGTTGGGATAATCATCGGGTGGGGGAACTGCCCGCGGGTACGGTCACGATGTTGTTCAGCGACATCGAGGGGTCGACGGCTCTGCTGGGCCGAGTCGGGGATGTCCGGTACGGAGAGGCGCTGTCGGCCCACCGGGTCGTGATGCGGACGGCGTTCGCCCAGTGGCAGGGTCACGAGGTGTCCACCGAGGGGGACAGCTTCTTCGTCGTGTTCGCCTCGGCGGACGACGCGGTGGCCTGCTCCGCGCAGGCGCTGCGGGCGCTTGGCGGACTGGACTGGCCGGTCGGCGCGGCGGCGCGGGTCCGGATCGGCCTGCATTCCGGGGAGCCGGTCGCGCACGAGGGCAACTACCTCGGGATGGACGTGCACCGGGCGGCGCGGATCGCGGCGACCGCGCACGGCGGGCAGGTCGTGCTGTCGGACGCGACCCGGGCGCTGGCCTCCGGCGGCATGCCAGAGGGCGTGTCGGTGCGGGATCTCGGGTTTCACCGGCTGAAGGACATCGCCGAGGCGGAGCGGATCTGGCAGCTGGCCGGGCCGGGCCTCGCCGCGGAGTTCCCGCCGCTGAAGAGCCTGGGCACGCAGACCAGCCTGCCGGTGCCGGCCACGCCGCTGGTGGGGCGGGATGAGGACCTGGCGCGGCTGCTTGAGTTGCTCGGCGCGGCGGAGGCCAGGCTGGTGACGCTGACCGGAACCGGCGGCGTCGGCAAGACGCGGCTGTCCCTGGCGGCCGCGGCGGCGCTGGGGAACGCGTTCGCGCACGGGGTGTACTTCGTCCCGCTGGCCGCGGTCCGCGATGCCGACGTGATGTGGAAGACGCTGGCGGCCAGCCTGGATGTGGCGGCGGACGGCCCGGCGGATGAGGCGGTCGCGGGATACCTGGCCAGGCGGCGGGCGCTGCTCGTGCTTGACAACCTGGAGCAGCTTTCCGGGGCCGGCGAGGTGGTGGCCGCGCTGCTGGCCTCCGCGCCCGGGCTGGTCGCGCTGGCCTGGTCGCTGGAGGCTCCGGCCCCGGCCGCCGCTGACCCGCAGCGGGTGGTCACCGGCCTGCGGCTGGTCGAGGCGCTCACGGCGTTCTGGTATCAGCACGGCCACGCCACCGAGGGACGGCGGTGGCTGCAGCGGGCCATGGACCTGGCCTCGGCCGACGGCGGGGCGCCGCTGGCCACCGTGACCGCCCAGGAGTGGGACGCCGAACTGGCCGCCGGACGGGTGCTGTCCGGATCCGAAGCGCTCGCGCTGCTAGAGTCGCTGAGCACGCTCGGCTGACACGGGCGAACAGGTCAGGGCCGAGCCCAGGCTGGTGCGGCGGCTCATGGTGTCGTCATCGTAACGTGGCTGCCTGACCCTTGAGATTACGGATGGGAGATTGCCATGCCTGTGCGCAGCGGCGAACCGGTCGGGCCGGTGGATGGCAGGAAGGTGCCCCGGTTCGCGGGCTCCGGATCGTTCGGCCGGCTGCCCGAGATCGACCGGGTGGCGGACTACGACGTGGCGGTGCTCGGCGCGCCGTTCGACAGCGGCACCTCCTACCGGCCCGGGGCACGGTTCGGGCCGATGGCCGTCCGGCAGGCATCCAGGCACCTGCGGCCCGGCCACCACGTCGAGCTTGGCACCTCCCCGCTGCAGGCCATCCAGGTCGTGGACGCCGGCGACGTGCCCGTGACGCCGTTCTCGATCGACGAGGCCATGCAGCAGATCGCCGCGCACGCCGCGGAGTTGCTGCACGGCGACAGGAAGGTCATCGCGATCGGCGGCGACCACACGATCGCGCTGCCGATGCTGCGGTCGGTGACCCGCGAGCACGGCCCGGTCGCGCTGGTGCACTTCGACGCGCACCTGGACACCTGGGACACGTACTTCAACGCGCCCACCACGCACGGCACCATCTTCCGGCGGGCTTTCGAGGAAAACCTCCTGATCGAGGACCACTCGATCCACGTGGGCATCCGCGGTCCCATCTACGGCCGCGCCGACCTCGACGACGACCTGAGGTTCGGCTTCCGCACCATCAGGGCGAGCGACATCGACACGCTCGGCGTGGCCGGGGCGATCGACGCGATCACCGAGCGGGTGGCCGACCTGCCCGTCTACCTGTCCATCGACATCGACGTGCTCGACCCGGCCTTCGCGCCGGGAACCGGGACGCCGGAGGCGGGCGGCCTGTCCAGCCGCGAACTGCTCCGCGTGCTGCGCGGCCTGACCGGCCTCAACCTGGTCAGCGCCGACCTCGTCGAGGTCTCCCCCGCCTACGACCACGCCGAGATCACCTCGATCGCCGCCGCCACGGTGATCTTCGACATCCTCGCGCTGCTCGCGAGAAGGTCGTGACCGGCGGCGAGCGCCGCCCGGGACGACCATGTCGAGGCACCCGGCGGCGGGAACGGGTCGGCGGGCGGGGAACCACGGCCCGTTCTGAATAATTAAAAATCTTTTTTTAGCCGAACGGTCGGTGGTGCGAGGCACGGGCACTTCGAGGCGATCGCGAGGTTGCGCGATGTCGAGACGGCGGTAACGGCTCCGACCCGACGGCGTGACCTGGACCCCGTCGATGAACGTGACGCTCCGCAAGGTCGCCTGAACCTCGGATGCGGGCGCTCGGCGGGCGCCGTCATCCCGGGGCTGCTGGCGCGCCCGCCCGGGCCGGGTCTACGATCTTCAGACCATAGTGATCCTTCGCCTGCTCCCACCCGGGAGGAACCTCGATGGCGCTGTACATGTACCAGGCCTCCTATACCGCGAAGTCGATGGCGGCTCAGCTCCTGGATCCGCAGGACCCCGTCGAGGCAATCAGGCCGGCGCTGGAGGAACTGGGCGCCGAGATCGTGGTGGCTGCCTTCCCGTTCGGCGAGTATGACGTGCTCGTGGTGTACGAGGCACCCGATGACCTGACCGCCGCCAGCGTCGCGATGGCGGTCGCCGCCGAGGGCGAGGTCAAGTCGGCCAAGACAACGCGGCTGCTCAGCGGGCAGGAATGGCTCGAATCGCTGCGCAAGCGCAGGATCGTCACCGCCCGCAAGCGCGCTCCCCATCCGGCCAGCGACTAGCTGCCCGAACTCACCCGCGGGCGCGGCTTACGGTATGAGCCCGAGCGCCGTGAGCGCGTTCGCGAGGCGGCGCTCGTCATCTTCGGCCAGCGGCAGCAGTGGCCTGCGGGGCGCGCCGGCTGGCCGGCCGATGAGACGGAGCCCGGCCTTGACGGCCACCGACAGGCCGAACTGCATCAACAGGTTCGCCAGCGGCGCGAGCTCGCTGCTGAGCCGCTGGGCCAGGGGCAGGTCACGGTCGATCACGGCGGCGCCGTGCAGCGCCACGCAGCGTTCAGGGACCAGGTTCGCCATGCCTGTTGTCCAGCCGGTGGCGCCCATGCAGAACGCGGGCAGCGCGTAGGGATCGAACCCGCCGCCGAGGATCTTGACCCGCTCGGGCAGCGCCGCCCGCAACGCCGGGATCCGGTTGACGTCGGTGGTGGCCTCCTTGACCGCGACGAGCGTCTCGAGGTCGGCCAGCCTGTGCAGCAGTTCCGCGGTCAGGTCGACCAGCGAGGTGAACGGGTTGTTGTACAGGACCAGCGGCAGGTCGCTGGCTCCGGCCACCGCACGGATATGCGCCTCCACCTCCCGGGTGCTCAGCCGGTAGTAGGTAGGAATGCTCAGCATGATCCCCTGCGCACCGGCCTGGGCGGCATGACGCGCGTTCTGGACCGCTTCGGTCGTCGACAGGGCCGAGACGCCGATGATCGCCGCCGCCCGGCCAGGCAGCGTGCCGACCGTTACCGTCGTGATCTCCCGGCGCTCCCGCTCGCGGAGATAGGCGTATTCGCCGGTACTGCCCATCGGCACGATCGCCCGGCAACCCGAGTCGGCCAGCCAGCTGATCAGCTTCTCATAGGCCAGCAGATCGAGTTGCTCACCCTCTTCGTCCATCGGCGTGACGGGAAACGCGATCACGCCGTCAAGGCCCAGTTCGCTCATCAGCCCGTTCTAAGCCGCGCGCTGCGGCGGCGTCAAGTCTGGCAACCCGGCCCTGCCGGGCGGCCGGCCTTTTCCATGCAGTCATGGTCCATCACGACCAGATTGCCGGGCATCCAGATATCAGGGCCGTTGGCTGCGCAGAGAGATCTCGTCGGATTCGGCGATGGCGTCGGCCCCGACAGCTCTGAGCCCGTTACCGAGGCGCTCGCGAGCCTGCCTGAGCAGATTGAGCGAGTCGGTGGACGGGCTCCGCGGCGCAGCGCGCTCTGGGTCGGCCCTGTGCTCCTCGACGAGATGCGCCTGAAGGGCCGCGGCGACTTCATCGGCTGCCTTGAGCGCTTGGTAGATGGCCTGGTCCCGAGCTGCGTGGTCAACCATGCAGCTAACGTTAATACCCGGCGTGCCATCCGGCACTGACGCTGTCCCCGGGGTGGACGCGCGACGGTTGCGTCGCGGTTGGCGACGACGTGCCCGTCGAGCTGGCCCCCGAGGGGCCGCAGCGCGGCGATCTCGCCGACGACATCGCCGCGGCACTTGAGGCCAATCCAGCCGCCGCGGCGTTCTTCGACACGCTGGCGCAGTTCTACCGGAAGGCCTACCTCCGCTGGATCGACTCCACCACCCGGCGGCCGGACCTGCGCGCGGCGCGTATCGAGGAGGTCATCGGCCTGCTGGCTGCCGGAGTCAAGCAGCGGCCGCGATCGTGAGTGCGGCTGTCAGGCCGCGGGTCCGCTTTCGTTCCTAGTGTTGAAAATGTGCGGCATGCTGGGTA
>JBOHCG010000285.1:0-9575 GCA_050698735.1 Streptosporangiaceae bacterium | reverse complement strand
CGGCTGCGCTGTTCGCCGTACCGGGGGTGGTGGCGGCTGCGCTGTTCGCCGTACCGGGGGTGGTGGCGGCTGCGCTGTTCGCCGTACCGGGGGTGGTGGCGGCTCGCTGTTCGCCGTACCGGGGGTGGTGGCGGGTGCGGCGCGCGATTCGGCGTGCTGCGGGCATTAAGTCTGGGCCGCGTAGCGTTTAAGCTGGACAGGACGCTAAGGCCGAGGTGAGACAGTGCGCGACATCCTGAGCAGGATCACGAAATGGTGGGAGGCCGGGGAGACATTCGGCCTGGCCACGGTGGTCCGCACCTATCGGAGCGCCCCTCGTGACCCTGGCGCGGCCCTCGCGGTATCCTCCTCGGCCGACGGCGAGGTCGTGGGCAGCGTGTCCGGCGGCTGCGTGGAGGGCGCCGTCTACGAGCTCTCGCTCGAGGTCTGCCAGACCGGCGACCCGGTCCTGCAGACCTACGGGGTGAGCGACGACGACGCGTTCGCCGTGGGCCTGACCTGCGGGGGCATCCTGCACATCTTCGTCGAGCCGGTGGACAGGACGCGCTTCCCCGAGCTGGGGGAGATTGCGGCCACGGTCGAACGCGGCGAGCCCGTCGCGGTCGCGACGGTGATCGGCGGGCCAGGCAGGGTAGGCGCGAGACGGGTCATCTGGGCCGGCGCGGCCGGCGCGCTCGCCGCGCCCGACGCCTGGCATGCGGGCGCGTCCGGCTCACTGGGCTCGGGCGACAGGCTGGACGCGGCGGTGGACGACGATGCCCGCGGCATGCTCGCCCAGGGGCTCACCGGCATCCGCAGGTACGGCGCGCACGGCGAGCGGCGCGGCGACGAGCTGAGCGTCTTCGTGAACTCATTCGCCCCGCCACCCCGGATGCTGGTCTTCGGCGCTATCGACTTCGCGGCGGCGGTCGCGCGGGCCGGGAAGTTCCTCGGATACCACGTCACCGTGTGCGATGCCAGGAAGATATTCGCCACCACGTCGCGGTTCCCCGACGCGGACGAGGTCGTGGTCGAGTGGCCGCACCGCTTCCTCGCCGGGACCGACGTGGACCAGCGGACCGTCATCTGCGTGCTCACCCACGATCCCAAGTTCGACGTGCCGCTGCTCGAGGTCGCGCTGCGCACCCCGGCGGGTTACATCGGCGCGATGGGCAGCAGGCGGACCCATGAGGACAGGCTCGCCCGGCTGCGCGAGGTCGGCCTCACCGAGCAGGAACTGGACCGGCTGCGCTCGCCGATCGGGCTCGATCTCGGCGCCAGGACGCCGGAGGAGACGGCGGTGTCGGTCGCCGCCGAGCTGATCCAGCTCCGCTGGGGCGGCACCGGCCAGGCGCTGACCGACACCGAGGGCCGCATCCACCACCAGCTCCTCGGCTGACCCGCGGCGCGTACGCTTAGAGGCCGTGCGGACGTCTGTAGCTGGAGTGCTGCTCGCCGCGGGGCAGGGATCCCGGTTCGGCAGGCCGAAGGCCCTGGTCGAGCTCGACGGCGTGACCCTCGGCCAGCGCGGCGTTGACCTGCTGCGGGCCGGCGGCGCGGATCCGATCCTCGTCGTCACCGGAGCGGCCTCCGTCCAGCTGAGCGGGATATATCCGGTCTACAACCCAGACTGGCGCGCCGGCATGGGCTCCTCGCTCCGCGCCGCGCTGCACGCCCTCAGCCGCGAGCCAGCCGAGCCGGGCGAGTCACCGCTGGCGCAGGATGTAGGTGCCGTCGTGGTCGCGCTGGCGGACCAGCCGCTCGTCGGGGCGCGGGCGGTGAGCCGCCTGATCGCCGCCTATCGGGCCGGCGCCGCCGTCGCGGTAGCCGCCTACGACGGCCGGCCGCGCAACCCCGTGCTGCTGGCCCGCGAGCACTGGCCCGAGGTGATCGCCATGGCGACCGGCGACCAGGGCGCCAGGCCCTTCCTGCGCGCCCGCCCCGACCTCGTCACGCTCGTCGAGTGCGCCGACACCGGCCTGCCCGACGACATCGACACCCCCGCGGACCTTGAGCGGGCAGCCGGGCGGCTGACGACCTAACGGTCGGCCTGGATGCCCCAGGTGTGGGTGACGGCCTGGCCCGGCTTGAGGACCAGCAGGTCTTCGCCGGTCACGAAGGCGTTCGGCGGGCAGGTCATGGGCTCGATGGCCACCGCCTTGCGGCGGCGGTCCGGTCCCAGCGAGTCGCCGGTGAAGGCCTGCAGCCACCGGTAGCCCTGGTCGGCCCACAGGCTCACCCTGGCAGTCCCGCCGGACAGGTGAGCCCAGGCGCGGCCCTCGCCATCGCGGGCGAGCGATGTCAGCGCGTGATCAATCCGGGTGTCCCCGATGAGCCGCGGCTTGCGGAAGTCGTAGGGCGTGCCCTCGACGGCGGCCACGGGACCGGACGGGATGCCGCGGTCGTCGGCCGGCAGCCAGGACTCGGCAGGCACGCTCAGCTCGCACTCGTCGACCGAGGGCGTCCTGACGGTCAGGTACGGATGCGAGCCCGTGCCGTACGGAGCGGCGTGCCCGCCGCGGTTGCGGGCTGTGATGGCGACGTGCAGCCCGGTACCTGGATCGAGCCGGTACTCGGCGTCGATCTCCAGGCAGAACGGGTATCCCTGCACCCCGTGCGGCGCGCTGCGGAGCAGCACGGCACTCGCGTCGTGCCTGACCTCGGTCCATGCCGTCCAGCGGGTCAGGCCGTGGATCGCGTTGCCGTGCGCGGGCTCGGTGAGGGCAAGCTGATATTCGGCGGCCGCGAAGGCGTACCGGCCGCCGTCTATCCGGTTCGGCCACGGCGCGAGCAGCTGCCCTGCGGCGGCGGGCGGCAGTTCGTCGGCCTGGTAGCCGTCGACCACGGCCTCACCGTGGAAGAGCAGCTCACGCAGGCCGGCGCCCAACTGCGTCAGCGTGGCCTGGTAGGGCCCGGCCTCGATCTCGTACTGGAATCCGGTAAGCGGAACGGTCATGGCGTCAGGATACGGACAGCAGCAGCGCCGCCCGGCAGCCGGCCACCAGGCCCCAGGCTAGATCGGCGCCCTGGTCCGCCGCGAGCAGCTTGGCCGCGGCCGACTCGAGCGGCTCCTGGCCCGCCATCCCGAGCAGGACGGCGGATACCTCGGCCGCCGCCTGGCCGTTGGCGGCACAATGCAGCAGCGACGCCGCCAGCGTCGTGGTCCGCTGCGTCGCGTAGCAGGTGGCCGACGCGCTGAGCCAGTTCGCCAGCCACACCGCGCGCGTGCCCCCGGAAATGGCGCCGCCGAGCAGCCTGAGCGCAAGCAGCACCCCGCTGACCACGCTGTCGCCGCTGGGCACCAACCCGGGCCCGAGACCCACCAGGCGCTCGGTCGCTTCGACGGCGCCGGCCAGGTCGCCGCCGGCGCAGCACGCCGCCAGCTGCGCGGGCCCCTCATGTCCGGCCAGTCCCGATGGCTGTTCGCACAACTTGGAGAGGATGCCCGAGCCGTGGTCGAGCCTGACGCGCGACAGCGGGCCGAACACCGGCGAGGGATCCCACCAGCGCACGATCCTGATGTCCAGGCCGCATGCCATGACCCGGCCGTCGCCCGCCCAGCACTCCGTGGACGAATCCGGCTCCAATCCACCGGCCACTATGGCGTTCGGCAGCCTGATGGTGTCCGGCGGCGAGATGACGATCACCCGCGGCTCGGGAACGGTGTCGGCGAACTCCAGGTAGATCCCGTGCGGCAGGACCGCGAGCACCTTACCGTGACGGCGCGCGCCGAGCAGGAGGTCCCTGGCCGCGAGGCTGGCTACCCCGGCGGCTACCGGCACAGCCCGGAGGCTGGCCTCGGTCATTGCGTCGTCGACCTCGGCCATCAGGCCCCTTGGGTTCCTTTGGCCCCCGAGGGGCTGCTGAGCCCCGTCGGCCCCCGGGGACGGGAAGGCGCGCTGGCCTGGCGAACCAGTCATCTACGCCACCGTACAAGGCTGCGATAACGCTTATGACGCAAGGTAAGGAATGGTAAGGAATGGTAAGGATATCCGTTTGTGATACGCCGGGTCATTTTGCCTACGCGAACTTCGGGAGGCCGACGGGGCTGCTTGGGGAGCGGGGGACCGTCAGCCCCGCCGGCTAAATAAACCCTAGCCGGACGGGAGGGCGTTTTGGGTAACTTTCCGCTCCGTAAGTACTTCGAAACGTTTCCTGCGGAGGCCGACGGCGTCCCCGGCACGCGAGAACCGTTGCGGTAACCGCTGGTCCGGCCGCCGCTCTTGGACCCGTCAGCGGCGAGGGGCCCGAGGCGTCCGCTCCGGATTGCTTCCGCCGCGAGCACGCCGAACAGGTAGAAGTAGGCTGACTCCTCATCTTCGAAGAAGCGCTCCTCAAGCCGCGCATCGTCAGTCCGGCTGAACACCTCGAAGCCGTCGTTGGTCTTGAGCAGGCAGATGGCTCCCGATACCTCCTCGCCGACCGCGTATGCGGTCTGCGGAATGGAAGCCAGATCGAGAAGCTCCGCGAAGATCGACTGCGTCGAGGCGTGTACCTCGCGGCCGTTACGGCGTCCCGGCGACGCCGACTCTATGTGCCCATTGGGTTCTTCAAGCTCCCCCGGTCCTCCCGTCTCCTCAAACCGCTGGGGCCCGGTGCGGACCTCCCAGGGCTCTGGGGAATCACGAGGCTGCCGCAGCCACCCGCCAGGTTGGGGCACAGACCAGGAATCGGGCTCCGGCGAGCCGTGCCACGCCGCCGCCCGGTTGGGAACAGGCGCCGGATGATCCGCCTCGGCCGTTCCCGCCTCGGCTACCGCTCGCTCGATCCCGGCCCGCCCAGGACCGGCCCGCCCAGGACCGGCACCCGGCGGTTCGGCGTCCGCCGGCGGGAAAGTCGCTGCCGCCAGCGGGATTTCCTCTCGCTCCTCCGCGAGGTCGGTGACCTCATGCCGCGGCACCACGACCTCGAATACCTCCCTGTCGACCTCCCAGTACCCGAGTTGCCTGGCAAGAACGGCATCCCGGCCCAGATAGACGAGGTGAAGGCGGTCACCGAGGTCGTCGAGCACGAGGCACGGATCGCCCCGGTAGTCGCCCACCGGCCGCGACTGCCACAGCGCGTCGAGGTCGCCGATGTCGACCTGCTTGCGCCAGTGTCCGGCTGCGCAGTTGAAGCCGAGCTCCTCCGGTGGCGGGCAGGCGGCGAACAGCGTCACCTCCGTGCCGTCGGGACCGAGGCCGGCCTGGTACGGAGCGCCGCAGTACGTGGCCATCAGCCGGTATCGCATGCTTACGGCTCCGTGTACTGCCAGGCCAGGCCGTCGTACTGGGCCACGAGCTCGTCTCCGTCGGCGCCGAGCCTGCACAGGCCGGCCCCGACGGGTATCGGGATGGGCTCGATGTAGAACTCGGGGAAGCTTCGGCCGACCGTCTGCACGTAGCCGTCGACGGCCCGGGCGAGCCAGCAGATCAGGTATAGCTCGCTCAAGTCGGGGGTGAACTCCGATTCCTCCCAGCCGAGGGCGAGGGCGAGATACGCCTCGGCGGGGTTGTGGAATCGGACGTCCTGAGCCCGGTAGACGTAGCCGGCCAGCACTGATCGTTGCCCGTTCAGGTAGGGGCCGACCAGCCGCGGCGGTACGGCCTTCCACATCGGCGTGCCCGGCGCGATGGCGGGTAGCCGCTCGGGCTGGGTCACTCGCCCTCCCTTCAGCTCGCAACCGGATGCCTTGCACAACTGATTGTGCCTAGTTAATGACGGAAATTGACCCTGAAGCGGTGTATTCAGAGAATTATTACTCTTCGTATCTGCACCATGACAATGTGGTTCAAGCCCTGCCGGTCTCGTGCCGGGGTCCTGCCAGCACGCTGCCAAATCGTGCCGATCACAGTCACCTCGTGTCCGGGAACCGGACGCGATTCGTCCGTGGCATATGGTCTATGACGTGTCCGCGCACCTGAACCCCGGCGGCCAGCAGTTCCGCGGTGATGACGGCGCGGCCGATCCCGGCGTGGCCGCCGCCCTCGCCGCCTTTCTCGCCGGGGAGGGCAGCGAGCACGCGGCGCTCACCGCGCTGTCGACCGCGCGCCTGCTCGTCCCCGTGGTCGCCGTCGCCACCGATACTCCCGCTGCCGGCGCCCGCGACAAGCACGCCACCGACTCCAGCAGCGAGATGGTGCTGCCCACTCTTATCGGCAGGGACGGAAGGCCCGCGATGCTCGCCTTCACCTGCCTGGACGCGCTGGTGCGGTGGCGACCGCAGGCCCGTCCGGTTCCCGCCGAGGCGGACCGGGTATGGCGCGCCGCGGTGGCCGACGGCTGCGCCGTGATCATCGACGTGGCCGGCCCGGTGCCGCTCGCGGTCGAGGGCGCGCGGCTTGCGGCGCTCGCCGCCGGACGGCAGGCGCCCCTCCCGCACCGGGATCCGGATGTGCGCGCCCTGGTCGAGTCGGCGCTCGCCGGCGAGCCCGCGGTGGCCGGCTTCAGCCTGGCCCCGGGCAGCGCGGAGGGCACGGATCTCGCGATCACGCTGCGGCTTGCCGTCACCGACTGGCGGCCTGCGGCCAGCCGGGCAGCGGAAAGCCTGGCGTCGCGGCTTGCCGGGCGCATGCGCCGCGGGATCGAGATCCGCGTCGACGCCGCCAGCGACTGACCGGGTGGCCCGGGCGGGCAGCGGAGGAGTCGCCCCACCTGACCCCATAGGATCATGACCATGTTTCGCTGGCTGACCGCAGGCGAGTCGCACGGGCGCGCGCTCGTCGCGATCTGCGAGGGCGTGCCCGCGGGGGTGCGGGTCACCACCGAGGACATCGCCGCGGCCCTGGCCCGGCGGCGGGCCGGGTACGGCCGCGGCGCCAGGATGTCGTTCGAGCAGGACGAGGTGGAGCTGACCGGCGGGGTCAGGCACGGCTTCACACTCGGCGGCCCGGTGGCGATCAGGGTCGCGAACACCGAATGGCCCAAGTGGGAGACCGTCATGGCGGCCGATCCCGTGGACCCGGCGGTACTTCAGGCTCAGGCGAGGAACGCCCCGCTGACCAGGCCGCGGCCCGGGCACGCGGACCTGGCCGGCATGCAGAAATTCGGCCACCATGACGCGCGCCCCGTGCTCGAACGGGCCAGCGCGCGGGAGACGGCCGCTCGCGTGGCCCTCGGCGAGCTGGCGCGGCGCCTGCTGAGCCAGGTGCTCGGCGTCGAGATCCTCAGCCACGTGGTCGCCATCGGCCCGATCGCGGTTCCCGACGGCTTTATGCCGGGGCCGCGGGACATCGCCGCCATCGACGCCGACCCCGTCCGGTGCGCCGACCCGGCGACGAGCGAGCTCATGGTGGCCGAGATCGACGCGGTCCGCAAAGACGGCGACACCCTGGGCGGCGTCGTCGAGGTACTGGCCTTCGGGCTGCCGCCTGGGCTCGGCAGCTTCACCCACTGGGACAGGCGGCTGGACGCCCGGCTGGCCGGGGCGCTGATGTCCGTGCAGGCCATCAAGGGCGTCGAGATCGGTGACGGCTTCACCACCGCCACCAGGCGCGGGTCGGCGGCACACGACGAGATAGAAGCGACCCCCGCCGGCATCGCCAGGCGCACCAACCGCGCCGGCGGCATCGAGGGCGGGATGAGCACCGGCGAGGTGATCCGCGTCAGGGCCGCGATGAAGCCCATCTCGACGGTGCCGCGGGCGCTGGACACCATCGACACGGCCACCGGCGAGCCGGCCAAGGCGATCAACCAGCGCAGCGACGTGACCGCGGTTCCCGCGGCCGGCGTGGTCGCCGAGGCGATGGTGGCTCTGGTCCTGGCCGACGCCGCGGTGGAGAAGTTCGGCGGCGACTCGGTGGACGAGATGAGGCGCAACGCCGAGGGATACCTCAAGCACCTGGTGATCTCGTGACCGAGCCGCCCGGCACCCCGCAGCCCGGCACCGCGCGTCCCGGCGGCCCGCCGGTCAGCACCCCGCCGGCCGCGGTGCTGATCGGCCCGCCTGGCGCAGGCAAGACCGTCGTAGGCGCGCTCGTCGCGGCCGGCCTCGGCGTGCAGTTCACCGACACCGACGCGGAGGTCGGGGCGGTCGCGGGCAAGCCGGTCAGTGACATCTTCATCGACGATGGCGAGGAAGCGTTCCGCGCCCTCGAGCGCCAGGTGGCGGCCGGCGCGCTCGGCGAGCACGGCCCGCTGCGTGAGCACGGCGGCGTGCTCGCGCTCGGCAGCGGCGCGGTGCTCGATGACGGGATCCAGCGGCTGCTCGACGGCTTGCCCGTGGTCTACCTGTCCGCCGATTTCGGCACCGTCGCACGGCGCATCGGGCTGGACGCACCCCGCGTCGTGATCCCGGGAAACCCGCGCGGCAGGCTGCGCGCGATGCTTGAGGAGCGCCGACGGATCTACGAGCGGCTCGCGTCGATCACCGTGCAGACCGACGAGAAAGACCCCGAGGAGCTCGCCGCGGAGATAACAGCCATGATCGGCGCCCCGCGGTGACCGCTACCAGGATCGAGGTCGGCGGGGAGAAGCCGTACCCGGTGCTCATCGGAGTCGGCGTCCTCGGCGAGTTGCCCGGTCTGATGCCGAAGGCGGCGAAGACGGTTGTCGTGATCCACGCCGGGAGCCTCGACCAGATCGCCCGGCCCGTCTGCGGGGTGCTGACGGCCGCGGGCTTTGACGTCAGGACCGAGCCGGTGCCGGACGGCGAGCTCGCCAAGACCGCCGACGTCGCGGCGGGGCTGTGGTCCAGGCTGGCCGCGCACGGCGTGACCAGGTCCGACTGCGTCGTCGGCATCGGCGGCGGCGCGACGACCGACCTTGCCGGGTTCGTGGCCGCCACCTGGCTGCGCGGCGTCCAGGTGGTCCTGCTGCCGACCACGCTGCTCGGCATGGCGGACGCGGCGGTGGGCGGCAAGACCGCGATCGACATTGCCGAGGGCAAGAACCTGGTCGGCGCGTTTCACCCGCCCGCGGGCGTGCTGGCCGACCTGGCCGTGCTGGAGACACTGCCGCGGGCCGACTATGCAGCCGGCCTGGCCGAGGTGATCAAGGCAGGGTTCATCGCCGACCCGGTGATCCTGGACCGGGTGCGGGAAGATCCCGAGGGGGCCATCGTGCCGCACGGCCGTCACGCCCGCGAGTTGATCGAGCGGGCAATCCGGGTCAAGGCCGACGTGGTCTCGAGCGACCTGCACGAAAAGGGTCTCAGAGAGGTCCTGAACTACGGGCACACCCTCGGCCATGCCATCGAACGGGTCGAGGGCTACCGGTTCCGGCACGGCGACGCGGTGGCCATCGGCATGGTGTACGCCGCGGAGGTCGGCCGCCTGGCCGGCCGGCTCGACGACGCGACCGCCGCGATGCACCGCAGCGTGCTGGCGAGCGTCGGCCTGCCGACCGCCTACCGGGCGGGCCTGTGGCGGTCGCTGCGGGACGCCATGAGCCTGGACAAGAAGGCCCGCGGCGCGCGGCTGCGGCTGGTGGTGCTTGACGGCCTTGCCCGTCCCGGCATCCTCGACGATCCGCCCGAGCGGCTCCTGCAGCAGGCGTACCGGGAGGTATCCAAGTGATCACGCAGGTGCTCGTCCTCAATGGCCCGAACCTCGGCAGGCTCGGCGTCAGGGAACCGGAAGTGTACGGCCACGCGACGTTCGACGACCTGGTCGAGCTGT
>JBOHCG010000284.1:0-9593 GCA_050698735.1 Streptosporangiaceae bacterium | reverse complement strand
CCAGCGGGTCAGGTGCAGCGAGACCGCGCCCTCGTGCTCGCGGTAGAACCGCTGGTACATGTGCTCGGTGACGAACGGGGCGAAGGGCGCGAACAGCCCGAGCAGCACCCGGTAGGACTCCCACAGCGTCCAACGGGCATGTTCCCGGTCCGGATCGGTCGAGCCCGGCAGGAGGCGGTCCTTGATCATCTCGATGTAGCGGTCGCAGTAGACGGACCAGAACATCCGGGACGCGGCCTGGTGGGCCTGCATGTAGTCGTGCGCATCGAACGCGGCCGTGGCCTCGGCAACCGCCTCCGCCAGGTGCGAGAGGACCCAGCGGTCCACGATGTTCCGCTCCGCGAGGGGCGGGGCCGACGGGGCGGGGCGGAAGCCGGCCAGGTTCAGCGAGAGGAACCGGCCCACGTTCCACAGCTTGACCGCGAACTTCCTGCCGGTCCGGACGTCCTTCTCGTTGTAGCGCAGGTCGGTGCCGATGCGGCCCTTGGCGGCCCATACCCGCAGCGCGTCGGCGCCGTACTTGGCCATGACGTCGTCCGGCACGTACCTGTTGTAGCCGTCGGGGTCGGCCGATCTGTCCAGGTCGCGCTTGGACAGTTTCTTGCCCTGCTCGCTGAGCCCCCAGCCGGAGATCAGGGCGGTACGCCAGGGCACCCGGCCGAAGTGCAGCTCGGACTGCACGACCGTGTAGAACAGCCAGGTCCTGATGATCTCGAAGCCCTGCACGCGCATCGACATCGGCGC
Source organism: Streptosporangiaceae bacterium (assembly GCA_050698735.1). Lineage (GTDB taxonomy): Bacteria > Actinomycetota > Actinomycetes > Streptosporangiales > Streptosporangiaceae > Palsa-504. Next base: position 8,849 of record JBOHCG010000284.1, on the reverse strand, counting down.
CAGGGCCGGATCGGTGCCGCTCACCGCCCAGCCGTCGTTGACCTGCGGCGTCAGCGACGACGTCATCCAGGTGTCCATCACGTCGGGATCCGCGGCGAACTCGGCGGCGCCGCAGGACGGGCAGGCCGCGGCCGGCGGCTTGTCGGTCAGCGGGTCCACCGGCAGGTCCTCCAGCCTCGCCAGCACGGGCGCGGCACAGGAGGCGCAGAACCACACCGGGAACGGCACCCCGTAGCGGCGCTGCCTGGTGATGTTCCAGTCCCACTTGAGCCCGTCGATCCAGTCCTCGAGGCGGCGGCGCATGTACGGCGGAATCCACTCCAGCTCGGCCGCGCGGGCCCGGAACCTGTCCGCGTGCTCGCGCACCGCGATGAACCACTGCGGCCTGATCTGGAACTCGACCGGGACCTGGCACCGCTCGTGCACCCCGACGACCTGGCGCACCGGGACGCTGGCGGTCAGCAGCCCGGCCTCGGTGAGCGTCTTGACGATGGCCGAACGCGCCTGCGTCACCGTCAGCCCGGCGAACTGGCCGGCCAGCGGCCCCAGCCGCCCGTCAGGCTCTATCACCAGGCGCAGCGCCAGGTGGTCGCGCCGCCACCGCAACACGTCCTCGCTGTCGCCGAACGTGCACACCATCATCAGCCCGGTGCCGTACTCCGGGTCCACGTCCTCATCGGCGAGCACGGGCACCTGGTAGCCGAACAGCGGGACCGTCGCGGCGGCCCGCCCGGCGTACCGCGTGTCGGCGGGGTGGTGGTACAGCGCCACGCAGGCAGCAAGCAGCTCTGGCCTGGTGGTGGCGATGGGCAGCGTCTCCCCGCCGGATCCGGCGCCGGATCCGGCGAAGACGATAGTGTGCAGCCTGCTCGTCCTCTCCAGGTCCTCCACGTCGGCCTGGGCGAGCGAGGTGCGGTCCTCCGGGCACCACAGGATCGGGTCCTGCGCGCGCCGCACGTGGCCCGCCTCGTGCAGCGTGACGAAGCTGGCCTGCGCGGTCCGCTGGCAGCGCGCGTCGATGGTGGAGTAGCGCAGCGACCAGTCAAGCGACAGCCCGAGCCGCCGCCACAGGTCCTCGTACCGCTCCGCGGTGCGGCTGGTCTCGGCCAGGCAGAGGGCGACGAACTCGGCCCGCGGCATGTCCACCGCCCGCACGCCGTGGGCCTGCTCGACGTAGCGTTCGGTCGGCAGCCCGTTGTCGTCGAACCCGATCGGGTAGAACACCCGCTCGCCGCGCATCCGCCGGTAGCGAACGATGAAGTCCGGCTGGGAGTAGCTCATCGCGTGCCCCACGTGCAGGTGCGCCGCTGACACGTAGGGCGGCGGCGTGTCCACGCTGAATACGGGACCCGCGGCGGCGCGGTCGTAGCGGTAGACGTCGTGGGCTTCCCACAGCGCCCGCGCCGCCGCCTCGACCGCCTGATGATCGTACTCACCGGATTCCATAGCAAGTGAAGGTAGCTGGCCAGCCTTGCTCGCCGTAATTTCTTTTTGCCGAACGAGCCGTGGTTCACGTTCCGTCGACGCCTACCTGTCCCTGCGGCATCATTGCATCGTGGCGCGTCCGGAGATTGTCGACCTGCTCGAGGTCGCCATTTCGGCCGACGGCAAGGTGATCGCGGTCAGCGACCTGCACCTGCCGCCGGTTCGCACGGAGGTGTCCGCGCGATCCTGCCAGATGCTGGTAAACGCTATCTCCCCCGGGGGGATTACCCCCCCGGGGACCCCCCCGCTCCTGGGGGGGCTGCCCGCCTCCCCAGACCCCCCTGGCCCCCTGACCGTGGTACTCGGCGGGGACGTGATCGAGCTGCTCGGGTTCCCCGAGGCGACGGCCACCGACATCCTGCGCGCGCACGAGGACCTGTGCGCCGCGCTCGCCGCGGCGACCGCGCGCGGCGGGCAGGTCGTGTACGCGATCGGCAACCACGACGGCGACGTCGCCTGGGACGTCAAGTCCTCCGACGCGGTGCGCGAGATGACGGGGGCGCGGCTGTGCCTGGCGGCGGACCTGATCCTGGCCGACGGCCGGAAGATCCGGGTGGAGCACGGCCACCAGCTCGACCCCTACAACTGCTTCCACGACGCGCGCAACGCGCTGGACACCCCGATCGGCCACCACATCGTCAGGGAGGTCATCCCGCGCATCGAGTGGCTCGGCCGCGGCTGGGTGGACGGCGCGCACGAGATGGCCGACCCGACCGACTTCCCGTCCTTCGTCGGCTCCAGGCTCGTCTACCGCAAGATCATGAGCCGTCACCTGTGGTGGCTGATCGTCATCCCGGTCGTGCTTCTCGTCGCGGCGCGGATACCCGAGTTCACCGCGTTCAGGTCACGCTATCCGGACACCGACGTCTGGGTGCACCGGGCCGAGATCCTCGGCTACGGCGCCGTGGCCGACCTCATCATCCTGGCCGCCGTGATCGCCATCCTCGCCCGCCGCGCCTGGACCTCGATCAGCGCGCTGGCGCTGGACGAGCGCGGCTACGGGCAGAACCAGGCCGCCCGCCAGCGGGCCGCCGACCTGGTCGCCGACGGGTATCACGGGTTCATCTCCGGGCACACGCACCATCCGGAACTCGCCGCCACCGCGGCCGGCTTCTACGCCAACTCGGGGTCGTGCACCTCGGTGGTGGAGGGGATCGGAGGAAAGCTCGGCCTCCCCCCGGCGTACGTGCGCAACCAGCAGATCTGCTGGGTGGAGATCACCGCGGGGGGCGTCGAGCTGGTCTCGGCCAGGGTCGAGCTGCCCGGCGCCACCAGGTTGGAACGGTTCGTCGCGCACGGCAGGAACCCGCACTCCATCAGACCGGTGCGGGTCGCCTGCTGGCCGGCGGGCCAGGACTGGCCGCCGCGCTCCGACCAGAAGAAGAAGCCGCGGCCCGCCCCGCCCCCAGGATTAGGAGGCTCTGCCTAGCGGGCCTCGTCCGCCCGGGCTTCCTCGATGGTGAGCTCGGCGGCCGGGTCGGCTTCGAGGCGCTCGTCGGGAATGGGATTGCCGCTGCGGACGGAGCGGCCGTAGGTGCCGTCGCCGATCCGGTGCAGGGCGCGGTGGATGGCGTCGAGGCGGTCGCGCATGCTCTCCGCGATGGCGTCGTCCTCGCCCTCCTCAGTGAGCGACAAGGCGGCATCCTCGATGTCGCCCGACTCGCTGTCAACCTCGCCCTGGCGGGCTTCGTTGCCTTCTTCCTCGGTGCCGGAGAGCAGGCCCTGCACCTCGGCACGCTCGGCCTCAAGCAGGGCCCGGGCCCGGTCGGTGTCCATTGGTCGTACTCCTCTACCGTCTCTACCGTCGATGCGGACGTTGGCTAGGCTAGTCCTCCTCGGACAGGCCCAGTGGAGGCAGCTTAATGGCACGCATGGATGTTCAGATTCCCGCGCCCGATGGGCAGAGCAACGGGACGCTGCACGTACCCGACGGGGATGGCCCGTGGCCGGGCGTGGTGGTCTTCCCGGACGCGGGCGGGGCGCGGGAGACGATGCGGGAGATGGGTGACCGGCTCGCGGGAATGGGGTACGTCGCGCTGGTCCCTGACATCTACTATCGAGCGGGCGAATGGGCGCCGTTCGACATGGCCACCGCGTTCTCCGACCAGAATGAGCGGGCCCGGATGTTCGGCATGATCGGCGCGCTCACGAACGACAGGGTCGTCGCCGACGCCGGTGCGTACGCGGACTTCCTGCTGGCGCGGCCGGAGGTGAGCGGATCGGCGATCGGCACCACCGGCTACTGCCTGGGCGGGCGGATGTCGCTGCTCGCGGCGGGAGGGCTCGGCGATACCATCGCCGCGGCGGCGTCGTTCCATGGCGGCAGGCTGGCCGTCGAAGACGACCCGTCCAGCCCGCACCTCGCGGCGGACCGGATCGCCGCCACGGTCTACGTGGCCGGCGCCGAGGAGGACGCCTCGTTCACCGCCGAGCAGGCCGGACTGCTCGACCGCGCGCTCAGCGACGCCGGGGTGGACCACACCGTCGAGTTCTATCCCGCCCAGCACGGGTTCGCGGTGGGCGACAACCCGACCTACGACGCAGACGCGAGCGCGAGGCACTGGGAAGCGCTCGGCCAGCTCTACGGGTCCCGGCTCTGAGGCCCTGAACGCCAGCAGGGGCGCGCGCGGCGGCAAGCAAGACCGTAGACTCGCGTGCGTGAGCACCGGCAAGGAACCGGAGACCGGGACGAACCCGACAGCGCCTGCCATGCAGGTCGACGGGCTCGTCAAGCGGTACGGGTCCACGGCGGCGGTGGACGGGCTGACGCTGACGGCAGCTCGCGGCGCGGTGACCGCCATCCTCGGGCCGAACGGCGCGGGCAAGACCACCACGATCGAGATCTGCGAGGGATACCGGCGGCCCGACCAGGGCACGGTGCGCGTCCTCGGCATGGATCCGGTGCGGGACGCACGTGCGCTGCGGCCCCGGGTCGGGGTGATGCTCCAGTCGGGCGGTATCCCGCCGAGCGTCCCCGCGGCCGATTACCTGAGGCTGCTCAGCAGGTTCCACGCGAACCCGCTGGACCCCTCCCAGCTGCTCGAACTGGTCGGCCTGGCCCCGGTCGCGCGTACCGCGTACAAGCGGCTCTCCGGCGGGCAGCAGCAGCGGCTGTCGCTCGCGGCGGCCGTCATCGGCCGGCCGGAACTGGTGTTCCTCGACGAGCCCACGGCCGGCATGGACCCGCAGGCCAGGCACGCCACCTGGGACCTCATCGGGCAACTGCGCGCGGAAGGCGTGAGCGTCATCCTGACCACGCACTTCATGGAGGAGGCCGAACGGCTCAGCGATCACGTCGCGATCATCGACCACGGGCAGCTGGTGGCGGCCGGCACGCCCAGCCAGCTGACCGGCACGGTCGGCCAGCTCAGGTTCCGCGCGGAAGCTGGCCTGGACATCGAGAGCCTGCTGGCGGCGCTGCCTCCGGCGAGTACCGCCAAGGAGTCGCCGGACGGGCACTACGTGATCGAGGTGCTCGGCGCCGTGGACCCGCTGCTGCTCGCCGCGGTGACCGCGTGGTGCGCCGAGCGGGGCGTGCTCGCCAGCAGCCTGCGCATCGAGAGCCGGACCCTGGAGGATGTCTTCCTTGAGCTAACCGGGAAGGAACTCCGCTCTTGACGCAGCTGTCGCTCGCCCCGGTTTCACTCGCCCCTGCGCCGGGCGCCGCGCCCGTGCGGCGGATGATCGCGGCGCAGGTGGCGCTCGAGACGCGCACCCTGCTGCGCAACGGGGAGCAGCTGATGCTCACGCTGGTCATCCCGTTGCTGCTGCTGGCCGCGTTCGGCCTGGAACCGCTGGTGAGCTTCGGCGCGGGCCTGAGCCGGGTGGACTTCCTGACTCCCGGGATCATCGCGCTGGCCGTGATGTCGACCGCCTTCACCAGCCAGGCGATCGCCACCGGGTTCGAGCGGCGGTACGGCGTGCTGAAGAGGCTCGGCGCCACTCCCCTGTCGCGCGGCGGCCTGATCGCCGCCAAGACCGCCACCGTGGTCGCGGTGGAATTGCTGCAGGGCGCACTGATCCTGGTGGTGGCGCTGGCCATCGGCTGGCGGCCGGACGCCGCCGCGACCGCGGTCCTGGTGGCGCCGCTGCTCATCCTGCTCGGTACCGCGGCGTTCAGCGGGCTGGCCCTGCTGATGGCGGGCACGCTGCGGGCGGAGGCCACGCTCGCCTCGGCCAACCTGGTCTACGTAGTGCTGCTCGGTGTGGGCGGCGTGGTCTTCCCGCTCACCAAGTTCCCCGCCTCGGCCCGGCCCGTGCTCGAGCTGCTGCCGACCGGCGCGCTGTCCACCGGGTTGCGCAACGTCCTGCAGCACGGGACGGCGTTCCCGGTCGGCAACGCGGTCACCCTGGCGATCTGGGCCGCGGCGGCGATCGCCGCGGCCGCGCGGACGTTCAGGTGGGAGTGACGGGCCAGGCCGACACGGATGCGGGGCAGGACCGAGCGGGCCAGTCTCGGATAGTCCATTTCCGTAAAAACCGGTCCCGGATAATCCAGTCTGGGACTACCGAGTCCCGGATAACCCGGTCCGGCATGGCGCGGTCCCAGGTGACACTGCCAGCCGTGATGATCCTGACGGGCATCGTTTCAGTCCAGTTCGGGGCGGGCCTCGCCGACAAGCTGTTCGGGCAGATCCCGCCGACGGCCGTGACCGGGTTGCGGCTATGGACCGCGGCGCTGGCCACGGCGGCAATCTCAGGACAGGGCCTCGTCCGTGCCGTCCGTGACCTGACGGCACGGAAAGCGGTTGCCGACACCGTGATCGCCTGTTCGTTCGGCATATCGCTTTTGATTATGAATTTTTCTATCTATCAGGCATTTTCCCGTATCCCTCTCGGGGTCGCTGTCACCATCGAATTCCTCGGCCCGCTGGCGGTCGCGGTGGCAGGCTCGCGGCACCTGCGGGACCTCGGGTGGGTCGTGCTGGCCGGGACCGGGGTGGTGCTGCTGACCCAGGGCGGGCACGGGCACCTGAACCTGACCGGGGTGCTGTTCGCGGGCCTGGCCGGGGCCTGCTGGGCCGCCTACATCGTGCTCAGCTCGGCGACCGGACGCCGCTTTCCCGGTTCGGCCGGGCTGGCCATCGCGATGGTGGTCGCCGCGGTGCTTGTCACGCCGCCCGCGGTCCTCGCCGGCGGCAGGGCTATGTTCCGGCCCGCGGTGCTCGCAATCGGCGCCGCGGTCGGGATACTGTCCTCGGTCATTCCCTACCGCCTGGAGCTTGAGGCGCTGCGGCGGATGCCGACGCGGCTGTTCGGCGTCTGGATGAGCCTGGAACCGGCGGTAGCGGCGCTGATCGGGCTCGTCATGCTCGGCCAGCACCTGACCGTGCTTGAGTGGCTGGCCATCGGCTTCGTGATGATCGCGTGCGCGGGCGCGACGCAGCACTAGACGCGGGGGGACGCTGCCCGGACCCAGCCGGGCGCTCTACCATAAGTGGCGTGTCCGCCGACTCCTACCCCCTGCTGTCCCGCGTCGCGGCCTCGCGATTGGTCGCCTCCGTGCTCTCGCCGACCGTGACGTCGATGCGGCGGATCGCGCTGGCCGGAGTCATCGCCGACACGGCGATCATGTCGACCGGCGCCGCGGTCCGGCTCAGCTCGTCCGGACTCGGCTGCCCCGACTGGCCCAGGTGCAGCGCCGCGGACGTCGTCGCGAGCAAGAACGCCGGGCAGACCCTGCTCAACACCTGGATCGAGTTCAGCAACAGGCTGCTGAACTTCCCGCTCGTCGTCATCACCGTCCTTGTGTTCATCGCGGCCTGGCGGTTCCGGCCCGGCGGGACAAGGCGCCGTGACCTGGTGTGGCTGGGCGCGGCGCAGCCGCTCGGCGTGGTGGCGCAGGCGGTCATCGGCGGGATCGTCGTGCTCACCAAGCTGAACCCGACGGCGGTCTCGATCCACTTCCTTGTCTCCACCGCGATCGTGGCTGCGGCGGTCGTGCTGCACATCCGCTGTAGTGCTTACCCGGGGGGAACGACCCCCCCCAACCCCCGCCCGCTCTTGGGGGGACTGCCCGTCCCCACAAACCCCTCTGGGGCAAGGCGCGACCTGCGGGTGCTTTCGGCAGTGCTGGTGGCGGTTACCGCGGCGATGATGGCGGCAGGCACCGTAGTGACGGGAACGGGCCCGCTGGCCGGCAACGCGGCCGCTCCCAGGTACAAGCTGCCGCTTGAGGGGGTCACCCAGCTGCACGCCGACGTCGGCTGGCTGATGGGCGGCCTGGCGCTCGCGCTCGTCCTCGGGCTGCGGCTGTCCGGCGCGCCGCCGCGGACCTTGCGGGCGGCGTGGATCATGATCGGGGCGCTCGCGCTGCAGGGCGTGATCGGCTACGTCCAGTACTTCACCCACCTGCCCGCCGGGCTTGTCTGGGTGCACGTGACCGGCTCGGTGCTGGTCTGGATCGCCGTGCTTCGGCTGTTCTTCGCGCTGCGCGATCGCGGCCCGGTCATCACGGCGCCACCGGCGCCCGCGGTGGCCGAGTCCCGCGTACCCCGGAGGGAGCCGGAGCCGCTGGACCGCTAGGCTCATTGACGTGAGCACTCAGTCCAATCTTGACTGGACGGCGACCGACGAGCGCGCCGTCGACCTCATCCGGGTTCTCGCCATGGACGCGGTCCAAAAGGCAGGTTCGGGGCACCCCGGCACGGCGATGAGCCTCGCCCCGGCGGCCTACCTGCTCTACCAGCGCCTGCTCAGGCACGACCCTGCCGACCCCAGCTGGCCGGGCAGGGACCGCTTCGTGCTGTCCTGCGGGCACTCGAGCCTCACCCTGTACATTCAGCTGTACCTGTCCGGGTACGGCCTGACCCTTGATGACCTGAAGGCCTACCGGACCTGGGGCAGCATCACCCCTGGTCACCCCGAGCACGGCCTCACCCCCGGCGTGGAGACCACCACGGGGCCGCTCGGCCAGGGCATCGGCAACGCGGTCGGCATGGCGATGGCCTCGCGGCGCGAGCGCGGCCTGTTCGACCCGGACGCGGAGCCGGGCCGCAGCCCGTTCGACCACCACATCTACTCCTTCGTCTCCGACGGCGACATGGAGGAGGGCATCAGTCACGAGGTGGCCGCGCTCGCCGGCCACCACCGGCTCGGCAACCTCATCGTCTTCTACGACGACAACTACATCTCCATCGAAGACAACACCAACATCGCCAAGTCAGAGGACGTCTGCGCCCGCTACGAGGCCTACGGCTGGCACGTGCAGTACCTGAACTGGCGCACCCCGAACGGCTACGTCGAGGACGTGCAGGCGCTGTACCAGGCGCTGCTCGCGGCCAGGGCGGACACGGAGAGGCCGTCCTTCATCGCGCTGCGGACGATCATCGGCTGGCCGGCCCCGCACAAGCAGAACACCGGCG
>JBOHCG010000283.1:0-9604 GCA_050698735.1 Streptosporangiaceae bacterium | reverse complement strand
CCAGGTCCATCTTCGTGTCACTTCACTTCGCCGATCATTGACCCGTTGCCCAGGCCGGCGCCTTTGGGTCGCACGCAGTGACGCCCACCACCCAGGCGCCGATTCGGCCCCCGGACTTCGGAGCCGCGGATGTCTCTCACTACACCGCGTGATCAGCGCTCGTCTCGAGGGACGCGCACACTCCCGCCGATCGGCGCGCTCCTGGGCTTGTAAGCGGTGGCCAGACTTGGGGTACAGAATTGGGTTATCCCTACGCGGGCGTTGCGTGCGCTCAAGCGATCAGCACAGCTATGCGGAGCGTCGTATCCCTAGCAGGACGACCACTATGACGGCTTTGGCCCCAAGCCATGTGACCAGTCGCGGTGCTAGCCGGATACCGCGAACAGGCCGCGGTCATCGGCAGGAACGCGACTCTGGTGCGCAGCGAGCTGAAGCCGAGCACCTCAGACCATGGATGATCTGTTCAGGTGGACGACTCAGTCAGCATCCCGCTGTAGTTCATTTGAGCGTGATGCGGACAGACCTGTTCAGCCTTGCAGGGCCAGCTTGCAGGACGTCGGCCACCGGGGGAGCCGTCCTCAACTCCCTGGCCGAACGAGGAAATGGCCGGCCCGACGGCCACCGCACCCCGCCCTGCCCCATGACCACATTACGGAGTTGCTGAGGCACTTTCGGTAACGGAACGCAGGCCAAAGGGATCAGTGGTTCTGTTCGCGAGAGCTGGGATCTGGCCCCAATTTCGTGATGGATACGGCTGCGGGGGCGTTGGTTAGCGCTGGACGATAAGACCCCCCGAGCGCCTCAAGAAGCTGAACGACGAGCTGCCCCGCGTCATCGCGTGGGTGGAGTTCCAGGCTGACAGTCCGGACGGGGCGGAGAAGCGCCGCCGTCATGTCCTGAAGGTCGGCCGCGGGGGCCGGGCCGCTAAGCCACTGGATGACGCGGCAGAGGAACTCACCCCCGTCATGACGCGGCTCGGGCCTGCCGACCTGGCGACCGTGGACACGCTGATCACCGCGGGGATCGCGGGCAGCCGCGCGGAGGTGCTGCGCTGGGCGGTGGGCCGCATCCGTGAGAACCCGGCCTACGCGCAGCTGCAAAACCGGGTGCGTGAGATCAGCGAGCTTAAAGCCCGGTTCTGACCGGGCCCCGCTGACCCGCAGGGACCAGGTGACCCTGACGGCAGGGTGAATAAGGAGGCGGCCGTGGAACCGGCCACGACAGATCGCGTCCGGCGGATGATCGATGCTGAGGCGACGGAGTGTTTCCCCCCGGACGCGGTGCCGCGGCTCATGCTGCTGCGCTACGGCGACCACCCGGTGATCGAACCGGGAGAACTGTACCTGCTGGTCATCCCCGGCCAGGACGGCGCGGCGCGGGACGCCTGGATGGCAGAGCACTTCGACCAGTTGGAGGACTTCCGCGCGCGGCGGCTTCCCGAGGTCAAGGGGTTCATGGTCACCACCGGCGTCCGCGACAGCGCTGGCCTTCCCCCCACGAGGATCATGCAGATGGACGGCATCTCGCTGCTCGATCCGGAAGAGGACGAGATCGCGCGCGGCCTCACCCAGGTGCCGGAGGCTCTCCTCGGGCTGGTGGACCTGGCGACGCTGGACACGCTGATCACCGCGGCCATCGCGGCCAGCCGCGCGGAGGCCGCCCGCTGGGCCCGGGCCCGCATCCGCGAGCAGCCGGTCTACGCGCAGCTCAGCGAGCGGGGGCGGCAGCCCGGCGAGGCCCGGGCGCGGGCAGCCCGGGACCGGGCCGCGCTCGACCAGCTGGAAAACACGCTCGATGAGCAGATGAAGGAGCATTTCCCCGACGGCGGGGTGCAGCGGATCGCGCTGCTGCAGCACGGCGACGACCCGCCGGTCGAGCCGGGAGACCTGCTGGCCCGGGTATTCATCGAACAGGCCGAGGAAGCCCCGTCCCACCGGGCCTGGCACCGGGACCACGAGACGATGATCGGCGAACTGCAGCGCGAGCTCGAAGAGCAGCTTCCCGGCGCCAGCCACCTCGAGTTCTGGTTCGGCGAGAACGGCCGCCAGGGCAAGATCAGGCACCGGCTCGGTACCCCGCCAGATGATCCAGCCAGAAGCAAGCAGGACCTCACCCCAGCTGACATCAGGCTCGGACCCGCGGACCTGGAGATGCTCGACGCGCTGATCACCACCGGCACCGCAGCCAGCCGGGCAGAAGCCGTCAGCTGGGTCCTGGCCCGCATCCGCGAACGGCCCGCCTATGCCAGGCTCACCGAGCGGGCACGAGAACTCGACGAGCTCAGAACCCACTTCTGACCCCCGCACACCGGCGGGCTGACGCTCCCGGCGCCGTTACCATCACGAAATTAGGGCCAGATCGAGAGCTGACCGCGGTTGTTCGTGAGTTCTGACCGCACCTGGGTGCGGAAACCGTGATCAATGTTCGTGAGTTCTGACCGCACTTCTGCTGTCTGGCTCGGGCAGGAAGATGGAGTAGAGGATGCGGCGGCGGCGTCCTTTGCCGGGTGCGTTGGCAAGCAGGGGCTGGACGATGGCGGCGAGGTCGCGGAGGAACCCGGCGAGTTCGGCGTCGGTCAGGTACAAGCCGGCCACGGTGTAGCCGGCGCCGTCGCGGCCAAGGTCTGGTGTGCCGGCGGCGAGGTAGCGGTCGAAGTCGGCTAGCAGCCCGGCGACGTAGGCCATGAAGGCGCTGGCGTGCTCCTCGGGGGTCATCGCGGCGGCTTCGCCCGGCTGGATACGTGCCGCGGCCTGCCGCAGCGCGTAGGTGCGCTCGACGGCGCCCCTGATCCGGTGCTCGGCGACTACCTGGAGCAGCCCGGCCCTGGTCAGGAGGGCGACGTGCCGGTACAGGCTCCCGGCGGGAACATCGTCGAGTTCGGCGGCGAGCTGAGTGGTGGTCAGCGCCCGGTCGCCGAGGAACGCCTTGATGATGCGCAGCCGCACCGGGTGCAGCAGCAGGTCCGCACTTGCCATACCGGGAAGCCTACCCATCGTTCGCAATGATGCGATTATTCTCAAAAGTGTGATCGTTAGCTCAAGGTCGCGGAGGGCCGAGATGACCGGGCTGCTGGCGGCTCTGATAGTGGTGGCCGGGGGCATTGCCGCCCCGCTTCTTATCGGCTTGGGAATCTGGTTCCAGATCTCCTGCCTGGGCCGCCTGGCCGGGGCAGACCATACACGCGGCCTGCCGAAGCGAGCGTGGGAGATCATCATCCTCCTCCCGACGTTCGGCGGCATCTTGTACCTGCTCTTCGGCCGTGCCGGCGCCTGATGAACCCGGCACTGATCACCGTCATCGCCCTCGGCGTCGTGCTGGTCGTTGCCTGGGACGGCTTCTGCCTGCGGGATCTCATCCGCGCTGATCCGGCAACGGTCCGTTACCTGGGCAAGGGGACATGGACGATCATCTGCCTGCTCTCGTGCCCCTGGGGCGGCCTGCTCTACGTGATCGCCGGCAGGGGCGGCTTCGGCACGGTCCTAAAAGGCCGCGGTCAGCCACCGGGCGGCCAGTGAACAGCACGACGCAGGAAGGAGCGACGACAGTGCCAAGTGAGGACGTGAGCTTCTACAGCGGCGGGTGCGCCATCGCCGGGACGTTCACCGAGGCGGCCGATCCCGTGGCCGCCGCGCTGCTGATCCCCGGCGGCGGCAAGTCAGACCGGAACTCCGACGCGCGGCTCCCGGGAGGGCGGATGCTCCGGATCGGGGTGGACAAGGCCGTCGCCGGTGCCCTGTCCGGAGCCCGGGTCTGCGCACTGCGGTACGACAAGCGCGGGGTCGGCGCCAGCGGCGGCGAGTACCTGCGCGCCGGGATGGATGACCGGCGCGCTGACGCGCGGGCCGCGCTCGGCTGGCTGGCCGCCAGGGCCGGCGGCCTCCCGCTGCTCGCCATCGGGCACAGCGAAGGGGCATGGTATGCCGCCGAACTGGCCGCCGACCACGCCGTCGCCGGCGCCGTCCTGCTAGCGGGCGGCGCACGGCCCGCCGAGGAGATCCTGTCCTGGCAGACCGAGATGGTCGCCGCCCGGCTCCCCACCGCGGCCAGGCTGATCCTGAAGATCACCCGCACCGACATCATCCGCACCCAGCGCAAGCGGGTGGCCCGCATCAAGGCATCCGCCGGCGACGTCATCCGGATCCAGGGCTTCCGGATCAACGCCCGGTGGTGGCGCGACTTCCTCGCCCACGACCCGCGCCCGGCGCTGGCCCGCATCGAGGTTCCCGTCCTCGCGATCACCGGCGGGCAGGATGTCCAGGTACCGCCACAGGACGTAGCGGTGATCGGCCACCTCGCCCAGGGGCCCTTCGAAGGCCACGTGACCGGCGATCTTAGCCACCTGTTCCGGCCCGACCCCGCCTCGGCCGGGCCGCGGGCCTACCGCCGTGCGGTGCACGAGCCGGTCGACGCGGAAGTTCTCAGGCTCATCACCACCTGGATCACAACCCACTGGGCCGCCTCGCCGCGCCCCGGCAGCACAAAGCCCTGAGCCGCCCCCGCACGCAGACCATGTATAGGAGGCAGCGGCGCAAGGACCGGGCTGGCAGGCTTCGCGGCCCCTTCCGGGCGAACAGCGCCTCTCACCGCGCTCGTGATCGACGCCGGACGCCACGTGCATCCGACGATCACCCCAGATGACCCAACTGCCGTCGCCAACATCCTCACCGCAAGGATCGGGTGACCGGGGCAAGCCAGCATCACGCACAGCGGAGGCGACGTCGTGGTCGGCTACCTCCGCATCCTCGCCAAGCTCGGGTTGCGGGACCGGGTGCAGGTCGCCGTCTACCCCTACGAACACGGCATCGTCCGGCCCGGCCACGGCACTCCTTCAGCCGGCCGGAGAACAAGACCCTAGCGCGAGCCAGGCGCCAGAGGCCCCGAATTCAGAGCCAGAACCGGTTGTTCTGTACACGCTCACGCCAGCTGGTCACGCGGTGCTCATGCATCCCGATTCGGCGCTCGGCGTGGCGTGCCCGGTGGTTCCTGCTAACGGTGCGTGATTGGCCCTGGGCTGGATGCCTTGCCCCGCCGTCCGGGGCGGGGTCAACGCTTGCTGTGCAGCTCAGCTGGGTGCTTAGATCAGGCAGTTATCGGGCCGGGCCTTCCTGCTGGCGGGCGATCTCGGTGAACGCCGTGAGGGCCTCGGTATCGGAGTAGTGGTGGAGCACGTACTCGCGGGCCCACGCCGCGCCGTCGGGGTACCGGCTGGCCGCGATCACCTCGGCGGCTGCCGCCGTGTCGTAGCAGGTACGGCGCAGCCAGATACCCTGCCCCAGCAGGGCCCAGTGCGCACCTGGCGGGCCGTAAGGCATGCCGACGCTGCCCGGGTTGACGACCCGGCGCCCGGCGGCGAGCCGGTCGAACTGCATGTGGGTGTGCCCGCAGACCACCGTCTCGACATCAGCACCGAGCCCGGACAGGACGGCGTCCCAGCGTTCCACCGGGCTGTCGACCAGCAGCATTTCGTCGTCGCGGCGCGGCGAAGCATGACAGAACCCGCAGACGCCAAGGCCGTCGATCTCCAGGGTCACAGTCAGCGGCAGGCGATCCAGCATGTCGCGATGCCGCCGGCCGATCAGTGCGGCGCTCGCGGCCGCCTGCGGGCCGTTCGGCCCGGGCACCTTTGCGCCGTCGAAGGCGGCAACCATCTCCCGCTCGCAGTTACCGTGCACCCAGACCGCTCGCTCGCTCAGTGCCGCCAGCACCTCCAGGGTCTCAGCGGGCATCGGCCCCAGCGCGATATCACCCAGCAGCACTACAGCGTCCGCGGCCGCGACGTCGGGCTCCGCGAGCACTGCGCTGAGTGCTGGGAGGTTGCCGTGGACGTCGGCAAGCACCGCCACCTGTTCCGCCCGCCGGCATGCCATGCTGCCATTCTCAACCCCTGGCGGCTGGCGCCGCCCGGGATCAGCGTCAGCCGTGGGCGAACCCAGCCCATACCTGCCGACCGGGGCCCGCCGCATGTCACACCCCGTTACCAGCCTCCCGTGCGGTGGCGCACTCGAACCGCCGATCTGGTCGGAAGCTGGCCGTCAAGGTGATTGCCCATGTGTTACGCCGGACTGGATGTTCTGCGCGCCTGCAGTCAGGATGGTGACTGCCGTGGCGGGCTGAGCGTGATCGGGTGCCGACGATCATGGGCGGCGGGGCGTGCCCGTGAGAGGGCTCAGCTGAGCTGGTGCCGTTCAGGGACGGGCGCCGAGGTTCGTTGAGGGAGATGTCCCGGAGCAGTTCCGCGCCGAGGCGCAGGAGGGCGACGTGGTCCGGGCGATGCTCGCGGACAAGGCCCGCAGGGCCTGGACTGGGTCTTCATCAGCCCGGCCGGCGGCTCATACGGGGCCTTGGCGGGCAGGGCACCCCGAGACGGCTACTTCTCGGTGGCGTCCTCGTCGGCCCCCGCTTCGAGTTCACGCTGGGGTCCACCCGCTGCGTGCGTGCCACGCTTCTTCGGCTTGAAGAGTCCGGAAACACCGTCGCCAACCGCGCCAGCAGCTCCGGCGATTGTACCGCCAATGCCCTTCACCGCGGTCAGTGCCTGCGGCTCGTCGGGCACGCCGTCACCGTCGAGGTCGACGCTACGGAATGGGCGGGTGACTACGTCAGCGGCACTCGCGACGCCAGTCCCTACCGCGACGGCACCAGTGCTCACACCCGCACCGACAGCTTTCGCGGCGTCCTCGAGCTCCTCCAGCGCCCTATTCGGTTCGTTATCCGCCTTCTCGGGCTTCGCGGGGCGCAGACTGTCCAGCTTGCTGACCGGCTCGGCACGAGGAGGTCTGCCACCTGCGCGCCGCGGCTTCCGCCGCCGGGCTCCAGCGTGTGGTATCTCGCCAGCCGCGCGCCGGGACCGGATCCGGTTTCTTGCGCCTGCCGTCGGCTGCTTGCTACTCTCATTTCACTAAGCTCTTAATGAGATGAGAGATTCGTGATCGAGTTTCAGCTCGATGAAACGTCGGGCGTCGCCACCTACCTGCAGCTCGTGCAGCAGGTCCACCAGGCCCTGCGGATGGGCATGCTCGAGCCGGGCGACCAGCTGCCGACCGCACAGCAGGTAGTCGCCAGGCTGGCCATCAACCCGAACACGGTGCACAAGGCCTACCGCGAGCTGGAGCGGGAAGGGCTGGCGCGCGCCCGCCCCGGACTCGGCACGTTCATCACCCGCTCGCCGGCCGGGACCGACCCGGACACACAGGCACGGTTCCTCGCCACCATGGCCGACTGGTTCCGCTCCGCTCGCTCAGCGGGCCTGGGCCCAGATGACATCGAGGCGATCTACCGCACCGCGTTCCGTGACTGCTTCGCTGAGGGGGTCGCGTGATGAGCGCCGTCATCGATGCCTGCGGGCTGGGCAGGCGGTACGGGCGGACCTGGGCGCTGCGCGACTGCACGCTCACCATACCGGAGGGCCGTGTCACCGGGCTTGTCGGCCCTAACGGCGCGGGCAAGACCACGCTGCTGGGCGTGGCGACTGGGCTGCTCGCGCCGACCTGTGGCACGATCAGCGTCCTCGGTCAGCGGCCCGCCGCCGGGCCGGCACAGCTGGCCCAGGTCGGGTTCGTCGCCCAGGACACGCCTGTCTACGCCAGGATGACGGTCGCCGATCACCTCCGCCTCGGCGCCTGGCTCAACCCCGGCTGGGACCACGAACTCGCGCGGCAGCGGATCGGGCAGGTAGGCCTGGACCCGAAGCAGCGGGCAGGGTCGCTGTCCGGCGGGCAGCGGGTCCAGCTCGCCCTTACCATGGCGATCGCCAAGCGGCCCGGGCTGCTCATCCTCGACGAGCCGGTCGCCAGCCTGGACCCGCTGGCCCGGCGGGAGTTCCTGCGCATGCTGATGGAGGCGGTCGCCGAGCACGGCCTGAGCGTCGTGCTGTCCTCGCACCTGGTCTCCGACCTGGAGCGGGTCTGCGACTATCTGATCGTGCTCGTCGCGTCCCGGGTCCGAATCGCCGGGGAGGTCAGCGCGCTGCTGGCCTCGCATCACCGGCTGTCCGGGCCGCGCCGCGACCCCGGCACTCTCCCGGCCGGCCAGGAAGTCATCGAGGAAAGCCACACCGACAAGCAGACCGTCCTCCTGGTACGCACCAGTGAGCCAGTCCTCGACCCGGCCTGGTCCGTCACGCCGGTCAGCCTGGAGGGCCTGGTGCTCGCCTACATGAGCCGGACGGACGATACCCCTGCCCTCAGGCCACCGCTAGGAGTGGTGTCATGATCAGGCTCACCTTGCGCCAGTTCCGCGCCCAGGCATGGGTAGCGATCGCCGCGCTGGCGGCAACCGCGATCACCTTCGCGGTCACGCGGCCGTCTCTCACCCGGATGTATTCCGCCAGCGGGATCGCCGCATGCCAGGCCAGCAGCGACTGCGGCCGGCTCGCCGCCAGCTTCAGCAACCAGGTAAAGGCCGACGCCGCCTACCCCGTCCTGTACGCCATGGGCGTCATCGTCATGTACCTCGTGCCCGCCATCATCGGCATGTTCTGGGGGGCGCCGCTGATCACCCGCGAGCTGGAAGGCGGCACCTACCGGCTCGCCTGGACCCAGAGCGTCACCCGCACCCGCTGGCTCGCTGTCAAACTCGGGCTGCTCGGCCTGACCGCGATGGCCATCACCGGCCTGTTCAGCCTCATCATCACCTGGTGGGCCAGCCCCCTGGACCAGGCCGCCGGACTCGGCTCACCGATCCTGAGCAACCGGATAAGCCCCCTGCTGTTCGCCGGGCACGGCATCGTCCCCATCGGCTACGCCGCCTTCGCCTTCGCTCTCGGCGCCACCGCAGGAGCGCTGATCGGCCGCACCGTGCCAGCCATGGCGGTCACCATCGTCATCTTCGCCGCCGTCCAGCTCATCATGCCGAACCTGGTCCGCCCCCACCTCATCCCGGCCGCCCGCACAACCGTCGCGGTCAGCCCCGGCGATGCCAACTGGGTTCAAGCCGGCAACGGACTGCTGATCACCGGGAAAGCAGTCATACCCGGCGCGTGGGTCGTGTCCGCATCCGGTCGTATATATACCGGCCCTGCCACCCGCATCCTCCGGACCTGCTACAACGGCCCGACCTCCACGTCGGCATGCGGTTCGGCGTTCGCCACGCTGCACGCCCAGCTGCTCGTCACCTACCAGCCCGCCAGCCGCTACTGGGCCATGCAGTGGTATGAGACCGGGATCTTCCTCGCCGCCGCGCTGGCCCTGGCCGGGCTCTGCTTCTGGTGGACCGGGCGGCGTCACCCCGGCTGACCCGGTCCGCCGCCTCATCGGGCCGTGTGTTCCGCGACGCGCTGGTTGGGCATGTTGGCGTCGTGCTGGGCGGGCATGACGGGTGGAGTTGACCGATCTTACGGCCGGGGCGGGCTCTGGGTGCGGTGTCGTTCGTGACAGCATGTCGGCATGAAGGTGCTGCGCACTCCTGAGGACCGTTTCGCCGACCTGCCTGATTTCGGCTATCCGCCGCGATATGCCGACGTCGACGGGATCCGGCTGGCGTACGTGGAGACCGGCCCGGCCGACGGCGAGCCCGTCCTGCTGCTGCACGGGGAGCCGAGCTGGTCGTTCCTCTACCGGAAGGTCATGCCGGTGCTCGCGGACGCCGGGCTGCGCGTCATCGCGGC
>JBOHCG010000282.1:0-9660 GCA_050698735.1 Streptosporangiaceae bacterium | reverse complement strand
GCCGAGCGCCAGCGGCCGAGCGCCAGCGGCCGAGCGCCAGCGGCCGAGCGCCAGCGGCCGAGCGCCCGGGCACTGCTGCCTCGCCGCCGCCTGCTGCTGAGACGAGGCCACCTCGCAGTTCGACGCCCCCGTCCGCACTGGATACCGCAGGCCCGCACCAGCGCGAAGGCCGCCACCAGCGACGCAAGGCCGGGCGGCGAATGCGCGCGCCTGGCAGGGAATGCGGCTGGCCGGACTGAGGCGGAACGCGGGGCCTGGACCCAGGACCCGGCTGCGCCGGCCGGCTGCCGCGGTGCTGCCGTTCTGCCGAGGGAATACCGGCCAGGCCTTCTGGGTTCGCGGAGGTGGATGCCCTCCGGGGGTAGCGTACGGAGAGTAACAGGGAGTGGCATACGGTGGATCGCGAACCGGGTAACGAGCGGCAGGGCGCGTCGCCGCGTGAGGTGGCAGCGCCTGTACCGCCTGGTGACGGGTGCGCAGTGCCGGGCCGCCGCGTGGTGATGGACGACGAGCTGAAGGATGATCTGCGGCGGAGGCTGTCCAAGGCATCCGGCCAGGTGCTGGGCATCAACCGCATGATCGACGAGGACCGTTACTGCGTCGATGTGCTGGACCAGGTCGCGGCGGCGCAAAAGGCCCTCGACGGCGTGGCCAGGAAGGTCATGCGCAACTACCTGGAGCGCTGCGTGACAGGCGCCATCGCCGGCGGCGACCCGCTGATCTACGACGAGCTGATGGGCGTGATCTTCCGGCACCGCTGAGCCGGCGGAAGGAACAGACCCGTGGACGAGCGAAGGCCAGCAGGTACACAGCCGCGGCCGCGGGCGTGCCCGGCCGGCGGAGGCACGGCGCCGGGAGTTCCGGACTGTTCCGCCTCGCCGTGGACGCGGCTGCGGTTCACGGCCGGCGAGCTGCGGGACCTGTGGCGCGAGCTGAGCGCCGGGCACCGGAATCGGGAGGAGTAAAACGTGGGCACCGCGTGGCACATCATTGCCGGCGGCCCGGAGATGGCGTTCTCGATGCTGTGGGACACGCTGTGGGCCCTGGTCGCCGGATTCGCCCTGTCCGGCATGGTGCAGGCGTTCGTGTCCCGGCAGGCGATGCACCGGGTCCTGGGCCGCCTGTCGGCCGGCTCGGCCGCCCGGGCGTCACTCCTGGGTGCGGCGAGCTCGTCCTGCTCCTACGCGGCCAGCGCGCTGGCGAGGTCGCTGTTCGCCCGGTCGGCCGACTTCACCGCGTCGATGATCTTCATGTTCGCCTCCACCAACCTCAACATCGCGATCGGGCTGGTGATCTGGCTGCTGGTCGGCTGGCAGTTCGCGCTCGCCCAGTTCGCCGGCGGCGCCATCATGATCGTCTTGCTGGCACTGCTGCTCCCGCGGGTCCTGCCCGCCGGGATGCTGGCCCGCGCCCGGCAGCGGCTGGCCGAGGCGGCCGGCGACCGCGAGGACGCCGAGCGGATCCCGCTGCGGCAGCGGCTGCGCAGCCCGGGAGCCTGGGCCGACGCGGCCGGCTACGCCATCGCCGACCTCACCATGCTGCGCAAGGAACTCATCGGCGGCCTGCTGATCGCCGGGTTCCTCGCCGCCGGGGTGTCGGGCGCGGCGTGGCAGGCGCTGTTCCTGACCGGGCACGGCGCCTGGTCCGGCATCGAGAACGCGGTCCTCGCCCCGCTCATCGCGCTGATCAGCTTCGTGTGCAGCGTCGGCAACGTGCCGCTGGCCGCGGTGCTGTGGCACGGCGGGATCAGCTTCGGCGGCACCGTCGCGTTCATCTTCGCCGACCTGATCACCCTGCCGCTGGTGCTGATCTACCGCAAGTTCTACGGCACCGGGATGGCGTTGCGCCTGCTGGGCGTGTTCTGGCTGGTGATGAGCGCAGCCGGACTGATCACCGAGTACCTGTTCACGGCGGCGCACCTGGTCCCGGCGGCCCGCCCAAGCACGATCGCGCCGACCGGGGTGCACTGGGACTACACCACCATCCTGAACATCCTCGCCCTGGCCGGCTTCGCCGGGCTGTACTGGCTGCACCGCAACCAGGCCCGGCTGGGCGGCGGCAAGGGCTACGCCACCGACGTGGTCTGCGGCATGCAGGTGGAAAAGGCCAACGCCCCGGCCACCGCCGCCCACGACGGGCACACGTTCTACTTCTGCTCCGACCGCTGCCGCGACCGGTTCACCGCCAGCCCGGCGGCGTTCGCCTCCGGCCACGCGGCCCAGCCGGTGACCGCCCAGCCCCAGCACGACGCCGCCGCGGGGCCGGCCGACCCGGTATGCGACATGGCCGTCGACCCTGCCCAGGCCGCAGCGAGCGCCACCTACGCGGGCCGCACCTATTTCTTCTGCGCGTCCCGCTGCCGCGACCAGTTCGCCGCCGACCCGCTCGCCTGCCTCCCCCAGGCACCAGACCCGGTGTGCGGCATGACGGTCGACGTCCCTGCCCCGGCCGCGACCGCCCGCCACGACGGTCGGCGGTACGTGTTCTGCTCCGCCGGCTGCCGCGACGCCTTCACCGACGACCCAGCCCACTACACCGGGCAAGACAGCGTCGCGGCCGGCGACCCGGCCCGACGGGACTAACCCCCGCGCCGGCACGCCGACGCCGAGGGCGCGACGGCCACGCCGCAGGCTGCGAGTTACCCGGCAGGCCGGCTCCGGCCTGCCGGGTTTACTCTTCGGCTCCCTGGAGCCGGGCGGCGAGGCCGTCTCCGGCAGCGGCGAGGCCGTCGACCAGGCGCCGCCAGCGTGCCGTGCCTCCCCGGGAACCACGGCCCGGATGTCCCCGAGCCACCGGGTCAGGTAGTAGCAGCGGCCCGCGACTGCGGTGTGGATGCCGTCGATGTGAGCTGTTCGATCCGCTGGAGGCCGGTGGCGGCCTGCCAGGCGGCCGGCGCGCACCAGCCCAGCTTGACCAGCGCGTCGGCTGCCTGTGGGAGGCCCCGGGCGGCCGACAGCCAGCGCATGATCAGGTCGCTGAAGGCGTCCGGCGGGGCCAGCTTCCCCTTGCATGCTGAATGCCGGCGCCAATGCCCGGGTCAGCCAGGCCGGACTCGGGTGCCGGGATGAGGCCGGCCCGCGCAAGTGGCGCCCAGGGCCGGCGGTCAGACAGGCTAGGGACGGCCTCTATCTCGTCGAGCGCGGATTCCATCACGAGCCGCCATGCGGCGGGCACGGCCTGGCGGAGCGCGTCGTCGTAGGTGAACGTGACGGCCAGGCTGGGGTGTCGGTAAGACTGCTGTCCCCCAGTACACGCGATTGCGTCGCGCCGGCCGGCTGCCCCTCGCCGGGTTTTCGGTGAACCGGCCGAGGCGCCTGCGCTGTTCCTCGCTCAGAAAGTTGACCGGCACGGCCCTATCCCTTGATCGTCACCGTCGCTCGCGCGACGATCGCCGCCATGCCAACCAGCGGAGGGAAGATCGGGAATTCCCGTCCGCACGGTCACGCGATCCGCTAAGCGGACCGGCCGCCCCAGGCACGTGCGGCGGTCATGCGGGGATCTCGCTTCGGGCCGGTGCGGCAGGGGCCTGGGTTGGGGTGCGGCCCACGCTGGCGATGGCTTGGAAGAGCAGGCTGGAGCGTCCGCCGATGGAGTTGATGAAGATGGTGGTGACGAAGGCGGCCATGGCGACCATGGCCCGCACCGGGTACACCAGGCCCGTGGTGGCCAGGGGGATGCCGATGCCGTTGAAGGTGAACGCCAAGGCGACGTTCTGCTTGACCCGGTGGTAGGAGCCGCGGCTGATGCCGCACGCGGTCAGCACCAGGGCGATGCCGACGTCGGCCTGCATTAGGGCGGGGCGTTGTTGATGCCGTCCCCGACCATGGCCACCTTCGCCCCGTCGGCCTGGAGTTCGCGAGCCAGGCCGGCCTTGCCGTCCGGGAGGACTTCGGCGCGGACCTCGGTGATGCCCAGCTGCTCGGCGACATGGCGGGCGGTGCGCGGATTGTCCCGCGTGACCAGCACGGGGGTGAGGCCCTCGGCGCGCAACCGGGCCACGGTCTTACCGGCCTGGGGCCGCGCCGTGTCGGCCAGCGCAAGCACACCCAGCGGGCTTTCGCCGCGGCTGACGGCCACGATGGTGTGGCCCTCGCCCTCCAGGCGAGCAATGGCACCAGCCACGGAGGCCAGGTCGATGCCCGCATCGGTGAGGAAGCCGGGCCGGCCCACCAGCGCCCGGTGACCGTCCACCTGGGCGCTGACCCCGAAGCCGGTGGTGGAGGCGAACTCATCGGCCTGCGGCACCGTCAGACCCTTCGGGGCGGCGCCGTGGGTGATCGCGCGGGCGAGGGATGTTCGGAGTGGGACTCCGCCGCCCCGCCGACCAGGCCCGCCGCTCGGGCGGCTACGCCGTCGTGTGCCAGATCATCGAAACCAGCCCCGGCCCCGGTCCGGGCTCCGGTCGGTGATTTGAAGCTCGTCTACTTCTGCGCCACCGCCGACCTCACGCCATGCAAGATCCCCAGTGCCAGCGGCCGGCAGCGGCTGGTGTTCAACCCCATGTACAAGAAGAACTCTCCGACGGAGATCAGCTACTGTTAGCACGCGGCGCTGGAATGGCCGTTCCTGCTCGCCGACGGCCGGTGGCTGTGCGCGCTCGTACCCAGCTACCGCTGCACCCGCAACGGATACCGGAGTCACGGTTCGCTTCCGATCTGCTGTCGGGCATCAAGCGGCTCGACCGGAACCTGGCCGTCTACCACCAGACCCGCATGCGGTCCGCCTACCTGCACAGCCGGAACGGACGACCGGCTCAAAGGCCGCTACTCCTTCTACATGTAAGCATGCCGGGAGCCGGCGCGGCTCGCTGCGGAGGCAGTCCCTGCCGCGCTGGCGGAGCCGGGTCCTGGCGCGGGCATGCCTGCCCGGCAGCCCGGTGACCGCGCTGCCTCGGCCTGGTCAGGTGCCGACCGGCAGGCGGGGAGCCGCCTCCCGGGTGCCGCCCTCGTCGCGGAGCCACTCGACCTGCAAGTCGACCTTGGCGTGAGGAGCAGGTTCATCACCGGGCACCGCGCCTCGGTCTCCGCGATCACGGCGGCCAGCTTCGCGGCGGGCTCGGCGGTGGAGACGACGGCGAGGACCCGCACGCGCTGGAAATGCGGGCGCACGGACCGGTTACCCTGCCGGCCCCGGATGTCGATGGTGAACGCGGCCTCGAAGTCCAGCGCGCTGTAGGCGAGCCCGAGCTCGGCGGCAGTGCGGTTGAACGTCACCGCCTCGCACCCGCACAGCGCTGTGAGCACGGCCTGCAGCGGCGTGGGCCCCTCACCGGTGCCGCCGTGGCGCACCGGCTCGTCAAGGACGACGCAGCCCGCCTCGCCGAAGTCCGTGACGGTCCGCATGGTGGCGCCGTTGTGCGCGGTCAGCGTCCGGCGGCGCAAGGGACCCGCATCCGTGCTCACATCGTCATCTGCCACTGGCCACCTCCGCGCCCTCGCGCAGCAGGCGCACCCCGCCCGGCACGTCAGGGCGAACGCCGAGGTCGCTGAACCCGGACAGGATGTAGCCAGCCGCGTCCGGGACGCCGGTTCAGGCTGGCCCCGGCCAGCACGGTCGCCAGCGCCCCACGGGCGAGGCGGGCGAACGCCTGCGTGCCCCCGGCGGCGGCCAAGGCGAACCCGTCACGCAGGAGGGAGGCGAACCACACCGCGGCGAGCAGGCCCAGGGTGCTCACGCCGGTGAAGCACCGGGCCATCGGCGCCATGCCGGAAAGCGTCTCGTTGACGTCGAACACGATGACAGCTGAAGGGGGTGGCACACTGGCTCCTCTCCTTGGTGACGCATCCGGCCGGCGACACCGCCCGCAGGGCGTCGGCGGCGGGAATGCGGAGGCGTGTCACATGGCTTCCTTGATTCCAGCGCGGATCAGCCACGTATTGGCCGGCCACGCGGTGAAGAGCCCGGCGATCATGCCGATCTGCATCAGGAACCAGTACACCGGGCTGTGGGGACGCAGGTGGTGCGGGGCCGGGAAGAACACGAAGTACATCAGGGCCATCCAGCCGAACAGGCCGGCCTCGAACGCGGTCAGCGGCGCCACGTCGGCCTTGGCCGCCTCCGCCAGGCCCTTGCGCGGCCCCACCACGGGCCGGGGCGATGGCGAGGTACTGGAACACGACGCCCAGGGCGACCGCAGCGCGGTAGTCGCCGATGTACTCCGCGCCCAGGGCGGACCCGGCCACGCTCGCGCCCGCGGCGAAAACCGTGGACTCGGCGATGATGTCGCCGAGCGTGCACTCGGCCCCGCAGCGCGACACCGCCACTACGGTCGCGGCGTAGCCGGGCCGGCCCGGCGGGCGGCTGTGCTCGCGCTGCCGGCGGCTGCTCATCGGCCGGCCCCAGGCACGGTAGGCGGCGACCGCCACCGGGCCGGAGTACAGGCCGGTGACCGGCCAGACCATGTCCATGACCGCCATGTGCTGCCGGTAGCCGCGTCGGTGGCGACGGTCACCTGGCGGGGGCCGGTGATCGTGGCCTGCCCGCGGATGAAGTGGCCGCCCTTGCCGGTGAACCGGTCCACGGCCACCTTGTCGTTCCAGTCGTCGGTGGCCTCCTGCCGGATCCGCTGCGCCACCGGGGCCCAGTCCGCGGTCACCTGCGTGCTCCCGGCCATGCCGGGGACGCGGCGGGCCTCGGCGAGCAGGTTCCCGGCCCGGATCATCATCTTCGACGGGATGCACGCCCAGTAAGGGCACTCCCCGCCGACCAGCCTGCCCTCGATCCCGGTCACGTGCAGCCCCGCCTCGGCCAGCCGCCCGGCGGCGTCCTCACCGCCGACCCCCAGGCCGATCACCACCACGTCGGTGTGCTCGGTTTCCATCCCCTGCCCTTTCCTGATCGCTGTCCCCCGCAGCCGGCCTGCCCTGCGGCCGGGCGGGGACTGTCCTTGCGCTGTCACAACCACGGCCTGCTGGACGTCGCGCGGATGGACGCCGACGTCAAGACCCTGCTGAACACGACCCTCGGCGGCTACAGCGACGATTACCGGGGCACCGTCCGCCGCATCATCACCGGCACCCTGGACGAATGCGTCAGGCGGGGCGTCATCCCCCGGCACACCCTCAGCGGCATCGAGCTAGCCCCCCGCATCGTGACCGCCGAGCAGTACGAGCAGCAGAACAAGGGCATGGTGGCCGTGTCCGATGACACCGTGCGGAAGCTCGCCGACGGGATCACCGCCGCCGGCACGGACAGGAACGGCCGCAAGCGCACCCGCGTCATGCCCGGCCTGGGCATCGCCCCGTGGCTCCAGCGCACGATGGGACTGCGGATCAGGGAGGCCCTGGGCGTGCGCAAGTCCGACTTCCGGCAGCGCGCAGACGGCACCCGCTACCTGCACCTGTGCTGGCAGGCCAGCGAGAACGGCCGCGAGCTGGAATCGCTGAAGCACCGCAAGGCCGGCGAGTTCCGGGACGTTCCCGTTCCCGACATGATCTGGGACATGGTCCGGGAAATGTCGGACGGCCCGCTGTGCCCCGGCCCGAACGGCACCCCGTACATGCCCTACAGCACCGCAGCCAACCGGTTCGGCCGGATGCTGGACCACCTCGGGATCAGCGGAGTCCACACCCACAGCCTGCGCCACCAGTTCGCCGACGAGGCCCTGGACGCCGACCCCCGCGAACTCGCCAACGTCTCCCAGGTCCTCGGACACGACAACATCGAGACCACGCTGCATTTCTACATCCACGCCAGCGCCAACGCCGAACAGCGGATAGGCGCCATGATGAACGCCCGATGGACCAGCAAGCCCGGCCCTGACAATCGAAGCCACTTATCCACTCTGACAGTCAGTAGCACACGCACATGCTCAGGGCCGGGTCGGCGACGGTTCAGTCGGTACAGCCGGTGATCGAGCCGAGCGGCTCGCAGTTGTCCGGCTTGTTGCCGGTCGGGGACGAGTCCGTCAGCGCCACCGTCGCATCGGGACCGTCGTAGATCCCGCCGCCGCTGGCGGCCTGGTTGCCGGTGATCTGGGTGCTCGACGCGCCGAGGTACCCCGTGTTGTAAATGCCGCCCCCGCTGGCCCCGGCGTGATTCCCCGAGACATAGCTGCCGCTGAACGTCACGGTCTGCGGGCCAATGGGCGGCGAATCCGTGTCGCTATCGATGCCGCCGCCGTCCCCGCCGGCGCGGTTACCGGAAATCGTGGTCCCGGTAAAGGAGAGGACGCCGTTCTCGGTGATGCCGATTACGCTGACGCCGCCGCCGTCCCCGGTGGCGTGGTTACCGGAAATGGTGTCGTCGGTGTAGTCGGCGTTGAGGCCCGGGTCGTCGCTGATGCCGCCGCCGTCGGCCGCGGTGTTGTTCTCGATGAGCGTGCCGCTCACCGGCATCGTCGCGCCGTTCCCTAGCTCGTCGATGCCGCCGCCCGCCCCGCCCGCGTGGTTCCCGGTGATCTGGCTGTCGGCGATCGCGGTGGGGAATCCGCCGTCGCTCTCGTAGATGCCGCCGCCGCCCCCGGTTGCGGTGTTCCCGTGGATCACGGTCCCGGTGATGTCCGACCCCACGGCGGAGAGGGCCATCGCGCCGCCCGTGGTGGCAGTGTTCCCGCGGAACGTGGAATCGCTTATCCAGTTGCTCGTACTGTAATCGTAATAGGCGCCGCCCCAGTAGGCAGCGGTGTTCCCCGTGAACCTGCAGTTGGTGATCAGGACCGTTTGGCCGGTGGAGGCGTACATCGCGCCGCCGTCCGCGGTGGCGGTGTTGTCAGCGAAGGACACATTGGTCGCGTCCACGGTCGACATGCCGTTGTTGTAGATGGCCGCGCCCTCGGCGGCGGTGTTGCCGCTGAACGTGCCGCCGGTCACGTCCAGCTCGGCCGAGCCGTGCACCGTGATGGCGCCGCTGCCGTTGGTGAAGCTGAGCCTGTTCAGCGTGACGGTCCCGGCGGCGACGATCAGGATGGTGAACGACGGGGTTCCGGTCGCGGTGCTGCGCTCCAGGGTGTCGCCGTGACCGTTGATGGTCAGGTCCTTCGATACCGTCGGCAGGCCCGTGGTCAGCACGTAAGTGCATCCGCTCGCCAGGCCCAGCGTCGCCCCGCTGGCCGCCCCGGATATCGCGCTGACCAGTGCCGGGGTGCTGCATGGCACCTGCGTTGCCGCCGCGGCCGGCGTCGCCCCGCCTGCCAGCGCCGCAGCCAGCCCGGCGGCTGCTGCTGCCGCCGCCGCAGCCGTTTTTCTGCCCATTTCCCGTTCCCCCCGTTATGTCCTGATGATATCCGGCGGTTCCCCGCCCGACCGTATCCCGACATTACTGGCAGACCGCCGGATGCGCTGATGGTAAATCGGGCGGACCGAGATAAATGCGGCAGAGATGGCAGCCGGTATCTCGATCCACGCGGCTGAACGCTACCACTCTTCACCATTTCATGATGTTGGCCATCGTTCTTTTGCCACCTTCGTTATCAGATCGAGTGAAGCCCCGCGCGGAAGCCCGCCCGCGCGAACTCGCCAATATTTCCCCAGGTTCTCGGGGACGAGGGCATCGAGACCACGCTATGGTTCTACATTCATCCCAGCGCCGACGCCGGGGAGCGGCTAGGACGGCACTGAACAACTCGTAGGCTCTGATCGGGGTGTTTCGCCGGCACCGTGTTCGATTCCCTGAGAGAATTGTGCTATGCAGGGCATCTCGAAGGCCGATCGTGATCTGTGG
>JBOHCG010000281.1:0-9701 GCA_050698735.1 Streptosporangiaceae bacterium | reverse complement strand
GCTGAGCACGCCCGCCGAGGTAGCGCCGGCCTCTTGGGCGGGCGGCCCGTCCGAGCCGAAGACCGGCCGTCAGCCGGCTCCCTCCTACTCCTCCGGCCTCGCGCTCGACGCGACCGCCATACTGAGCGCTCCGACGGCGCAAGTAGGGGTCCTGACCCCGCCGGACGGCACCCGGCTGGACGACATGCCGCCGCTGGATTCCCCGAGTGCCCGCGTCGGCCAGGCGTCGACCCAGTGGGTGCGGCCAGGTCACGGCCTGGACGGACCGGAGATCACGTCCTCATGGCCCGCCCAGCCGCAGGCCGTAGAAGACTTCGGTGATTTCTGGAAAGAGGACGATAACGAGGACGAGTACTCCGGCCTGTTCGCGGAGGACGACGATGTTGACGGCCGGCGCGCTGCCAGCGCGCGGTCGGCCAAGCGGGGCATCGGCCGTCGGCGCGGCGGCAGCAATGACCATCGGCTCTGGATCGCGCTCGGCGGGGTGGTCATCGCGGCCGCGGCGGCGATCACCGGGATCATCAAGTTCGAGTTTCCCCCGCACACCGGGCCTGTCCATGTCATGGACGTCTCGAACAAGATCGGCCCCTACGCGCGCACTGTGGACCTGGAAAAGGAGACGCATCTAGGGCAGCTGCGCAACGAGGTCATCAAGATGAGCGCGGGGCAGGCCAGCGGCGTGGTATCCGCCGTCTACGAGTCCGGTGACTCGGCGGCGGGCGGCACCACGCAGATCATCATGTTCATCGGCGGTCATCTCGCCAACGCCGACCCCGCCGCCTCGATAGCCAGCTTCATGCACAGCTACCCAGGGGCGTTCGTGGTCAACGCGGGTTCCCTCGGCGGCAAGGCGGCCTGCGTCGAGTCCAAGTCCGGTACCTCGAACAGCGTGGGCATGTGCGCCTGGTTCGACGACGACAGCTTCGGCGAGCTCGTCTCGCCCACGATGACCGCCAGCCAGCTGAGCCACGAGATGCTGACCATCCGCACGGCCAGCGAGCACGTCGTAAAGGAATAAGCGGACCGCGCGCTAGCTGCCTCCGCCCTTCGGGCGGGCGCGCTTGCGTACCGATAGCCGGGTCACCGTGAGCATGATGCCGAAGGCCAGCGCGAGCAGGCCTATCACCTGGGCGGTCAGCACCGGCGTGCCCAGCGCGAAGGCGGAGGCGTTGGCGGCCGGCGCGGCGGTCTGTTTGCGCGCCTTGGGGTGAGCGGCCGCAGAAGCAGAAGGGCTCGGGCTGGCCGCGGGCGACGGTGCGATCTTCGGGAAGAGGCCGGACGCGTTGCCCGCGCCGACGATGGCGTTGGCGATGCCGTTCAGGCCGGGGATGGGGCCGAGCGGCAGGATGTCAAGCGGGGTTCCACTGCCTGCGCCGGCCGTCGGGGTCTTGCCAGCTGAGGTCGACGCCGTCGTGGTCACGGCCACGGTCTCCGCCGCGACGGGCGGCGTCCACTTCGTCGTGGTCACGACGCTGGCGGTGGCCGTCAGCTTCACAGACTTGACCGAGGTCGCGCTCGAGGCCACCGGGATCTGCGCGTGCAGGACCGCGGCCTGCTTGTCCGATACCGCGGTGACGGTGCACGAGGCGGTCCCGTCGCCCTTGCTGCAGCCGCTGGTGAACGTGGGCTCCTGGCTCGCCGGCTGCGACGTGACCGTGACCGTGACGTCGGAGGCCGACCCGTTTTCCGTCGACACCTGTATCACGTAGCTGGCGGTCTTGCCGCGCTTGACGCTGGCCGCCGGGCGCTGGACGCTCACGCACAGGTCGGTCTGAGCCGCCGAGCTGGCGCTGGGGCTGGCGCTGGGGCTGGCACTGCCGGTGCTGGTCGCCGCGTCAAGGGTGGGGGACGGGGCGGCAGAGGTCGCGGACGGCGAGGCAGAGGTGGCGGAGGGCGACGCCGACGGCGAGTACGGGGCCAGCGGCGTCTGCTGGAGGGAAGCCGATGGGGAAGCCGATGGGGAAGCCGATGGGGAAGCCGATGGGGAAGCCGACACCGTTGCCCCGCTGCCGGGACTGCTGTTCGTGGCGGAGGGACTGGGAGACGGGGTGGGAGAGGGAGTCGGCGAAGGTGGCGAGGGCGAGGGCGAGGGCGAGGGTGACGGTGACTGTGACGGAGAGGCCGTCGCAGGCAGCGCCTGGCACTGCTTGTCCGTATTCGCGGCAGTTGGCGAAGAAGCCGCCAGCGCGCTTTCGTGCAGGCTTGTCAGCACCCCCAGGGTCAGGAACCCCGCGGTCAGCACGCTGATCGTCGTTGTTCTTACGTACCCGAAACGCATAATAATCGCCCTGTCTGCGCTGCTCGTCAGGGTTTCCGTGTGCTCTTCATTCGGAGGCGACTAGTAAGTGGATGGGTATCGCTACTCATATCCCGTACCAGGCTACTTATGCGTGACACGGACGCCGGGCCGCGATTCCGGGCGCCGCGGGCCCGTGTCCTGGCCGCTCAGATGGGACGTTTCCGGCGGCCAGGCCGGTTCCCCGGCCGTATATGGCCGGTCGCGTGATCTAGGTCACGCCGCGGTTTCGGCCGATCAGTGCCGCCGGTTTCCCGGGCCTCGGCCTGCCGAGGCGTGCGTCCGGGTTCGGCAGGCTGAGTGCCGTTCATGGCGACGGCATGATCGGGCGGGGCAGTGGCCGCGGCTCCCGCCGAGGCGGTCGCCGCGGTCGCGGCTCCGGTGGTGGCAGTCGTGGCCCCCGTCGTGGCGGCCCTGGCCGTGGCGGCCCTGGCGGCGGCGGGAGCGGTCGCGGGGTCGGCGGTGTAGTCGGAGGGCTTGGTCTCGTCGTACCCGTCCTGTACCCCCATCCTGCGGAAGAGGGGGGTGAGCACGGCCGAGACGGCCAGGTTGAGGATGAGGGCGGCGATCGCGATGTAGGTGACCTGCCCGAACAGCGAGGTCGAGGAGGCGCCGAAGTGCGCCTGGCCGCCGCCTGGCGTCCGGTACGCCTGGAGCGTGCCGTAGACCATGCCGGAGGCCCAGCCGACGATCAGCGCGTAGCGGTGGAACCACCGGGTGTACAGGCTGATCACGATGGCGGGGAAGGTCTGCAGGATCCAGATCCCGCCGAGCAGCTGCAGGTTGATCGAGAACGTCTTGTTCAGCACCAGCGCGAAGCCCAGCGCGCCGACCTTCATGAACAGCGAAGCCACCCGGGCCACCCGGGTCTCCTGAGCAGGGGTGGCGTATGGGCGCAGCAACTCGCGGTAAATGGTGCGGGTGAACAGGTTCGCGGCGGCGATCGACATGACCGCGGCGGGCACGAGCGCGCCGATGACGATCGCCGAGTAGCCGATCCCGGCGAACCAGCTCGGGAACATGTGCGCGAACAGCAGCGGCACGGACAGCTGGGGGTTGTCGCCGGCCGCCTTGACGCCGGCGTTCACCGCGGGTACCGCCCGCGCCATGTAGCCGAACAGCGCGATCAGGCCGAGCACGAGCGAGTAGGCGGGCAGCAGGGCCGCGTTGCGCCTGATCACGTCGCGCCGTCTGGCCGCGAACACCCCGGTGGTCGCGTGCGGGTAGACGAAAAGGGCCAGCGCGGAGCCGAGCGCCAGGGTGCCGTAGGCCCATTCCCCGGCCGGCATCACGACGATGCCGCCGTACGGCTTGCCGGTGGCCGGGTTGGCCGAATTCAGGTGTGCAGAGGCCGCGCTGAAGATGTGCCCCCACCCGCCCACCTTGGACGGGATGTAGATGATCGCGACGATGACCGTCAGGTAGATGAGGATGTCCTTGACGAAGGCGATCAGCGCGGGCGCGCGCAGTCCGGCCAGGTAGGTGTATCCGGCCATGACGGTAAAGGCGATGATCAGCGGCAGGTCCCTGATGAGGACGTTGCCCGACGTGCTGCCGATGCCCATCACGGTCAGCACCGACTCGATGCCGACGAGCTGCAGCGCGATGTACGGCATCGTGGCCAGGATCCCGGTCGCCGCCACCGCGAGCCCCAGCCCCTGGGATCCGTGCCTGCCCCGGACGAACTCGCCCGGGCTCACGTAACCGCGCGCCCGTGCCACCGACCACAGCCGGGGCCCGAAGATGAACACGATCGGGAAGACCATGATCGTGTACGACAGCGCGTAGAACCCGGCTGCGCCGGTGGCATAGACCAGCGCCGGCACGGCGATGAACGTGTAGGCGGTGTAGATGTCGCCGCCGAGCAGGAACCAGCTGATGAAGGTCCCGAACCCGCGGCCGCCGAGGCCCCATTCGTTCAGCCGCATCGGATCCTCGGCCGGACGCCACCGAGCCGAGGCGAAGCCGACCAGGGTGACGATCGCGAACGCCGCCACGACGATGCTGAACGCGACCAGGTTGATGTGGCTCACCGTCGCTCACCCCCGCCGTGCCGCGAGACCGGCCTGGTCTTCAGCAGCAGGTAGCAGATCCAGCACACCAGCCCGACCCCGGGTACCCAGACGAGCTGGTACCAGTAGAAAAAGGGGAATGGACCCAGCTTCGGCGTGGATCGCGCGTAGATCGGGACCAGCAGCGTCCCGATGATCGCGACGGTTAGCAAGACCGTGACAGCCCCCCGCGTGGCCGGTCGCTTGCTAGAGGAAGCGGGCTGAGCCATCGCAGCCTCTCAAGTTGTGGTGCGTTGCACGCGCTCCCGGCGCCTGACGCGCACAGCGGCCCAAAACCCCGCCCAGCCACCGCGCGCCGAGGGATTGCGCTCCGGATGTTGGTTCACCATCGTGCCCCATCGCAAGCCGCCGCAGAGGGCTTTCTAGTGCATTGCTGTAGTCGGTTGATTCCAGAACGTGACGAGCGGGACAACTCTTCGTGTCCGGCTGAGGTACAGCAGCGAACCGGCTCCGGTGTCGGAAACCGGCCCCGCGGATCGGCTCGATCCGGTGCCCGGACCTACAGGCGCCCGGGCCCGACACCTAGCGGGTGCGTGCGCCAGCGCGGCGGAAGTACGCTAGGCTCTCTACGCTGGTACGCGAGCGTAGTTCCGGTAGGAAACGCTCCACCAGCGTTGTGCATGACCTGAGGTGAGTTGAGCGGCTACGAAACCGCAGGTCAGACAAGTGAACACCGGCCCCGTTAGCTCAGTCGGCAGAGCGTCTCCATGGTAAGGAGAAGGTCTACGGTTCGATTCCGTAACGGGGCTCCAGCTCAGAGGCCTAATTGATCCGGACGGGCAGGGCCGGTGGGGACATCAGTGGGGACTAACGGTTCGGCAAGCTGCAACTGACCCTCCGGTCTCCCACAGTTGTCCTGTCCCACCTGATCTGAGTCAGGTGTCGTAGACCTGAGTCATTAGCTCGTTGGTCCCGCCAAGGCGAGTCACTGGTTCCCAGCCGTTGCCGCCAGAGCATCATGACCTGCGGTAGCGATCACCTCGACCTCGATTACGCGAACTGCGTCATGGTTCACGTCAGCGGGACATCCCGCCACGTGGACCTGTCCCGCCAGGGTGAATCACGCCTGCTCATTCGGTTCGGCGGTGACTCACATTGGATGGGACGGGACAACAGTGGTGTCTTACCCCACCGACTGCGAGTCGGACGTTGGTGTCCCGTGACAGTTGATCTTCCTTTTCGCCACTGGATCTTGCTCATCCTGCTGGTTGTGCCACGACGGTTTGCTCGATCGGCGTGATCAGCAGGGCCAGAACGCAACTCATGGCAGGTCGTCGTGGTGGGGAGGCCCGGACGGTTCGGGCAATGTTTACTGGCAGGGCGCAGGGCCATGATCCGACAGTTCGGCGCATAACGGCGAGTTGTTCGCCAATCAAGATTCATCGCCGCAGGTCAGCGGTGCGCCGAGGAAGATCGTTTGACATCGGACAGTTGTGTACCTGAGGTCATTAGCCTGCCCTGCGCGGGCGCTCAGAGCCCTGCAGGCGTTGCTCTCTTCGGTCCGCAGGCTTAGGCGGTTCGGGCTGCTCGTTGGTGAACCTGCTCGACGGCGCGGAGGATCATCGGTGTGGCGCGTTGGATGGACCGGCTGACCAGGTGCCCGGGGCCGTACCGATGATGTATCTCCGCGAGTCGCCGTTCGACAGGGACGAGCTTGCCATCCGGACTGGCGGTCGTGTCGCAGCAGGTCAGCATGCTGGAAAGCGCGTACGGTGCAGGCTCGAACTCCAAGCTCAGGACGTCGGCGAGTCCGCGTTGGTCGGCTTCGATGATGGCGTAGGAGTGATGGGCGACCAGCCGGCACAGCAGGGCGTCGGCGTGCTGGGCGTCTCGCAGGTAACGGGCGCCGTCGAGTCCTTGCAGGCTC
Source organism: Streptosporangiaceae bacterium (assembly GCA_050698735.1). Taxonomy (GTDB): domain Bacteria; phylum Actinomycetota; class Actinomycetes; order Streptosporangiales; family Streptosporangiaceae; genus Palsa-504. The sequence continues at coordinate 3,466 of JBOHCG010000281.1, read as the reverse complement.
GTCACGACCAGGCTGGGTCTGTAGCCGATGTCGTGTAGCTACGCCGCGGTTTCCAGCAGTTCGGCATCAGCACTGAGAATGGGTGCCAGGCTACGTGCCCGTGCGGCCACGCCTTGGACGTGCGCCCAGCGGCGGGGTAGGGAGCCCCGGAGGAGTACCTGGGCGAGGTGTTCGGCCCATGAAACCAGCGCGTTCATGCGGCTAAGGTTAGACAGCCGCCGCGGGACGTTCATGGCCGTGGCAGGCCGTCTGAAGACGTCTTGTTAACGCCGATTTCCACGCAGGCGGTTCGGGGCAACCTGTCGCTTGATTGCGGTGGCGGCTGACCGGAGCCTGGGCTGTGTGACCTGCTGGAAGATGGTGCTCTGCGATTACGTTGTCACCTCCGGCATTGCGTGATCAGGGCACCGGGTAGGGAGAACTCAATTTGTTATCAACCCGCGACGTTGCCGCGGGCTGCCCGGTTTGCCGGGTTCGGTGCGGGACAGACCGTGACAGGCGGGCAGGCACAGGCATGATCCGGGCACGCTCCCCGCGCCGCCAGCAGAAGAGTATTCCTGCAATAATGATCATATGACAGCCAGATCGGGGCAACATTCCGGGGCAGAGTGGTTCACCTCCCCGGAGCAGGTGAACCAGCGGCGGTACGAGGCGCTGCGCGCCTACTTCACCGAGGGCCTGACCTACGCCGAGGCGGGCCAGCGGTTCGGCTACACCCGGTGGGCGATGATCAACCTGGTCCGCGAGCACCGGGCCGGGACGCTGCGGTTGTTCGCCCCGCCCCGCAAGCCCGGCCCGCCGCCTGGCACCGCGCCGGCCAAAGAGCGCGCCCGCGGCCGGGTGATCGGGCTGCGGCGGCAGGGCTACTCCACCTACGAGATCTCCGGGCGGCTGGCCGCCGAGGGCACGCCGCTGAACCGCACCAGCGTCGCGGAGATCCTCGCCGAGGAGGGGTTCGGCCGGCTGCTGCGCCGGCCCGAGCCGGAGGCCAGCATCTCCCCGGCCACCGCCGGGCGGGACACCGCCTTGCCGGCGGCGACGGTCATTGACTTCGCCGCCTGGCCGGGCCGGGTGGAGACCACCAGGGCCGGGCTGCTGCTGGCGGTCCCGGACCTGGTCGCCCTGGACCTGCCTGCGCTGGCTGCCGCGGGCGGCTACCCCGGCACCCGGGTCATCCCCGCGATCAGCTGGCTGCTGTCCCTGCTCGCGCTCAAGCTGACCCGCACCCGGCGGGTGTCCCACGTCGATGACCTGCTGACCGACCCCACCGCAGCCTTGTTCGCCGGGCTGGCGGTGCTGCCGAAGAAATCCGCGCTCACCGCCTACTCCTACCGGCTCGCCCACGACCACCAGCAGCGGCTGCTGGCCGCCCTGGACAAGCAGATGATCGCCGGCGGGCTGGCCACCGCGGGTGAGGCGATCTTCGACCTGGACTTCCACGCCGTCTTGCACTGGGGCGCCGACCCGGTGCTGGAAAAGCACTACGTGCCCACCCGGTCGCAGCGGGCCCGGTCGGTGCTCACGTTCTTCGCGCAAGACACCGGCACGCACAACCTGGTCTACGCCAACGCCGACCTGTCCAAGGCCAGCCAGGCCCGGGAGGCGATCGCGTTCTGCGACCACTGGAAAGCCGTCTCCGGCGCCGACCCGAAGATGCTGATCATGGACCAGAAGGTCACCACCCAGGAGATCCTCGGCGAGCTGGACCAGCGCGGGGTGAAGTTCGCCACCTTGCGGATGCGATCAGCGTCCCTGATGCGGCACATCAACAGCCTCACCAGCAAGGACTTCACCACGATCACGCTGGACCGGCCCGGCCCGCACAACCGGCCCCGCGTGCACGAAGACCGGTCCGTGACGCTGACCAGCTACCCCGGCACCGTCCGCCAGCTGATCATCACCGGCCTGGGCCGCGACCAGCCCACCGTCATCATCACCAACGACGACCAGATCAAGACCCGGGCGCTCGTCGGCCAGTACGCCCGCCGGATGACCATCGAGCAGCGCCTGGCCGAGATCATCCGCGCGTTCTGCGCCGACGCCCTGTCCAGCACGGTCAACCTCAACGTCGACCTCGACGTCATGCTCGCCGTCCTCGCCCAGGCGCTGACCGCGGCGCTGCGCGCACGGCTGCCCGGCTACGCCGCCGCCACCCCCGACACCATCCAGCGGCGCTTCCTGGAAACCCCCGGCCAGATCATCACCGACCGCGACACCATCACCGTCCGGCTCGAACGCCGCGCCTTCTCACCCGTCCTGCGCAAAGCCGGGCTGCCCGCCGACACCCGCGTCCCCTGGTGGGGCGGACGCACCATCCGCTACGAACTCGCCTGACAGTTGCGCCGATCCTCCTGCGTGGAAATCGGCGTTAACGAGTTCCCCCGCATTGAGACGGGGGTGGAGCGGGCCATGGTGTGGTGCCAGCCCGCCCGATCGCCGTCTTGACAAGATAGCTGTTTGTCGGCAAACGACAGCGCCACATCCCATCGCCCGACCCGGCCCGGCACCCGGGTCCGCCCCGAGTCCGCGTTTAGGCTGCGCCGCGCTCAGCGGCCCGCGCGTTAGTCGCAATATCAAATTCCGATCGCGAGGCGGAGTCTCACAAGCAGAGGAGATGCTGGCTAGATTTTACCGTTCGCCTGATCTGACTAGGAAGATTGCCTACCGAATTTGTCGCGTGATCACCCGGCAAATAATGATCGAACCTTAATCGCGGCTATGCCACTTACTAAGCCCGGTCAATACTTGACTAAGGTGAGACGACATCATCGTACCTCGGTGCTTGCCTCCGTCAAGGTATCTTGTCAGGACAGCGGCGACGATCACGCAGCCTGAAGTAATCAGCGCAACTGGGCCGACACTTTCATTTCCCCTTGACCCGAAACTCACTACTCCTAGGACTGCGTATGCCAGCGCAGCAATAATCAGCACGATGAGCACGCTTAGACGGAGAGGCCGCCTCTGTGGAAGATGACGGTCTAGATCCCGCTCGGCAATCTCTGTAGCCTTGCGTCTAGCGCTCTGGATATAGTCTTCGGCATCGATGTTGCCGTCAACGAACTTGCGGCCGTCTTCTGATAGGAGGGGAACATCCTCATCATCAGATCGCCTTACTTTGCTCTGATGAACCATGTTAGGCGAACCTCCATCCAATATTCATGAGTCATTCGCCTCCGTTAAGCTCCGCTAGACGATCTTGCTTCCAGCGCTCTAAGATGCGCCATCCCGGCAGCAAGCGCGCCTGCAATGACAATGAGAAAGCCCCTTTCCACTTCTCCCAGAGCGTAGGACTGGTCAGAATCGGCCGTCAAGAGCCCGAAGCTTTCGCTCCCAGCCCGCACCCAATGCCACGGGGATAAGGCCGGGACTGTGCGAGACACGGGCCGTTTGCGGCTACTGCGGGTGATATCTGCTGGTCCCGTGCTGGGTTCCCTGCGAGACGGGTGAGGCTCCTGCTAGAAGAGGG
>JBOHCG010000280.1:0-9709 GCA_050698735.1 Streptosporangiaceae bacterium | reverse complement strand
ACGATCTCGGTCAGCTTGGCTTGCTTGCTCGGAAGGCTGAAGCCGATGAGCCGGTGGAAGTCCCGTAGGGCCCCTGCGGTGATACGCAGGTCGAAGGAAGGTCCTTCGGAGCCGTAGCTGGCCTCGCTGCCGTCCCGCCGGGTGTAACGGAAGGTGGCTCTCTTGTTCTGGCTGGTCAGGTAGATACGTGAGGCAATTCCCAGCGAGGCGAGAAGCTCCTGGACTCCGATGAGCAGCTCCTCTGAGCGGCTTCCCAGGCCCGCATACCTGGTTTCGTTACCCACCTGATGCACGACGCAGCCGTCCGCGTCGAACAGGCCGCGCAGGAAGGAGATCACGGCATCCTCTGGGGCCTCGTAGACCGCGGCGGGAACTACCTTGCCCGGCGCACGGCCTTCGGCCACGCCGAGCTGATGCAGGAACTGGCCGAACGCCTGCCGGGTCACGCGCAGCTGCAGCGTGCCATTGGGTTGCGCGCTCGGCTTGCTTTCGAAGCCGGTGATCCGGGTCAGCAGGGCGTGGTGCCTGGGCAGCGCGACGTCCTTGTCCTCATCGGAGCCGTAGACGGTCACCGCGGTCGCGTCGCGGGTGTCAACGCAGCCGTCACCGGTCAGCCAGCCCAGGTAGTGCGCGAACTCCTCGTCCCATTTGCTCGGTACCTGCAGCGGCTTACGGGTCTTCTCGTACTCGACGGCCAGGAGGGCGTGCATGGGGAAGCGGCTGTCGGCCATGGAGCGCGGCGCGTGCTGGAATGAGCGGACGACCTGGTCTTCGGCGGTCAGCTCTTCGGCGTGGACCCAGCCCCGGTTGGCGGTCCAGATCCGGTGGCCGGGAGTGCACCGCAGCCTCGCGCCGTCGGAGAAGCGCAGTTCGAGGATCTCGTTCCGCCCTGTGACCATGTAACGGGTGGGGCCGGTCGCTGTTATCAGGTCCTGCGGACCGGTCTCGGCCGTCACATCGTTGGTGTACACCGCGAACTGCTCCTCGTTCGCGGCCCGGCGCACCAGGTCGCCGATCCGGATGAGTCCCTTGTCGGTGACCACTCGCTGGTCGGCGGGGAAGCACGGGTTGCTCGCCGAGATGCGTCCCGACTCCGGGCAGGTGTGCCAGTTGTTGATCGTGCCGTCGTACTGGATGCCGGGGTCGGCGCAATCCCACGCGGCCTGCGCCAGCGAGCGGAACAGGGTCTTGGCCGCCGTGCGCTCGACCGACTCGCCGGTGAGGCGGGCGCATAGGTCGAAGTCCTTGCCTTCTTCCACCGCGCGCATGAATTCGTCGGACACGCGGACTGAGTTATTGGCGTTCTGGTACTGGACGCTGACGATGTCCTTGCCGCCGAGGTCCATGTCGAAGCCGGCGTCGCGGAGGACCCGTATCTTCTCCTCTTCGCGCGCCTTGGCCACGATGAACTCGGCGATGTCCGGGTGGTCGACGTCGAGGACGACCATCTTGGCCGCGCGCCTGGTGGCGCCGCCGGACTTGATCGTGCCGGCGGAGGCGTCGGCGCCGCGCATGAAGGACACCGGGCCGCTCGCGGTGCCGCCGGAGGACAGCAGCTCCTTGCTTGAGCGGATCTTGGACAGGTTGACGCCGGAGCCCGAGCCGCCCTTGAAGATCAGGCCCTCTTCCCGGTACCACTCCAGGATCGAGTCGATCGTGTCGTCGACGGCGAGGATGAAACACGCGGACACCTGCTGGGGGGAGGCGGTGCCGACGTTGAACCAGACCGGGGAGTTGAAGCTGAAGATCTGGTGGATCAGGGCGTAGCGCAGCTCGTGGCCGAAGATCTCGGCGTCCTCATCGGTGGCGAAATAACCGTGCTCGCGGCCGGTCCGCTCGTACACGCCGACTACACGGTCGACGAGCTGCTTGAGGCTCCACTCACGTTGTGCCGTGCCCATAGCGCCGCGGAAGTACTTGGTGGTCACGATGTTGGCCGCGTTGACCGACCAGAAGTCGGGGAACTCCACGCCGTGCTGCTCGAAGTTGATCGAGCCGTCACGCCAGTTCGTCATGACGACGTCTCGGCGTTCCCAGGTGACCTCGTCGTAGGGGTGCACGCCCGCGGTGGTGTAGATGCGCCGGACCTTGAGGCCGCGGGAGCGGTTCTGCGTTCCCTTTCCCTTGCGGGCCGACGCGCCGCTGACGGTCTCTGTCATGTCGTTCCCCCTTCGTGGTCGTGCACGGTTGGCTCTCTGGCTTTTGCCGCTCTGCTTGCTCTGCTTGTCCGGCGCGGTTTCAGGGCGCCTAAGTCTGTGGCTGACTCCGCGGGTAGCTCTGCCACGCCGTGTCCCTGGCGCAGGGTGGCTATCTCGTCCTCGAAGTCGGCGAGCGATTCGAAACCCCGGTAGACCGAGGCGAACCTCAGGTAGGCGACCTCGTCGAGTTCCCTGAGCGGGCCCAGGATGGCCAGGCCCACCTGGTGCGAGGGGACCTCGCCAAGACCGCGGGCACGGATCGTCTCCTCGACGCTCTGCGCGAGGATCGCCAGCTTGTCCTCGCTGACCGGCCGCCCCTGGCAGGCGCGCTGGACGCCGCGGACGATCTTGTCGCGGGTGAACGGCTCGGTGACACCGCTGCGCTTGGCCACCATCAGGATGACCGTCTCCTGGGTGGTGAAGCGGCGGCCGCACTCCGGGCATGACCTGCGGCGGCGGATCGCGGCGCCGTCGTCCGCGGTCCTGCTGTCGATGACCCTGCTGTCCGGGTGGCGACAGAACGGGCAGTGCACGCGATCACCTTCCGTGGTATAGCTTCAAGATCTAGTCTAACACAACTTGTGGAAAAACCACATCGGTGTAAGTACTAGATGTAGTGGTTACCGTAGACCCTGCGGGCGGCTGAGGGCAAGAAGCGGGTCCGGCGTGTCGCGGGCCCGAGGCTGTCGCGGGGGGTCAGCCGCGCGGGAGCCATAGGCGCTGGCCGGCATAGACGACGTCGCCGGTCAGCGCGTTGAGGTCGATGACCTGCTGGATGACGTTTCGCGTGTCCTGGCCGGGATCGGCGCGCTCGGCGACCGACCACAGGCTCTCGCCGGGGGCGACTACGACCTGGGCGAGGTTCTGGGTGTTTGCCTTGCCCTGTGACGGCGGGCTGCTTGTCGCCCGGGCGGTGCCGGTGGCGACGAGCATCACCACGGCGATCAGCAGCGCGACGGCGACGGCGACCACAAGGCGCCCGCGCCTGGTCAGCCGCAGCGGGCCGGCCTGGGGAGCGATTGCTGGCATCGCGTTCATGGCGACCTCCATGCTCAAACCTTCATTCGAACCGAGTCGCGTTCGATCGTACTCTCATTCGATCGCAAAATTGTTCGATCGGGACAGCGACACCACCGTTGTATCGCGAAGGTCTGACATTTTCCGCGACACGTCGAACAGATGTTTGGGGTCTGGTGTGATAACCGCTAGTCTCTAGTCAGCAAGCAAGTACCCCGCCACTCATGGTCATCAGATGGAGGAAATACCGATGGCAACCAGCACGACGGGCACTCCCGATACCGAAGCGGCCGTTACCGAAACGGCAGGGGCGCCGAGACCCAAGGGCCGGCCGGGCCGCAAGCCCAAGGGCAGCGTGCCCGTCGTTGTCCCCGAGACCCCGGACCGACCAGATCCCGACCACGTGCTCACCTGGCGGCAGCGCAAGGTGCTCCAGGTCATCAGGGAGTCCGTGCAGAGGCGCGGCTATCCGCCCTCGATGCGGGAGATCGGCGAAGCCGTCGGCCTGACCAGCACGTCCAGCGTCTCCTACCAGCTGAGCACGCTGCAGCGGAAGGGATACCTGCACCGCGACGTGGGCAGGCCGCGGACGGTCGAGGTACGGCTGCCCGGACACCCTGCGGTGCGGCCCGAGCCGGACCGCGAAGAGGTCGAGGTCGGCGACATCCCTGGCATCGACATCCCGTCGCAGGAAGCCATCTACGTGCCGCTGGTCGGGCGGATCGCCGCAGGCGGTCCGATACTGGCCGAGCAGTCGGTGGAAGACGTCTTCCCGCTGCCGCGGCAGATCGTCGGCGAGGGCACGCTGTTCCTGCTCAAGGTGGCGGGCGACTCGATGCGCGACGCCGCGATCACGGACGGGGACTGGGTCGTGGTGAGGCAGCAGCCGGACGCTCAGAACGGCGACATCGTGGCCGCGATGCTCGACGGCGACACGCCCGAGGCGACGGTCAAGACGTTCAAGCAGAGCGACGGGCACGTCTGGCTGATCCCGCACAACCCCGCCTACACGCCCATCCTCGGTGACGAGGCCACCATCCTCGGCCGTGTCGTCGCAGTACTCCGCCGGGTATAAGCACACTGGGTCAAGCAAGCGCACCGCCCTTGGCCCAGGGTGCGCCCCTCCCCTGCGGCTTCCCGGTCCCTCCCGGTCCCTCCCGGCCCGGGAGCTAGGAACTTGTTAGGTCCATGACGATGCTGACCAGCTTCGGCGCCCGGACGATGACCCGGCTGACCTGCTGGCCGCCCAGCGTCCGGACCACCCCCGGCGCGAGCAGCGCAAGTTCGCGAAGCTCGCCCTCGGCGATCTTCGGCGATACCTCCAGCTTGTCGCGGACCTTGCCGTTGATCTGCACCACGCAGGTGACCTTCTCCTGGGCCAGCAACTCGGGGTCGGCCGACGGCCAGGCCGTGCGGGCCACCGAGGGCTTGTGCCCGAGCAGCTCCCAGCACTCCTCCGCCGTGTAGGGAGCGAACAGCGACAGCATCACGGTCAGCGCCTCGGCGGCCTCGCGGACCGCGGGGTCGGCCGGTCCCGGCCCTGAGTCGATGGCCTTCCGGACCGCGCTGACCAGTTCCATCAGCCGTGCCACCGCCACGTTCAGGTGGTAGGACTCCACCTGCCGGGTGACCTCGTCGATGGTGCGGTGGGTGACACGGCGGAGTTCGGTGTCGCCGGCCGGAGCCTGGCCGGGGGACTCGCCAGAGGTGGCGACGTCCGCGGCGATCCGGTATACCCGGCCGAGGAACTTGACCATGGCCTCCGGGTGCATGTCCGCCCAGTCGATATCGTCCTCTGGCGGGCTGGCGAAGATCATCGTCACCCGGATCGCGTCCACTCCGAAGCGCTCGATCTGCTCGCCGAGGTCGACGCCGTTGCCCAGCGACTTGGACATCGCCTTGCCCTGGTTGATCACCTGGCCCTGGTTGATCAGCCTGGTGAACGGCTCGGTGAAGTCCAGCATGCCCATGTCGTAGAGCACCTTGGTGAAGAACCGGCTGTACAGCAGGTGCAGGATGGCGTGCTCGACGCCGCCCACGTACATGTCGACCGGCGCCCAGCGGCGGACTTCGGCCTCATCGAACGGACCGTCGGCGTAGTGGACCGAGCAGTAGCGGAACATGTACCAGGACGAGTCGACGAACGTGTCCATGGTGTCGGTGTCGCGCCTGGCCGGGTCACCGCAGCTCGGGCAGGCCACGTTCACCCAGTCCTCGGCCGCGGCCAGCGGGGAGACGCCCCTGGGCACCAGGTCCTGGCCGCGCAGGTCGGGCAGCACGACGGGCAGCTGGTCGTCGGGGACGGGAACCTCGCCGCAGGACGGGCAGTGCACGATCGGGATCGGGGTGCCCCAGAAGCGCTGCCGGGAGACCAGCCAGTCGCGCAGCCGGTAGCTGACCGCCGCTCGGCCGAGGCCTTTGCCCGCCAGGATGGCGGTGATCGCGGCGATGGCGTGAGCCTTGGAAAGCCCGTCGATCGGTCCGGAGTTGACCAGCGTGCCGTCGCCGGCGGTGGCGATCCCGGTCTGCGCCGGATCGGGCTGGCCGGTGTCCACCACGACCCGGACGTCCAGCCCGTAGGCCCGCGCGAAGTCCAGGTCGCGCTGGTCGTGCGCGGGGACGGCCATGATGGCGCCGGTGCCGTAGTCCGGCAGCACGTAGTCGGCGGCCCACACCGGGATCGCCTTGCCGTTCACCGGGTTGATCGCGTGGCGGCCGAGGAAGACGCCTGTCTTCTCGCGTTCGGTGGACTGGCGTTCGATGTCGGTCAGCTTCCTGACCTGATCGACGTATGCGCGGAGCTCGGACAGCCTGTCCGGCGCACACAGCTGCTCGGCCAGCGGCGAGTCGGCCGCCACCACGAAGAACGTCGCACCGAACAGCGTGTCGGGCCTGGTGGTGAACACGGTGACCGGTTCGTCGCGGCCCTCCACCATGAAGCGCACCTCGGCGCCCTCGCTGCGACCGATCCAGTTGTGCTGCATGAGCAGCACGCGGTCCGGCCAGCGGCCGGTCAGCTCGTCGGCGTCCGCGAGCAGACGGTCGGCGTATTCGGTGATCTTGAAGTACCACTGGTTGAGCAGCCGACGCACCACGTCGGCGCCGCAGCGCTCGCACTTGCCCGCGATGACCTGCTCGTTGGCCAGGACGGTCTGGTCCACCGGGCACCAGTTCACGTAGCCATCCCGGCGGTAGGCCAGGCCGCGCTCGTAGAAGCGCAGGAAGAGCCACTGATTCCAGTGGTAGTACTCCGGATCGCAGGTGGCCAGCCGCCTGCTCCAGTCGAAGGACGGGGCATAGCGCCGGAACGAGGCGGCCTGGGTCTCGATGTTGGCGTAGGTCCAGTCCGCGGGGTGGGTGTTGTTCCTGATGGCGGCGTTCTCCGCGGGCAGGCCGAAGGCATCCCAGCCGATCGGGTGCAGCACGTTGCGGCCGCGCAGGAACTGGTAGCGGGCGAGAGCGTCGCCGATCGCGTACGCCTCGGCGTGGCCCATGTGCAGGTCACCCGACGGGTACGGGAACATGTCGACCAGGTAGTAGCGCTCCCTGGGATCGGCTGGATCCTCGCTGGCGTGGAACGGATCTAGGTCCGCCCAGCGCGCCTGCCACTTCTCCTGGACATCGCGGGGATCGTAGCGCTGCGCCAGTTCGGCGCTGTCGGCCGCTGTCATCGTTTCCTCACCGTTGAATCGGTCCGGGCCCCGTTACCCTGCTGGGTTCTGCATGGGTTCTGCTCGGCGGAGAGCACCCGCAATGAAAACGCCCCTCGCGTACGAGGGGCAGCCGCGCCAACGACGGGAGGTCGGCGCGGCTAGGTAAGAAGCAGCCGGACGGCACGCATGCGCACAGGATAGCGCACATGCCGCGCCCATCGGGCGGCCGGTCTGGGGGCGGAGTCAAGGGGGCTGGGCACTCGATTCCGTAACAGCGGGTGTCGTGGCACGCAGGAGTTCTTGCCAGGGCACTCGAAGGGGGATCGGAGCGTACGGGACCCCTGCAGGGCGGGGCACCCTTGGAGCGGACGGGCGGAAAGTGCTTGGCGGCTGGGTAGTGAACGTGGCAACGCCTACCGATTTCGGTATGGAATGCCACATTCACTACCTTCTCGGGTGGGCGTGGCGGAATTGCATGTGCCGCGCGGGCAATCGGGTCTCGCTGGTCACGCTGGTTGCGGGGTTTAGGCAGGGTAATTGGGTCGACCGGCGGGTCCGATCGTGCATGGCGGGCAGTGATCGTTCGCGCGGGGATAGCGGGTTAAAGGATGAAATCTGCGGTGAAGGCGTGCCGATCCGGGGAAATCGGGGTGTTTTGCTATTCCTCTTGACGGGATGGGCCGGGCCGCACTATTCGTCATTACTGAGGGAATCCTGGATAACCATTCTGTACGGCGGCGGGGGCGATGAACGGGCGGCGGGATCAGGGCGGGCCGATCGCCGTCATCGGCATTGCATGCCGGTTTCCGGGCGCGCGCGATCCGGCGGAATTTCATGATCTGACCGTCGCCGGGCTCCGGCTGTTCCGGCCGGTCTCCGGCTCGGCACCGGGACGTGCGCGGCACGCGGCTCTGCTCGACGACTGGAAGGCCACCCGGGCGGCATCAGGTGCGGCGGAACCGGGAACGCGTGATCCGGTTCCGATCCAGCGGCTGGCGGCCGAGACCACCGCGCTCGCGCTCGCGGATGCCGGGCTTCGAAGCGCGGCCGGGATCCTGGGCGACGCGGTGCGGGCGCGGCGCGGCCCGGGTCGGACCGTGGGTCACGCGGCCGGAGCCCTGGGCCAGGCGGCCGGGGCGGCGGGCCAGGACAGCGGCGTACCGGACCAGGCGGCCGGAACTGCGGGCCAGACGTCCGGGGCGGCGGGCCGGGCGGGGCTGGTCATCGCTAGCGCTGCGCCCGACGTGTGCGGGCTTGTCAGCGAACAGTTCGGTTTCTCAACCGACGTGCGATATCCGGAAACGGCGTACCTCTCGTCACTGCACGCGGTCATCGCGGCAGCCGACGCGCTGCAGGCCGGCGAGCTTGACCTCGCGGTGGCAGGCGGGGCTGAACTCGGCGTCGATCCGGCCTGGCTGGACCAGCAGGCACGGGCTGGCACTCTGGGGTCCGACGAGATGCGCGTCTACGCCGCCGACCCGGCAGGGCTGCTGCCCGGCGAGGGCTGCGGCATCGTGATCCTGGCCCGCGCGGCCGACGCGCACGCTGCCGGACTGCCCGTATACGCGGAGATCGCGGGCTGGAGCACCGCTCCGGTGTTGCGTCCCACGCCGACCGGGGCCGCGCTGCTTCCGGCCTACCACCGGGCCGGGATCGACCCCGCGGACATCCACCTCGTCGAGGGCCACGGCACCGGGACCGCGGCGGGGGACCTGACGGAGCTGACCGCTCTCGCGCAACTGCGGAGAGAGGGTAAGACCACCGCCGCGCTGGGCGCGGTCTCGGCCAACATCGGATACTCCAGGGCGGCCACGGGGATCGCGAGCCTGATCAAGGCGGCCCTCGCGATGGCTACGGGGACGATCCCACCCGGCACGGGATGCGCACGGCCGCATCCGCTCATCGAGGCCGGCGACACGCGGCTCCGGCTGCCCGAGCGCCCGGAGGCATGGCCGGAGGGGACGCGGCTAGCGGCGGTCAATTCGCTGGGCACCGCCAATCCGGCGACCATGGACGGCGCCTCGGCCTGGCCCGGTGCGGAGGGAGTTCACCTGGTCCTGCGCCGCGAAGGCGAGGGCGACCGCCGGCCCGGGCGCCGCCGCCGCACGACAACCGGGATACCAGAGGCCGCCGCCGACCGGATCGGCGCAGACACTGGATCCTGGCCCCCGGCGCCGGGGAAGCATGCCGCGCCCGGCCCGCAGGGCACCGGGGCAGCCATCCTTGAGGCGCCCAGGACTACGGCGGTACCTGCGGCGGCTATCCCTGGTGCGGCTGCGGCTGGTGAGGCGTTTGCGTGCGCAGACGGCGATCTGGCTGGGCGTGGTGTCGGGCTCGCGCTTGCGCTTTCGGCCGATGTTCTGGCGCCGCCTGGGGTTTTTGTGTTGTGCGGGGGGGATGCTGGGGCGCTGGCCGACAAGCTCGATGTCATCGCGGCTAGCGCGCCGGTCCTGTCGTATTCGGAACTCCGGGAGCTCGCCAGGCAGCTGGCGGTTGACGCGGTTCGCGGCTGCGATGAGGGCGGCGGGGCGGTGCTCAGGGTCGCGCTGGCGCCCGCCACGCCGCAGTAGCTGGCCGGGCAGGCGCGGCAGGCGGCTCGGCGGCTGCGGGCTGATGGGTCGGCGGCGACTGCGGAGCCGGGGGGGCATGCCCCGGCCATGACGGCGGAGCACGGGGCGCGCGCCTCGGCCACGATGGCGGAGCCGGGGGTACGCATCTCGGCCGGGGCGGCCGGGAACGTGGTGGTGATCTTTCCCGGGCTGGCGGAGTCGGGGGCCGGGCATTCGGCGCTGCTGGCCGGCTCGCTCGCCGGGCTGCGAACCCTGGAGCTCGCCGGGGCCA